>NZ_JBHUKY010000004.1:0-62121 GCF_042684125.1 Paenibacillus rhizoplanae | reverse complement strand
GGAGGGGTTCCACACGTACCCATCCCGAACACGACCGTTAAGCCCTCCAGCGCCGATGGTACTTGGACCGAAGGGTCCTGGGAGAGTAGGACGTTGCCAAGCACATGAGCCATTGCCGATAATTCGACAATGGTTTTTTTGTATATCCACATATAAAAAAGCGGGTAGTGATACGGAAAATTAATATAAAAACGCTTACAAACGAGTGACATTTTTGTTACCGACGAGGCGATGGTTCCAAGTATAATGGAAAAGTGCAATAAATAAGCAAAAGCCTTAATACGAATGAACTACGTATAAATTCTAACTTGGAATTTTCTTGCGTCTTTAGATGCATGGTAGAGGTAAGGAGGATTTAAGGTATGAAGCGAACCCAACCTTTGTGGATATTAGTTATTCTTTGTATAGTCGGAGTAATGCTGGCGGGTTGCGGAACGAAAGAGCCGGCGTGGGATACTTTTAACGGTGCACTCAATGAGGAGGACTTCCCTGTTCCCAAAGAGGCAAGCTCTCCCGACAGAACAACTACAAATGTAGCCATGGACTATGTACGTTACTCCCTGCCGGGGCTGAAGGAGAAGAAGGGCGTACCAGAGCCTTATCTCGAGGCGATTAAAGCGTGGGGATGGGAAGAGCAGGAACAAGATCAGAATGCGGACGATTCCGGGAGCTCCCGTGTTTTTCAGAAAGAAGGACTTATTGTACACCTAACTATACATGATGATTACTTCATTGTAATGATCCCAAAGGAAAAGAAGGTCACGACCAAAGGTTTGAAGAACAGATAAAAAATCGCCGTCCGATTGTGGATGGCGATTTTTTGTGTGCATGCTTGGCCGCTTAAATACAGGGCTATGTATATCTGGTTGGGATTACTGGGCGTAATAGGAGGCATCTGCTGCATTGAACTTGAGCATTCCGTCTTTGGCTACACTGTTCAAGCGCAGCAGCGTATACAGACGGGGCAGCAGCAGCCACAGGTGACATACCGCAAGCGAAGCCGTGAAGGCGGGCGGAGCCCAGAGGATGAAGAGTGCGGCTATGCAAAGACCGATCCAGAGGTTATGCAGCTGTACGGTGCGGAAGATGCCGTAATTAATATATTGATCAGGCATGTAACCGGGCCAGGGCAGGCGCAGGGACAATCTCCAGCGCTTGGCGATAGGGTGTCCGCTAATTAGCAGCACAGAGCGTGAGATGACATACTGAATCCACAGCATGACAGGTCCGGCTATAATCATGAACAGGACACTCAGCCAGGACAGAAAGACACTTTCGAGCACAAGGCATACAAAGGGAAGGGCGAGATAGACCCGCAGCAGGAATGCTGTAATAGTAATTTTTTTGATAAGCTTGTATTGATAGAATGTAGCGGCACCTTTGGTGTTTGGTTCCATACCGGAAATTCGGACCTCCTCGCAAGTTCTCTTGTTATTAATATCGGCCTGCTCCTGCGTTTTGTTAAACAACGGGCTCAGATTCACCGAATGGGTATCGGGCGAATATATATATTTTAGGCTATTAAGGATTAGGAAAAAACTATGAAAAGGTTTAAAATGATAGAAGGTGTACCATACTGTTCTTAAAAGAGTCAAGGTGGGATGAAAATGGAACAGCAAACCGGGCAGGCCTGCATTATCTGCGGGCAGGAAAAGGAAGAAGGCATTGTGATTGTCACGCATTTCATCTGTGAAGACTGTGAGAGTGAGATGGTGCGTACGGAAGCTGAGGATGTGAAGTACAACTTTTTTATTAGCCGGATGAAGAAGATCAATCTGCAAAAGCATGCTTAATGCACGAAGCGCAGTACTTGTAACAAGTAACATATAAAGAGCGGGCGGTGGATCTGTGTCGCGTTGGCTGCAAATAGAAGGTTCCTCTTAACGGCTTCTCCGCCCTGACCGGGTGAGGGGAGCCGTTTTGTTGCTTGTGCAGTCCTTTGCGGAAGTGATAGGCGTTTGGGTGTATTTGCGTTAAAATAGAAGGTAACCCCCAGGGAAGGAAGAATCTATGGACAAGCTACAGCCTGGCAGGGCACCTGTATACGAAATGCTGGAACAATATAGACATAAGGGTAATATATCTTATCATGTGCCGGGTCACAAGAACGGAGCGGCTTACCGGAGCACGATCAGTACAGAGAGTAGTGCAGGGTACCTTACGGAAGTGATGCGTTACGATGTGACAGAGATTACCGGAACGGATGACCTTCATCATCCGGAAGGGGTTATAAGGGAAGCACAGGAGTTGGCCGCCGATTGTTATGGCGCGGAGGAGAGCTATATGCTGGTGGGCGGAAGCACCGCCGGTAATCTGGCTCTGATCCTGACGGTCTGTTCTGAGCCCGGCAGGCTGCTTATCTTGCAGCGCAACGTCCACAAGTCCGTGATCCATGGACTGATGCTGGCAGGAGCACGTGCAGTCTTCCTGGAGCCGCAGATCGACCCGGGCAGCGGCCTTGCCGTGGCCCCGTCTGCTGAGACGGTGCAGGCGGCGCTGGCAGCCTACCCGGAGGCTGCCGGAGTACTGGTTACCCTGCCGAATTACTACGGCATGGGCATTGACCTTGCGCCCCTCGCGCAGGCCTGTCACACCAGCGGCGTGCCGCTGCTGGTGGATGAGGCGCACGGGGCGCATTACGGGCAGCACCCGGCGCTTCCAGCCGGGGCGCTTGCCGGGGGCGCGGACGGCGTGGTGCAGTCCACGCATAAGATGCTGACGGCGCTGACGATGGGCGCCATGCTGCATGTGCAAGGGCCATGGCTTGACCGCGCGCTGCTGCGGCAGCGCCTGGCCATGGTGCAGAGCTCCAGCCCATCGTACCCCGTGATGGCTTCGCTTGATCTAGCAAGGCGCCTGCTGCACAGCCAGGGCGCCGGTGCCTTCACGGCGGGGCTCGCCGCCGTGGATGTCCTGCGGCGCGGCCTGGCGGCGCTGCCGCGCTTCAGGTTGCTGCAGCCGGCTTCGCTGCAGCAGCCTGTCTGCGGCGAGGCGTGCGCCGCAGAAGTGAGTACGCCGCCGCTGCACGGGGCGGCGTACGTGACCCAGGACCCCTTTAAGGCGGTCATTTATGACGCCGCAGGGGTCCTGGGGGGCTTCGAGCTGCAACGCAGGCTCGAAGAGCGGGGGATCGTGCCGGAGATGAGCGACGACCGGCACGTGGTTCTGGCCTTCAGCCTCGGCTCGAAGGCTGAGGAGGCAGCGGAGCTGCTGACAGCGCTGCAGGACATCGCAGCGCAGACCTCCTTTGCAGCGCCGCAGATAGGCGGGACCTCAGCCCAGGCAGCGTCATATAATAGCAAGGAGGGGGATGTAACCTCCCCTGGCCATATTTCCACGTGGAACAATTTCGACATTCCGGCAGTATCGGCTCCGGTTGCGTTCTCTACCAGGCCGGTGGCTGCTGGAGAGACAGAGAGCATAGAGCTTGAGGCAAGCGCCGGCAGGATTGCGGCTGAGATGGTTATTCCCTATCCGCCAGGTATTCCGCTCTTATATCCCGGAGAGAGCATTACAGCGTCTGTCTGTGACAGGCTGATCCGCCTGCGTACAGGCGGGGCGAAATTCCAGGCCTGTGCTGATCCGGCCTTACAGCATATTAAGGTATACAACATTCAGAAGGGCGGAGAAGTATAAGTGAAGCGAGATGGATTCTTCATTACACTGGAGGGAGGCGACGGCTCCGGCAAAACAACCGTACTCGGCAGGGTGGCAGCTTATCTGCAGAATCATTCCATGCCCTACTTAATCACCCGTGAACCGGGGGGGATTGAGATTGCCGAGAAGATCCGCTCTATTATCCTCGACCCGGCACATACGGCTATGGATGCCCGGACAGAGGCACTCCTGTATGCGGCGGCAAGAAGCCAGCATCTGGCGGAGGTAGTCGAGCCTGCTCTGCAGGAGGGGATTACCGTGCTCTGTGACCGTTTTGTAGACAGCAGTCTAGTCTACCAAGGGTACGCCAGAGGGCTGGGCATCGAAGAGGTGTGGGGGATTAACCGGTTTGCGACTGGCGGGAGAATGCCCGATCTTACCTTTTACCTGGATGTAGATCCCGAGGTGGGCCTGTCCCGGATTGCCGCCAATCAGAACCGGGAAGTCAACCGGCTGGATCTGGAGAGTCTTGAGTTTCACCAGAAGGTGCGGGCGGGCTATGAACTGGTTACCAGCTCCGATCCGCAGCGGATTGTGGTGCTTGATGCGGGTCGTCCCATCCATATGGTGGAGCAGGATATTGTACGTGTACTGAAGGACAGGATATTAAAGGATTTCTAAGGTGTTTTGTCAAATAAACAATAGAGGTATAATGATTGAACAGGGCTTCTCTGCATATTGAATGGATGCTGTGCGGAAAGCCTGTGAACATAACTAATAGGAGGGGATACGAAGATGAACTTGATCATTGCAATTATCCAGGATAAAGACAGCAACCGGCTATCCAGTGAACTGGTGAAGGCGAACTTCCGTGCCACCAAGCTGGCCAGTACAGGCGGATTTCTCCGTGCGGGTAACACTACCTTTTTGATTGGGGTAGATGATATTCAGGTGGATGCCGTACTCAGTGTAATCCGTAACAGCTGCAAAGTGCGCGAGCAACTGGTCACTCCGGTCACGCCGATGAGCGGTACGACAGATTCCTATTTGCCGCTTCCTGTTGAAGTGCAGGTGGGCGGAGCTACCGTATTCGTACTTCCCGTCGATCGTTTCGAGCATTATTGAGCATAATGAAGATCAACCCGGGCTACAGGCCCTTAAAAAGCGAAATGCTGACCACGGAGGCTGAGAGGCGTCCGGTCCAGCAAAAAAACTTCAACGATGTATTTCAACAGCAAAGCCAGCAGAAAACTATAGATGAGTTGAACCGTCAGATCAAAGATATCCAGCTGCAAGGCGACCGGCTCTCCAAATCCATGACTGTGCGTGAGCTATCCATCTACCGGAACCTGATCAAACGGTTTCTGGAGGAGACGGCCCGCCGCGGAGTGATCCTGAAGGATACCAAGGGCTGGGACCGGCGGGGCCGCGGCAAACGCTACAAGCTGCTCGAAGAGGTTGATGCCGCTCTGCTGAATATGGCAGATGATCTGCTGGACAGCGAGCAGGGCCGGATTGATCTCCTGGGACGGGTCGGAGAGATCCGCGGGCTGCTGATTAACCTTTCTTTCTGACAACTTGGAGGAATATATGTCTTTTCATGAACTATTAGGCCAGGAGGACGCCAAGCGGCTGCTTCAGAATGCCTTACGCAAGGATGCTGTCAGCCATGCCTATCTGTTCACGGGTCCGGCAGGCAGCGGGCAGGTGAAGATGGCTTTGACGTTCGCCCAGGCGATATTCTGTACCGCCAGCAAAGATGATGCCTGCGGAGAGTGCCTGGAATGCCGCAAGGTGGAGCATGGCAATCATCCTGATTTAACGCTGCTGCGCCCCGATGGGGCGAGCATTAAGATCGATCAGATTCGTGAACTTCAGCGTGTTTTTTCCTACCGCTCGGAAGGAATTAACCCGAAGGTTTATATTATAGAAGGAGCGGACAAAATGACGGTGCAAGCCGCGAATAGTCTGCTGAAATTCCTGGAGGAGCCGCCGGCCCCTGCGGTAGGCATTCTGATCTCCGATAACAGCAGTTCCCTGCTCCCGACGATCCAGTCCAGAACCCAGCGCATCCCGTTTAGCCCGCTCCATCCGGATATTATGCTTCAGGCGCTGTCCGGTGAAGGGGTTCCGGTGCCGCTGGCACGGTGCGCGGTGTCGCTGACTGCCGGTCTTGACGGCTGCAGGGAACTTTTGGCACAGAATTGGTTTGCAGAAATGAGAAATCTAGTGTTACAATTAGCGAAGGAGTCTCTGGGCAAGGGCAGCACTGCGGTAGCAACCGCGGGTTCGAAGCTGTTCAAGACCGGACTTGGTGAACATTTGGACACTCTATTCAGCATGTTCCACTTATGGTTCAAAGATATGCTCTACTTCCTGTACCGAAAGCACGAAAGTATCGTTTTCATAGATCAGTTAGACTTTATTTCGAGGGCTGCCCGTCAGAGGAGTACGCAGCAGTGGGTGGCTTATATGGAATATGCGGCGGAGAGCAAGCGGAAGCTGCGTTCCAATGCCAACGCCCAGCTGTGTCTGGAGCAGTTCTTAATCCGGCTGGAAAGCTAGAGGCTCGGGTTATTTATAATAGATCCTCCGGGATATAATCCTCAGCACCTGGAAAGACCGGGTATAGCGGACGAGGAAGGACAAGCATGGATCATCAGGGAAGCAGTCTTGCTTAAGGGTTCCTTTACCGTCAAACAAGGGGGTTAATTTTTGTACAGCGTAGTAGGTGTCCGCTTCAAAAAAGCGGGTAAAATATATTATTTCGATCCGCTTGATTTCCCGATTGAACGCGATCAATGCGTGATTGTCGAGACTGCAAGAGGGGTCGAATACGGTAAGGTTGTCGTTGGCAAAAAAGAGGTGCAGGAAGCTGACGTTGTACTGCCGCTCAAGAAAGTCATGCGCATTGCCGGTGAAACCGACGCGCGCGTGGTGGAAGAGAATAAGGGTGCAGCGAAGGATGCTTTTACCACCTGTTTAAATAAAATCCGCGATCATGGCCTCAAAATGAAGCTGGTGGATGTGGAGTTTACGTTTGACCGCAACAAGATTATTTTCTACTTTACGGCCGAGGGCCGCGTGGATTTCCGCGAGCTGGTGAAGGACCTGGCCAGTATTTTCCGTACCCGCATTGAGCTCCGGCAGATTGGTGTGCGGGATGAAGCCAAGATGCTGGGCGGATTAGGCCCATGCGGACGGGTGCTCTGCTGCTCCTCCTGGCTTGGTGATTTCGAGCCGGTGTCCATCAAGATGGCGAAGGATCAGAATCTGTCGCTTAACCCGACCAAGATCTCGGGATTATGCGGACGGCTGATGTGTTGTCTGAAGTTTGAGCATGATAATTATGAGAGCACGAAGGAAGAAATGCCGGCCGTAGGCAAAATGGTCGTTACTTCACTGGGTGACGGCAAGGTAGTCGGTATCAATGCCGGCAGCCGCACGGTTCATGTGCAGTTGTTTGAAGTGGGTAAAGTTAAAGAACTTCCAATGGATGATGTTGTCGTCAAGTAAACCATTATAAGGTTACTTTCGGGGTGGAAACTTGGAGAAGAAAAATATATTTACACACATGCAGGAGATGGAAGCGCAGATGGATGAGATGCGCACCACTCTGGGCGATTGGAAGCAGACGGTCAAAGAGCTGATGGAAGCGAATCAGAAGCTGAGTCTGGAGAACGAGCAACTTCGTATCATATTGAAAAGGGAAGCGCCTGTAGATAAGGCCGCACTGTCTGCGGAGGCAGAGGCTATACTTGCTGCCGAAGGGAAAGAGGAGGTTGTCGGGGAAGGCTACGATAATCTGGCCCGGCTGTATCACGAAGGCTTCCATATCTGCAATGTCTACTTTGGGCATTTGCGGACGGAAGGCGATTGTCTGTTCTGCCTTTCTTTTCTTAATAAATGAGGATATCCAGCCGTAGGAGATTGTCGCCTACGGTTTTTTTGAATGTAGAGAAGGAGATTACAATGACCCATTCAATGAACAATACACCTGTACCCCTGCAAGAAGCAGAGCGGATCGATGACCTGCTCACCCATGATCTGAGAATTATCCAGAGTGACGAAGTGTTCAGCTTCTCGATGGATGCCGTGCTGCTGGCACGGTTCGCCAGTGTACCGCCGCGTGGCCGGGTGCTTGACCTGTGTACGGGTAACGGGGTCATCCCCATGCTGCTGACGACGCGGACAAAGGCTTCTATAGAAGGAATCGAGATTCAGCCCCGTCTGGCAGACATGGCCCGGCGTAGTGTGTCGCTTAACGGTCTGGAGGAGCGGGTACAGATTCATGAGGGTGATTTGCGGGAGCTTCATCTTACAGCGGGCTATGGCGTATACGATGCGATCACGGTGAATCCCCCTTATATGCCGCTGAACGGGAGCGATCTGAAGCTGAATTCCCATCAGGCGATGGCCCGCCATGAAATCGGTTGTACCCTGGAGGAGGTCATTCAGGCCTGTGTCCGGCTGGTCCGTACCGGAGGCAAAGTCAGTATGGTGCATAAGCCGCAGCGCCTCGTGGATATTATCAGTCTGATGCGGAAGCACCGGCTGGAGCCGAAGCTGATCCGCTTTGTGCATCCACGTGCCCATCTGGAAGCAAATATGGTTCTGATCGAGGCCGCGCGTGACGGGAAGCCGGAGGTGCGTTTACAACCGCCTTTAATCGTATATAATGAGGACAATCAATATTGCCCTGAGATTATGGATATTTATTACGGAAACAAAGAGGATACGAGCCAATGACCATACAATGCCAAAGCAGCTTTCAAAATAATCATGATGGAGCGAAGCCTGAAGGATGCGGATGTCTGTATCTAGTAGCTACGCCGATCGGCAATCTGGAGGATATGACTTACCGCGCAGTACGCACGCTGAAGGAATGCGATATTATCGCCGCTGAGGATACGAGACAGACGCGTAAGTTGCTGAGCCATTTTGAAATTACACCGTCCATGCTGTTCAGTTATCATGAGCATAACAAGGCCGCCAGCGGACCGGAGCTGATACGCTATATAATAGAAGGTAAAAATCTGGCACTCGTCAGCGATGCCGGTCTGCCGGCGATTTCCGACCCTGGTGCCGATCTGGTAGCTCTGGCTGTCAGTCATCAGATTCCGGTGATTCCGGTACCTGGAGCGAATGCCGCCTTGTCGGCTTTGATTGCCTCAGGATTGCCTACGGCAAGCTTCACGTTCATCGGCTTCCTGCCCAGAGAGCGCAAGGATATAAGGGCTGTTCTGGCCCCTCTGCGTGCTGCTCAAGGAACACTGCTCTTCTATGAATCGCCGCACCGCGTTGCCAAGACACTTGTTCATTTGCAGGAGGCCTTCGGCAACCGCCGGATTACACTGGCCCGTGAGCTGACCAAGCGCTATGAGGAGTTCCTGCGCGGAAGCATCGAGGAGTGCATAGCCTGGCTGGAGGAGCATCCTCCGCTTGGTGAATACGTAATCGTGCTTGAGGGAGAGAGTAAAGAGGAGGCGGAGCTGGCCGAATCTTCCTGGTGGCGCCAGCTTAGTACCGGTGAGCATGTGGCTCATTATGAAACTTCAGGCTTAACGCGTAAGGATGCTATGAAAAAGGCAGCGTCCGACCGCGGCTTGTCCAAGCGCGATATTTATAACGAACTCCTGGAGCGGAGTTAGAACACTGCTGTGCTTTCGAATTCCAGTAAAAACCTAAAAATGGGTATAATCATCTGAACACCCAATGAAATAAATGTATTTCATACACTTATATGTATAGGAAACGAACCATCAAGAGGATTTATATGGATATAAGTGTACAAAGTACACTTATAATGATCAGACGGATAAATTGGAAATAAATAGATGTACGGAATACAGTTATCCAGTTAACCCATGCTGATTTTTCATTATCCATTAACTCTAGTTCACTAAAGTAACCGATCCCAATCATGTTCAAATTCACTAGCCGCTCCACAGTAAAGCAATTCCCGCAGGGAGAGCGCTCTACGCTCATCCGTGGCACAAAACCACCCGGCGCCAGCCGCATAGGAAACCTGCCTATGCCGAAACCCTTCGCATGACAAGGTCTGAGGAATCACCGCAGGGAGGCCGAGAAGGGCCGGTTCACCGCCGAACCTTGCTTCCTTCCGCGCCAGCTGCAGAGATTCACTAAGCTTCCGGGTGTCCAGAGGGCCGGGGCCCTTGGGGCCCTCCCTTTAGGGAGGGTTTGGGAGGGTAAGAGATAGATATAAAGTTTTTGAACTTCAAGCTTGAACTTCTGATTTGAACTTCTAGTAAGTAAAAGAAAAAGGGCATCCGGGGAAAGTCCCCGAAAATAGTACAAAAAAATACCTCCCGCGCGAACGGGAGGCCAAGGAGATATAAAAAGGTTAGAATTAACAATTGGATTAGTCCTATTATACCCTATTTATTTTAGTTTGTCACAGGGGTAGGGATAGCCGAAATGCATTCATGACAAACAATTTTACCCTTGAAGTAAGTTACATTCTCAGCATTACCGCAGAAAATACAAGCAGGTTCGTATTTCTTAAGCATGATCCGCTCACCGTCCACGTAAATTTCGAGCGCATCTTTTTCTCCAATGCCTAGCGTGCGACGCAATTCAATTGGAATAACGACCCGTCCAAGCTCATCTACCTTACGTACAATTCCTGTTGATTTCATCATTACAATCGTTGCTCCTCTCAATGTTCAAAAGCGTCATTATTCGACATTCTTCACTGTTTTATGATATTTATAATACCAACCATTCCCAAAACAGTCAACCTTTTTTCAGGCTAATTTTAAGGATTTTTTTGAGAGTACATTTATACCGCGATTGATCAAGCAAATTACCTTCAAAAAGCTTATAAAGATTTTTGTCGATTTGGCAGTCGTTTAATCGCTAATATTCGACAAAGAGCGACAATATATTATATAAAACAAGAAAAGGAGATGATTTCATGAAGCAACCTTTGTCAGAAGAGAAGGTATTTAAGGACCCGGTTCACAACTACATCCATGTACAGGACACCATTATCTGGAGACTGATCAACACTATGGAGTTCCAGCGCCTGCGGCGTATCCGGCAGCTTGGCACCTCTTACTTAACCTTTCATGGAGCGGAACACAGCCGATTCTCTCATTCTCTAGGTGTATATGAGATTACGCGGAGGATTATCTCCCAATTTGAACGGAGCGGTTACAAGGACTGGATACCGGAGGAAAGACTGCTCACCTTATGTGCGGCGCTGCTGCATGATCTGGGGCATGGCCCATTTTCCCATTCTATAGAAGAAGCTTTCGAAATGGATCATGAAGACTGGACCTGCCGCATCATTCTGGAGGATACGGAGATCACGGCTATTCTGCGCGATGTGGCGGAAGATTTCCCTGGTAAAGTGGCTTCGGTCATCTCCAAAACCTATGAGCATGAAATTGTTGTCAATTTGGTGTCAGGACCGCTGGATGCGGACCGGATGGATTATCTGCTGCGGGATGCGTATTATACAGGGGTGAATTACGGAACCATAGACATCGACCGGATTCTGCGGATGCTTCGCCCTTATGACGGCCGGGTGGTGGTGAAGGAATCAGGGATGCATGCGATTGAGGATTATCTGATGTCACGGTACCAGATGTACTGGCAGGTCTATTTCCATCCGGTAACCCGCAGCTCTGAGATTATTCTGCGGCAGATTCTCCGCCGGGCCAAGGAGCTGGTGCAGCAGGAGTATGCCTTCAGATTCATGATCGAGCCCTTGAGTGATCTGTTCAGCGGAGAGGTGACGGTAGCTCAGTATCTGCTGCTCGATGAAGCCTTGATGCAGACTGCCTTCATGCAGTGGACGCTGGAGGAGGATGACATTCTGAGCGACTTGTGCAGCCGGTTTATCCATCGTAAACTGTATAAATATGTGGAGATGGAGCATCTGGATTCCGGCACCATTGACGAAATCCGCCGCAGCTTCGACGGTGCCGGACTGCGGCCCGATTATGACCTGGAAATTGATTTCCCCACCGATCTTCCTTATGATGTGTTCCGTCCGGGAGACGGGTTTGACAGCAAGCAGATTCTGCTTCTGGACAAGTATGACCAGTTGAGGGAAATCTCCGAGGTTTCGGATATTGTACGCTCTATCAGCGGCATTCACCGCGGCAGATACCATCTGTATTTTCCGCAGGACAGGCTGCAGAAAGCCCTTCCACAGCTGCCGCCGTCTATCGCAGAGATTTTTGCCAAATAATCAGATCAAGCCTGGAATTCTGGAATTATAGATAGAATCACAAGCCGAAAGGATGTAATGTAATGCAGCTATTCGACACACATACCCATCTGGATGCTCCACAATTCGACGAAGACCGCGAAGAGGTCATTGCCAGAGCACTGGAATCCGGAGTCAGCAAAATGATCAACATCGGCTTTAACCGGGAAACGATACCGACCACCATGCAGCTTGCCGAGAAATATGATTATATTTATGCAGCCGTAGGCTGGCATCCCCAGGATGCGATCAGTATGAAGGACGGAGACCTGGAGTGGATCGCCTCCCTGTGTGCTCATCCCAAGGTGGTCGCCATCGGTGAGATCGGGCTTGATTATTACTGGGACACCTCCCCTAAGGAAGTGCAGCATGAAGTATTCCGCAAGCAGATCGGGCTTGCCCGTGAGCTGAAGATGCCAATTAGTATTCATAACCGTGATGCTCATGAAGATGTCATCCGTATTCTCCGTGAGGAAAAGGCGGGCGAGGTTGGCGGCGTTATGCATTCCTTCTCCGGCAGCTGGGAAAGTGCCAAGATGTGTCTTGATTTGGGCTTCCATCTTTCTTTTGGAGGACCGATTACGTTCAAGAATGCCAGGGTACCCAAAGAGGTGCTTGCCCAGACTCCGCTGGACCGGCTTCTCATCGAAACAGACTCCCCATATCTGACTCCGCACCCGTTCCGGGGCAAGCGAAATGAGACCGCTCATGTGAGGCTGGTAGCGGAGGCAGCTGCGGCAATAAAAGGGATTGAATTACAGGAATTGGCGGAAATTACGTATGCGAACGCACTGGAACGATTTGGTATACTCTGAAAATGAGAGTAAAAGTGATGAAAAATGAAGTATAGCGGATATATTAAACTTTTATGACCGAAAAACGGCCGATTATTACAATATTTTAATCATTTTTTTACGTAAACGTGGTTGAATCGTCCTTTACAACATGTATCAAAACAGGATATCATCTTTTCAGTGCAGTGAGCTGTTGTAACTGTGACAGTCACTTTTTCATGGATCGTCTCGCTGAGTCTCCGGATGGAGAACGGGGGAACCAATAATGCTCTGCCGCATGAACGTATGAGAGTACAACACAGAATTGCCGCAGACTTTATTTGATTTCTTTACGTGGTCTTTGGGGTGAATTTGAGGGCAACCGCCGTGAGCGGGTGACCTGAGATAGGGCGTCTCTCTTATGCCCGAACCCGACAGCTAACCCCGTAAGCGCAAGTAAGAGAGGAAACCTCGTGCATAAGCATTCCCGCGTTTTTGACACCGGAGAAGCCACGAAAGAGTCCTCCATGAACTCTTTTTAGGCTTTTTTTGTTTTGAATAACGCGGATGCTCCCGGCATACTGTTGTATAACAGATATCCGGAGTAACTATGCCGAGCAGGCGATCCATGAGCAGGAAACGCTGAAGCAATGCGGGCGTATCCTGTTGCAATCTCAAACCTAGTTTCGTCAGAAGTGATACAGTCACCTTGATATAACTTAGACGACGGGGCTATGTAAGGAGGATGGAGAGAGTGGGCGTATTCCAACCAGAGGTATCCCATGATTCGCAATCATCCAGCAGGTCTATCGCATTACGGTTGAAGCAAGTAAATCCCCGCGTAGTTTTACTTGCCGGTGTGGTATCGATTGTTATCGCACTGTTAATTCTGCTGTACGTACACGGTCAGAGCAAAAAGGAAATTACTCTAGTAATAGACGGACAGGTACAGACACTGGAGACGCGGGAAACGCTGTTCAGTGATGTGCTGGCTAAGGAACAGATTTCGCTGCAGGCGCATGATGAATTATCTATTGGCCTTAGTGATGAAATAAAAGACGGCGACCGTATCGTGATTAACACTGCGCAAAAGTTCGCTCTTACCGTAGACGGGAAGACCGAGACGTTATTTACGACCGAGGATACCATTGGTCAGGCCATTGGCAAACTGGGCCTCAGCCTGGAAGGCTTAGACAAGATTTACCCTTCGCTAGAAACCGCAGTATCTGCAGACATGGAAATCAAAATTGTCCGGATTAACAAGCATGTGGTTCAACGGACAACCAATTTGCCTTTCCGGGTAATCAAGACAGCAGACCCCTCTTTGACCAAGGGAACCGTAAGAGTTGCACAGGCAGGCAAGCCGGGCGTAATGATCCAGCACATCGAGAAGATTTATCAAGATGGCGAGCTGGCCACCATGCGCATGATCGGCAAAGAAGTACAGACGGTTACCAAGGACAAAGTCATTGCCATTGGTACCAAGCCGCTTCCTAAGCCCGCTCCTGTTGTTGCCAAAGTTTCCAAACCTGTAACAACCTCCAAGTCATCTAAAGCCAGTGCAAAGGCCAGCAATGTTACCAGTAAAGCTGGTGTGGATTTTGAGTACAAAAGAATGATTAAGAACGTATCCATGACCGCGTATTCCTCGCAAGAACCGGGTATTGGAACACGTACCGCCTCCGGCACACGCGTAACGGAAGGCCGCACTATAGCTGTAGATCCAAGTATTATACCAATCGGCTGGTGGGTGTACATTGAAGGATTAGGGTTTCGCCGAGCAGAGGATACCGGCGGTGCCATCAAAGGCAACAAGGTGGATGTCTATTACGATTCACTGAGCCATGCCCGTAATTTCGGACGTAAGTCGCGGACACTCTATGTGATCGGACCTGTGAAGCCGGAGCTGAACTAAACGTAAAGTCTTTTGCAAATTAACGGTTAATACGATATAGTGAGGGAAGCACTTACGAAATTTTAGAGAGCTGCCGCTCATCACTTATACATTCTTTAGCCAAAAAGAAGGGGAGCGAATCCTCTTCTTTTTGCGTTCTGGAGTAAGGAGTAACATTATTTATGATTAAAGAGCTGATTGTGGTTGAAGGGAAAAGCGATACCGTTGCTGTTAAGCGGGCGGTAGAGGCAGATACGATCGAAACCGGGGGCTCGGCAGTGGACCGCAAGGTCATTGCCAAGATCCAGCTTGCCATGCAGCGCCGGGGCGTAATCATTCTTACGGACCCGGATCATGCCGGGGAGCGGATCCGCAAAATTGTCGCGGCCAAGGTACCGGGGTGCAAGCATGCCTTCATCCCGGAGAAGGATGCAACCCGCAAAGGGGATATCGGGATAGAGAACGCTTCGCCTGAGGCCATCCGCCATGCGCTGGAGCATGTGCATACCTCCTTCGAGGGGGCGCCGGTCATCATCGGGCTGGATGAGCTCATGGCCGGAGGGCTAATGGTGCATCCCCGCGCCGCAGAGCGCAGAATGCAGCTGGGCAATCTGCTCGGTATCGGTTATTGCAATGGCAAGCAGCTGTACAAACGTCTGGCGATGTTCGGCATTACCCGCGAGGAGTTCGCGCAGGCCCTCGCCCAAATTGATCAGGGAGGCATTACTTCATGAGTGGTACCGAGAACATCTCGTCCCCAACAAGAACCAAAGCGATAATTCAGCGTTACAAATTTTCCTTCAAAAAAAGCCTGGGCCAGAACTTTCTGATCGATCAGAATATTCTGGACAAAATAGTGGATGCCGCCGGTCTGGACAGCACAGCCGGTGCGCTTGAGATTGGACCGGGGATCGGAGCCCTGACGGAAAGATTGGCGATGACGGCCGGGGCCGTCACTGCGGTGGAGATTGACCGCAGGCTGATTCCTATCCTCAGGGACGTCCTTTCGCCCTATCCCCATGTGAAGATCCGCAATGACGATGTGCTGAAGGTGAATTTGCAGGAGCTGTTCGCTGAGGATTTCGCCGGCAGGGACCGGGTTAGTGTCGTAGCTAACCTGCCGTATTATGTGACCACACCTATACTCATGAAGCTGCTGGAAGAGAAGCTGCCGCTGGATAATATCGTGGTGATGATTCAGAAGGAGGTTGCTGAGCGTATGGCAGCGTCTCCGGGCGGCAAGGAGTACGGCAGTCTGAGTATTGCCGTTCAGTATTACAGCGAGCCTGAGCTGGTCTGTATGGTGCCGCGTACCGTGTTCATCCCGCAGCCGAATGTGGAATCGGCTGTGATCCGGCTGAAGGTCAGAGAGCGTCCTCCGGTGGAGGTAGCGGACGAGAAGCATTTCTTTGGTGTGGTTCAGGCGTCCTTTACCCAGCGGCGCAAGACGATTGCTAATAATCTTAAGGCCCGCTTCTTCCCGGAAGAAGGGCGTGAGCGCCTGGAGGCGCTGCTCTCTGAGGCCGGTATTGAACCCTCACGGCGCGGCGAGACGCTTAGCATTGAAGAATATGCACGGCTCAGTGCGGTTCTTCTGGCCGCAGGCATCGCATAGAATACAGAAAACCCTCCCGGGGGATGAACCAACCGGGGCCTTTGCCCATAACATGGGGTAGAGGTGGTGTTGTGATGAATCTAGGAGACTTGGTCATTCGTAAATCCTATGGCGGCGATGTGACCTTCCGGGTAGACAATATATTGCAGAATAGAGCAGTCATTAAAGGCACGGAGTTCCGTTTGCTGGCGGATTCCCCGCTGGAGGATCTGGTTCAGGTGCCTCCTACACGGGTTACCGAGCGGGGACAGCGTGCGCAGATCAAGGCAACAGAATCCTTAACCTGGCTGCGTAAAGACCGGCAGGTGCAGAGCCAGCGAAGCGGAGAGAGCGTATCGGGGACCACGGGGACCTGGGGTCAATCTCCGAAGGAAGCGGCTTATTTTGAAGTGCCGGGCAAGGTCCTGCATTTGGATGGGGACGCGCTCTATCTGAAGAAGAGCCTGAGCCTCTACGAGCAGCTGCGCATACCGGCAGAGGGACATCATGTCCATGAATCCAAAATGGCGGAAACGCTGTTCCGGCTGCTGCCCCGTGTGCGTCCCGATATCGTTGTGATTACCGGTCATGATGGAGTACTTAAGCAACAACAGAATTATGATCTGTACAGTCTGAGCAGCTATAAGAACTCACAGAATTTTGTGGCAGCCATCCGGGTAGCCCGTGAATATGAGCGGAATTTCGATGCCTTGACGATCGTAGCCGGAGCCTGCCAGTCGCACTTCGAAGCCCTCCTGGGCAATGGTGCCAACTTCGCCAGCTCCCCGGGCAGAATACTCATTCATGCCCTGGACCCGGTGTATATCGCGGCCAAGGCCTCCTTCACTTCCATCCGTGATACGGTGAACTTAAGCGATGTTCTGAACCATACGATCAGCGGTAGCCAGGGGATGGGCGGAATAGAGACGCGAGGCAGCTTCCGTATCGGAATGCCCCAGCTGCAGAATCTGGCAACGCTGAAGGTAGCGCCTTCGATGCTGTAAGCGGGCAAGCGGTAATTGAATAGATGGAAGAACAGGGTAAGCACTATTTGTGCTTATCCTGTTTTTATTGGAGTAGGGGGACAGCTTCTGGCAGAAGGATGGGCTATGATGCTGCCCTCGCCGTTACCGCTAACAAGGTGCTAAAGACAGGACTTTCCCCGTCTAAAAAAATTCCGTTGACAACTTTTTTGTCTTCATCTATAATTATTTATTTAATTTGACAACGTCATAAGGAAGTTGTATAATGGACAAGGAAAGAGGTGGTCGTCAGGTAATGGCTAATAACGCGCTGTTAGAAATTAAACGCAGTCTTGAAGCTCACGTCGGTCATAAGATCACGTTGCGGGCTAACGGTGGCCGTCGTAAGACCGTTGAACGCACCGGTGTCCTGGAAGAAACGTACCCTTCTGTATTTATTGTCAAACTTGATCAGGAGCAGCAGACCTTCAAGCGTGTCTCCTATAGCTATGCCGATATACTTACTGAATCTGTGGAAATCACAGTTACCGAAGACGATGGGCAGATGCGGATTATGTATATCAAAGCTTAGCGTCATGGCAGTCTCCCTTGCAGGGGGGCTGTTTTTTGATAGAATTTTTATGTTTTGGGGTCCCCGCAAAGTACCTGAGTCATCATCGAAGCTAAAGCCCCACTTTGTGGGGTTATTTTGCATGTAGGGGGTCTTCCTGAATTATGCTGCATGACACTTGCCCCTTGGCTGCATACTACATAGGCAGTACGTACGTTCATCATAGGGCAGCATAAAGGAGGAATTCGTAATGAGCCGCAGAAGACGGAGTATGATGTCGGAGGAATTGAAGACGGAGCTTGCCAAGGAGCTTGGGTTCTACGAAACGGTTGAGCAGCAGGGCTGGGGCGGAATCCGGGCAGTTGATGCCGGGAATATGGTGAAGCGGGCCATTCAACTGGCGGAGCAGGCTGCGCGCAAATCATAAGAGCTGTAGCGGTGTTCTGCCGCACCGGGGTATCGCCAGCTGGCGGTACCTTTTCTGCTTGAAATATAAGCGTATTTATACGTTTTACACTATAAATTATCCTTCTATTTCTCGCCGAAACGGTACCGTCCTTTAAAAAGAACGGTAAAGCCGTTTCCACTTGATAGAACCGGATGTTTATTTAATGGACTTCACTGCCAGTTTCTCATATAATATGTTAAGTTGTTTTTTACGGGAAAAGCTGAGGGTGGGTGAACGCCTTGAAAATGTATGAGAAGGCACCGGCAAAAATTAATCTGATGCTGGATGTTCTGCATAAGCGGGCTGACGGATTTCATGAAGTGGAAATGATAATGACAATGGTCGATCTGGCGGACCGTCTGGAGCTGTCGGAGCTGAAGCGGGATTCGATTATTATCTCAAGCCAGGCCGGATATATTCCGCTGGATGAGAAGAATCTGGCCTTTCAGGCTGCAAGACTGATCAAGGACCGGTATAACGTGAGAAACGGTGTACATATCCATCTGGACAAAAGAATTCCGGTCGCTGCTGGCCTCGCCGGCGGCAGCAGCGACGCTGCGGCTACGCTGCGCGGCCTGAACCGGCTCTGGCGTCTGGGTATCCCGGTGCAGGAGCTGCAGGAGCTAGGTGCCGAGCTGGGTTCGGATGTCCCCTTCTGTGTCACAGGAGGCACTGCCCTGGCTACGGGCAGAGGAGAACGGCTGACCCGTATCACGAATCCGCCGCAAATGTGGGTCATCCTGGCGAAGCCGCCGATCAATGTATCGACGGCTGAGGTATACGGCCGCGTGCGCGCAAGCAGCATAACAGTGCATCCGTCCGCGCTCCAGATGCAGCAGGCCATTGAGGCCGGTGACTTCGCAGGCGTCTGTGCGGGCCTCGGCAACGTGCTGGAGGATGTGACCCTGAAGCTGCATCCTGAGGTGCAGCAGCTCAAGGAAGCGATGCTGAAGCTGGGTGCGGACGGCGTGCTGATGTCGGGAAGCGGTCCGACTGTATTTGGCCTCGTCTCCAAGCAATCCAAGGTGGCAAGAATCTATAACGGGCTGCGCGGATTCTGCAAGGAAGTCTATGCAGTGCGTTCACTTAGCTAAGTGGTTTCGCTTGTATAAATCCGTACAATAATGATATTATTCATAGTAATATTCGGTTTTGGCGAGGAGCATTCCGTGAAAAAACTTAAACGAAGCCAACGGTTAGTTGACATGACTCAATTTTTACTGGAGAAGCCGCACGATCTGCTGCCGCTGTCCACTTTTGCAGAGCGGTACGGTGCGGCGAAGTCATCGGTCAGCGAGGACCTGGCTATCATAAAAGAGGTATTTGAAGGAGAAGGAATGGGCGAGCTGCAGACACTGGCCGGGGCAGCGGGCGGAGTACGGTATATTCCGCGCATGCCTATGGATATGGCGCTTGCCTTCGTGAACCGGCTGTGCGGGCAGCTTGAGCAGAGCGACCGGATTTTGCCCGGCGGTTATCTGTACATGTCCGATCTGCTCGGCCTTCCGTCCCTGATGGAACAGGCCGGCAAGATCATTGCCACCGCCTTCTACGGGGTGGAGATTGATGTTGTGATGACGGTGGAGACCAAAGGGATTCCGCTCGCTTATTCAACGGCTGCGCAGCTCGGGCTGCCGGTAGTGCTAGTCCGCCGCGACCATCAGGTAACGGAGGGCTCGGCTGTAAGTATCAACTATGTATCGGGTTCCCATAAGAGCATTCATACGATGTCCCTGTCCAGACGGGCGCTGCGCGAGAAATCCCGGGTGCTGATTGTCGATGACTTCATGAAGGCAGGCGGTACTGTACGCGGAATGGTCGATCTGCTGGGTGAGTTCAATGCTGAGGTCGCAGGTGTAGGCGTGCTCGTAGAGTCCGGCGCCGTGGAGAATGAAGAACGTCTGCTGCATGACTACGTGTCGCTGGTGAAGCTGACAGAGGTGGACTCTAAGGTGCGGCGCATTTCGGCATTTCCGGGCAACTATTTCTCCTCCTGACGAGCGGGAAGTGCCGGTTCTGAAAAGCAGTGCATAATGTCGAAACTATGAGGATTCTTAAGATAACTGCACGAAATCTGTCGAAATTAGGGATTCGGCAAAAATAATCTTCTTAATCAGGCATTATTTGGAATGAAAAAGAAGGAATTCGCTTTGCTGTGTGGAATTATACACCAAGTCTCTGATGGAAAAAGGTGGTGAACACACACATGCAAATTACGGATGTCAGACTCCGCCGCGTCAACTCTGAGGGGAGAATGAAAGCAATCGCATCCATTACAATCGATAACGAGTTTGTTGTTCATGACATTCGCGTCATCGACGGGAATAACGGGATGTTTGTTGCAATGCCCAGCAAGCGTACACCTGACGGAGAATTCCGCGATATCGCACACCCGATTTCTTCGGGAACGCGCGAAAAGATTCAATCTGCGGTTCTGGCCGAGTACGAACGTGCCGCTACGGAAGAAGAAGAAGTTATTGAAGAGGGAGCTTAAGCGGTGAACCGCTGACTCTCTGGGATTTGCCGCCTCCCCAGGGCGGCATTAGGCCATACCGGATTTTATTGGGGTTCGAAGAAAAGGGAATCATGCCTGCATGGTTCTCTTTTCTTTTTGCCCGGAATGAGATATATTCAGTAGTGAGTTCAAGAAGTAGGAGGTTGGCATTCTTGAAAAGAATGGCTGTTGTACTTGCTGCAGGTCAAGGCAAGCGCATGAAATCTAAATTATACAAGGTACTGCACCCTGTCTGCGGTAAACCGATGGTAGGGCACGTGCTTGATACAGTGAAGGCGACCGGGTGTCAGCGTAACGTAGTTGTCGTAGGACACGGCGCCGAGAAGGTTAAGGCATACTTAGGTGAGGATGCCGAATATGTGCTGCAGGGGGTCCAGCTTGGAACCGGCCATGCCGTCAAGCAGGCCAAGGATCTTCTTGGAAGTGAAGAGGGAACCACCATTGTCATCTGCGGAGATACACCGCTTGTGATGAAGGAGACGCTCGAAGGCATGATGGCGCTGCATGAAGCGCAGAACGCTGCTGCAACGGTCCTTACGGCTGTTATGGAGCAGCCTGCCGGATATGGCCGGATTATCCGCGGTGAAGATGGCGGAGTGCTGAAGATTGTGGAACAGAAGGACTGCACGGAGAGTGAAGCTGCGGTTCACGAAATCAATACAGGGACGTACTGTTTTGATAACGCCAAGCTCTTTGCTGCTCTGGAGAAGGTTACGAACACCAACAACCAGCAGGAGTATTATTTGACGGATGTCATCGGCATACTCCGGGCGCAGGGCGATATCGTACTGGGTTACCAGACCCATGATGCCACAGAGTCCATTGGTGTGAATGACCGACTGGCGTTGTCAGAAGCCGAAGGCTATATGCGTCAGCGCATCAACCGGGGGCATATGCTCGGCGGAGTAACTATAATCGACGCGGCTTCAACCTATATCGGGGCAGATGTTGAGATTGGAGCAGATACGGTGCTCTATCCGGGCACGGTGCTCAAAGGCAAGACCGTGATTGGTGAGGATTGTGTGATCGGACCGGCGAGCGAAATTGAAGACTGCGTGATTATGGACGGAGCGGTGGTTAAGCAATCCGTGCTGAATCAGGCTAAGGTCGGCGCACGGGCTTCCGTTGGGCCTTTTGCATATTTACGTCCGGGTGCCGTGCTTGGCGAAGAGGTCAAGGTCGGCGATTTCGTGGAGATCAAGAATGCTACGATCGGTGACGGCTCCAAGGTGTCTCATTTAAGTTATGTAGGTGATGCTGAGGTCGGCAAGAATGTGAATATCGGCTGCGGCGCAATCACCGTTAATTATGACGGCTATAATAAGTTCAGAACCGAGATCGGTGACGATGCCTTTATCGGCAGCAACGTGAATCTTGTCGCTCCGGTAACGGTAGGCAAAGGCGCATTTGTTGTCGCCGGCTCCACCATCACCCGTCCGGTTGCAGAGAACGATCTGGCGATTGCCAGAGCAAGGCAGGAGAATAAGCCGGGTTATGCAGAGAAGATCCGCTCCCGGGCCAAAGCGAAGAAAGACCAGCATAGTCCATCGTAAAGCTGTAAGCAGAAAGCAGCTGTAGGCTTAAAGCGCCGGACGGACTTCTTGCACATCCGCGCCGGCACTTTGGCAAGTTAAATTCCGTCACGGAGGGTTTATATTTTATGACTTATTGCGATTCCAAACTCAAGATTTTCACCTGCAACTCCAATCCTAAGCTGGCCAGCCAGATTGCCGATTATATCGGTATTCCGATGGGCGAGTCCCATACGACCAGCTTCAGTGACGGAGAGATTCAGGTTAAGCTGTCGGAGAGTGTCCGGGGCTGTCATGTCTATATCGTACAGTCCACCTGCGGACCGGTGAACGACAATCTGATGGAGCTTCTGGTTATGGTAGATGCGCTTAAGCGTGCCTCTGCAAAGAGCATCAATGTCGTGATTCCTTACTACGGGTATGCCCGTCAAGACCGTAAGGCCCGTTCCCGTGATCCGATTACGGCCAAGCTGGTAGCGAACCTGATTGAGAAGGCAGGTGCACATCGCGTCATTACCATGGACCTTCATGCGATGCAGATTCAAGGCTTCTTCGACATTCCTGTGGATCATCTGCTGGGTGTTCCGATTCTGGCCCAATACTTCCGTTCCAAGCAAATTCAGAACCCGGTAGTCGTCTCTCCTGACCATGGCGGTGTGGTACGTGCCAGAAAGCTGGCCGACTTCCTCAACGCTCCGCTGGCGATCATCGACAAGCGCCGTCCTGAACCGAACGTCAGTGAGGTTATGAACATTATCGGTAACATTGAAGGCAAAACAGCGATTCTAATCGATGATATCATCGATACGGCAGGAACGATCGTTCTGGGAGCCAATGCTCTGATGGAAGGCGGCGTGAAGGAAGTCTACGCCTGCTGTACGCATCCTGTATTGTCCGGTCCGGCGCATGAACGTCTGGAGAACTCGCCGATCAAAGAAATTATCGTGACGGATACCATTCCTATTCGCAGCAGCAACCCGACATCCAAGCTCAAGGTGCTGTCCGTAGCTCCGCTTATGGGTGAAGCTATCATTCGCGTGCATGAAGAGCTGTCGATCAGCAAGCTGTTCGAAATCGAATAGACTGCAGTCAGATCAGCAGAAAAAGGGTTACACCTTTCGTCAAGCGGAAGGTGTAACCCTTATCGGCGTGATGCAGCGGCCGGGACTGAGGTTAAATAGGCTTCAATATCCCGGACGGGAGATGAAGGTGAAGAGGCTGCGGTTGTACAGTGTACCCTGCAGCTCTACGAAGCCTTCATCCACCGCTGTAATCACACCGATGTCTACGTGCGCGTTCCCCCTATAGACTTCAACAGGCACAGCATATTGAATATGGTACTGGAAATGGCGCTGCAGTGTTAAAATATCGCCCTGATGTGGCATGTTCATCACCTGTCTCCGGAGTATAAACTTATTGTACCAAAAACGGAACTCTTCTGCTGAGAGTACCGGGTGGAAAGGATAAACCTTAATTATGAAATGGATTGTTGGACTTGGGAATCCCGGACCGCAATACGCTAAAACCAAACATAATGTCGGCTTCATGGCCCTCGATGTGCTTGCGTCCAGACACGGAATTGCTTTTAACCAGAATAAATGCAAATCGGTGATCGGTGAAGGGGTGATCGGCGGTGTGAAGACGGTACTGATCAAACCGATGACCTTCATGAATCTGTCGGGGGAAGCGGTACGGGCTTATATGGATTATTATAAGGTCCAGCTGGAAGATTTGATTGTAGTCTATGATGATCTGGACACGGAGCTGGGCAAGATCAGGCTGCGTTACCAGGGCAGTGCCGGCGGGCACAACGGTATCAAGTCCATCATTCAACACACGGGCACCCAGAGCTTCAACCGGGTGCGGATGGGGATATCCCGTCCGGAGCCGGGCTTTGCTATAGTGGACTATGTATTGTCTACCTTCGCCAAGAAGGATGGAGCAAGGCTTGAGAGCATGATAAGTGATACTTGCGATGCTGTGGAATACAGCCTGCAGCACACCTTTGAACAGACCATGGCCAAATTCAACGGATGAAATACAAGGCATAGGGCTCAGGAATTGAGGCTAAAGCCATCCCAGGCGGGGCATACTGGAGGTATATACTACCTTCAGGAGGCATATAGATGGCAATACACTATGTATGCAGGCACTGCCGGACGTTCTTGGGAAGCATTGGCAGAAGCGATATCACAGAGATGCAGCTGGGGCTGCAATCCTTGACCCCTGCGGAGCGCAGAGATATAATAGCGTATGATTCAGAAGGCGAGATTACGGTGAAGGTGACCTGCGATTACTGCAAGCAGGCGCTGGATAACAACCCCGAGCTCAGTCTGCTGGCCAGTCCGCTTCAGTAAGGTGGAAGCGCCTGTCTCTATCGTCATCCGCAAGCCTTGGCCTTATCCGCTAAGGCTTGTTTTCGATTCCAATTATAATAGGTGACAGCGGCGCTGCCGTTGTCAGCCTGTTTAGTAAGAGAGGTGCACCTGTTGTTACAAGGTCTTATAGAAGCTTTTTCGAAGGATTCCGATTTCCAGTCTGTCACTCGCGGTATCGCTGCAGGTATGAAGGAACAGCTTATCTCCGGTCTGTCCGGCTCGGCCAGACAAATCATGCTGGCTGCGTTGCATGAAGAGGTGCAGCGTCCGCTGCTGGTAGTGACCCATAATATGTTCTCGGCCCAGAAGATGGCTGAGGATTTGCAGGAAGCGCTTTCCCCGGAGCAGGTGCTGCTCTATCCGGCGAATGAGCTGGTGGCGGCTGAAGCCGCTGTCTCAAGTCCCGAGACGCTGGCCCAGCGGATTGATGTGCTGACACGCTGCGCCAAGGGCTTCCGTGGAATCGTAGTGGTTCCATACTCCGGCGTGCGGAGGCTGCTTCCCGCTCCACATATCATGGCTGAAGCCCAGCTTACGGTTTCGCAGGACGGAACCCTTTCGCTCGATGACTTCCTTATGTCCATGATTGAGATGGGTTATGAGCGGGTGGAGCGTGTAGAGAACCGTGGTGAGCTAAGTGTACGCGGCGGTATTATCGACTTCTATCCCATGACCTCTCCACTGGCTTACCGGGTGGAGCTGTTTGATGATGAGGTAGACTCCATTCGTACCTTCGATCCTATGGATCAGCGCTCCATTGATAAGGTCCGCAGTGTGAAGATTACACCGGCCAAGGAGATTATCGCTGATCAGCTCCGCCAGGATGCGGCTTCTTCTGCTGCATCTGCGATGCTGGAGCGGCAGCTGGAGAAGATGAGTGACCGTCAGGCCAAGCTGCGCCTGCGTGAGGAAATGGGCCGGGAGCTGGAGATGCTGCGGCAGGGCACCTATTTCCCGGAGGTCTATAAATATATCAGTCTGCTGTATCCGGAACGCTCTCATTTGTATGATTACATGGCTCAGGATACCTTGCTTGTCCTGGATGAGCCGGCCAGACTTCTGGAGACCGCCAAGCAGCTGGAGCGGGATGAGTCGGAATGGAATCTGCACTTGCTGCAGAACGGCAAAACGCTGCCCGAGCTGCATCTCTCTGTCGACAGCGATGTTATTATGTATCAGCGTCCGTTTCAGAGCCTGTTTATGTCGATTTTTCTGCGCCAGGTTCCGCATATTCAGCCACAGAACATTCTGGGCTTCATCAGCCGTGGAATGCAGGATTTCCATGGTCAGATGAATGTGCTGAAATCCGAGATGGAGCGCTGGCATAAGTCCGGCGTGAAGGTTGTGATGCTCGCGAATGGCGAGGAGCGGATGGAACGCATCCGCCGGGTGCTGGAGGACTATGGCATCGAAGAGCCAACCATCCTGCAGGGCAACCTAGGCTCCGGCTTTGAGCTTCCTTCGATTCATCTGGCTGTGATTACTGAAGGTGAGATGTTCTCGCAGAAGCAGCGCAAGGCGCGGAAGGTCTCCAAGAGCATTGATAATGCCGAACGGATTAAGAGCTATACCGAGCTGAAAATTGGGGATTATGTGGTTCATCAGAATCACGGGATCGGCAAATATATGGGCATCGGGACGCTTGAGGTCAGCGGCATTCACCGTGACTATATGCACATCCTCTATGCAGGAGGCGACAAGCTCTCTGTTCCGATTGAACAGATTGATCTGATTCAGAAATATGTAGGCTCGGAAGACAAGGAGCCTAAGGTATATAAGCTGGGCGGTAATGAATGGACACGCGTTACCAGCAAGGTGCGGAGCTCCGTCCAGGATATTGCCGATGATCTGATCAAACTGTACGCGGAGCGCCAGAGCGCGCTTGGCTATGGCTTCGAGAAGGATACGCAGGAGCAGCACGAATTCGAAGAGATGTTCCCGTATGAGGAGACTCGTGACCAGCTTAGAGCGATCGAAGAGATCAAGAAGGATATGGAGCAGAACCGTCCGATGGACCGCCTGCTCTGCGGCGATGTAGGCTATGGCAAGACAGAGGTGGCGATCCGGGCTGCTTTTAAATCTGCGATAGAAGGCAAGCAGGTGGCGGTACTCGTGCCGACGACCATTCTGGCGCAGCAGCACTATGAGACCTTCCGCGAGCGCTTCGCCAATTATCCGTTGAATATTCAGGTGCTGAGCCGGTTCCGCAGCCGCAAGGAGCAGAATGAGACGATCAAGGGAGTACGCCAGGGGACTGTGGATGTGATTATCGGCACCCACCGGCTGCTCTCACAGGATCTGGTCTTCAAGGACCTGGGCCTTCTGATTGTCGATGAAGAGCAGCGTTTCGGCGTGACCCACAAGGAGAAGCTGAAGCGGCTGAAGACCAATGTTGATGTATTGACTCTGACAGCAACGCCGATTCCCCGCACGCTGCATATGTCGATGCTCGGGGTGCGTGACTTGTCAGTTATTGAGACACCACCGGAGAACCGCTTTCCCGTACAGACGTATGTCGTAGAGCACAGCCAGACGCTGACCCGGGAAGCGGTAGAGCGCGAGCTGGCCCGTGGCGGGCAAGTCTACTATCTGTACAACCGTGTACAGGGTATTCAGGAAATGGCGGCGCAGATATCCATGCTGGTGCCGGAGGCAAGAGTGGGTATCGGACATGGGCAGATGTCAGAATCCGAGCTGGAGAAGACGATTCTCGACTTCCTGGACGGAGAGTATGATGTGCTGGTCAGCACCAGTATTATAGAGACGGGTGTCGATATTCCTAACGTGAATACACTTATCGTTCATGATGCTGACAAAATGGGCCTGTCCCAGCTGTATCAGCTGCGCGGACGCGTCGGCCGTTCCAACCGGATTGCTTATGCCTACTTCACCTACCAGCGCGATAAAGTGCTGACAGAGGTGGCTGAGAAGCGCCTGCAGTCCATCAAGGAATTCACGGAGCTGGGATCAGGCTTCAAAATCGCCATGCGCGATCTCTCCATCCGGGGAGCGGGCAATCTGCTGGGGGCGGAGCAGCACGGCTTCATTGCCTCAGTCGGCTTCGACCTGTATTCGCAAATGCTGGCGGAGGAAATCCGCAAACGTAAGGTAAGCGTGCTTGGTGAGGAGGATACTTCGCTGAAGCAGGGGAATACGGTCATTGATTTGTCGATTGACGCCTATCTTCCTTCCGAGTATATTTACGACAGTATCCAAAAAATAGAAATCTATAAAAAAGTGGCTGCGGTAGCTACCTTCGAGGACGCCTCGGAGCTTGAGGATGAGCTGCTGGACCGGTTCGGCGAATTGCCGGAGGCCGTTATTAATCTGCTCTCTGTGGCCCGGCTGAAGGTCTACGGCAAGCTGTACGGCATGGAATCCATGGTCCGGCGCGGGGATGAGGTAGCACTTAATTTCCACGAGGGAAGCCTCGGGGCCTTTGATACGGCAAAGCTCGCCAAAGTTGGTAATAGCTTTGAAAGGCGTGTACAATTTGATAAGGATGCCCAGGCAACCATTCGGATCAAAGCTAAGGATTTAGGTGACAAGGAGCTGCTGGATGTGCTGGAGCAATTCCTGGCGGCAGCCAAACAGTCTTTAAAATCGAAGGGAGAATTACACAATGTCGTTAAATAAAAAATCCTGGAAGGTACTGGTGGTCTCGCTGACCGCAGCCCTGTCCTTCTCCATGCTTGCTGCCTGCAGCAATAAAAGTGATGATACTGCGGTGGCAACGTATAAGGGCGGCACCATTACCCAGAAGGAATTCAATCTGGATACCCGCATAATGAAATTCCTGTCCCCTGAGCAGGCGCAGTATCTGGAGATTGATATGTTCAAGGAGTCCATCCTGAAGCAGGAGGTCGCGTTCGAATACTTGGCGGACAAGGCCACGGATGAAGCGAAGAAGGCTGCGGAAAAAGAGGTCGATACACAGATCGGCTCTATCAAGACTGCGCTGGGCGACAAATACAAAAGCACGCTGAAGGAACAGGATCTGAGCGAATCGGACCTGCGTTCGTATATGAAGCGTGTACTTACCGTATATCAGGACATGCTGCTGAAGTTAACGGACGAGCAGGTCAAGACCCATTATGAAGCCACCAAGGCTGACTATACAGTGGCTACACTGCGTCATGTATTGGTTGGCTTGACCGATAGTGCCGGTAAGGAGCGTACTGATGCCGATGCGCTGAAACGCGCCCAGGAAGTGAAGGCGAAGCTGGATGGCGGTGCGGACTTTGCTGCAGTGGTGAAGGAATATACAGATGATACCGCTACAAAGGAAACCGGCGGTGAATATAAGGAACAGCCTCTGGCCAAATTTGTAGAAGAGTTCAAGGCTGCGGCCCAGACGCTTCCGCTGAATACGATCAGTGATCCGATCAAGACCAGCTTCGGGTATCATGTTATGAAGGTTGAAGCCCGCAAGGACACTACTTTCGATACGCTGACTGCCGACCAGCTCAAAGCCGTGAAGAACGCTGCGGCTTCTGCGAGCCTGGAGACCTTCCTGGAGAAGGACCTGGATAGTCTGGAGATTAAAATCAATCTGCCGAAGAGTTCTGCTGCTGCAGGCAGCGCGGGAGCCACAGCTACACCGGCTCCGGCTGCGGGTAGTGACACGCCAGCCGCTACAGATGCACCGGCTGCTACAGAAGCCGCCAAATAAATTAAGGCTGGACAAGCCGCCTGATGCGCTACGCATCCGGGCGGCTTTTTTGTCGATACAGAAGGAAATGCGGAGAAGCGGGCGGGGGGATGTATAAGGAACTGGGAAGAGATGAATACTATGGTCAGATATTACGATAAATCACTGGGATTAACCATTCCCATAATGGACAGTAGTTGGACCATACTTCTTAAGAAAGCGGGGCAACATGTGAAATGAAAGCTACTGGAATTGTACGACGTATTGATGACCTCGGACGAGTTGTTATCCCCAAAGAGATCAGACGCACCTTGCGGATTCGTGAGGGCGATCCTCTGGAAATTTTTGTTGACCGCGATGGTGAGGTTATACTGAAGAAATATTCGCCGATTGGTGAATTGGGCGATTTCGCTAAGGAATATGCAGAGTCGCTGTATGAAGGAACAGGGCATATTACCATGATTACGGATCGGGACACGTTCATCGCGCTCGCCGGCGGGTCCAAGAAGGATTATCTGGAGAAACAGGTCGGTGTGCTGCTGGAGAAAGTAATGGAAAGCCGTAAAACGATGCTTGAGAACAATGGTGGCAGCTATGACATCAGCAAGGACCACTCGGAGCTGCTATCCACCTATGTGGCCGCGCCTATTATCTCCGGAGGAGACCCCATCGGCTGCGTAGTGCTGCTGAATAAGGATGATTCGGTCAAGATGGCCCAGATGGAAGTAAAAATGGCAGAGACAGCCGCAGCCTTCCTGGGCAAGCAAATGGAGCAGTAATCAGCTAGTGTGACAGCCCCGCTTTTCCTTTGGTTATAATAACCGTTGGGAATAGCGGGTTTTTGCTGTGGAATCGGGCCGCTCAGGAATAGAAGCACGGCCATTTACACTTCTACCCTTAGATAAGTTATAATATAGAAATTCATTTGCTTAGGTAAAGCAAGCTCTATATTATGGCAGTTATAGCTGTAGAAGCAGGTAAACGATGACATCCAACACTCAAGGCTCGAAGCTGCTACAGGGCGCTTTTATTCTCAGCGCGGCAGCTATTTTCTCCAAATTGATCGGTACGCTTCAAAAGATACCGCTGCAGAATCTGGGCGGTGACGCCGCGTTCGGCATCTATAATACGGTCTATCCGCTGTATACCATTCTGGTTACGGTGGCGATGCTCGGACTGCCTGCCGCCATCTCGCGGTTCGTGGCTGAGGCTTCGGCGGCACAGGATGTGCAGAAGGGGCGGCGGGTGCTGCTGCTATCAGCCGGAATTACGGCGGCCAGCGGCCTTCTGCTCGGCATTCTGGTCTACGCCGGGGCTCCGCTCATAGCGGTATGGGTCGGCAGCTCCCATATTGTTCCTGCTCTGCGCAGCAGCGCCTGGGGGCTGGCGGTGGTGCCGCTGATGGCGGCGCTGCGCGGCTACTTCCAGGGACTGCATAATATGATGCCGACCGCAGTGTCGCAGGTGGTTGAGCAGTCGGTACGTGTAGCGGTTATGATCGCGCTTCTGCTGTATCTGACGGGCGCGGGCGCAGATGCGGCAGGAATTGCTGCCGGTGCGATGCTGGGCCCCGCCGGAGGCGGGATCGCAGGTCTTGGCGTGATGCTGCTGTATTGGCGCAGCCACCGCCGGGGGTTGCAGGACAGGCTGCCCCAAGCTCCGCTTAAGAATAGAACGGCATCGGCCGTAATAAGTGCTAAGCAGGGCGTTCCTGCCCGCGAGCTATTAGCCTATGGCCTCCCGGTGATGCTGGGCGCGCTGGCGGTTCCGTTAATCGGCCTGGTCGATGTCTTCACGGTTCCCCGTCTGCTGGCAGGGAGTGGCAGCAGTGAGACGGCTGCGATGGCCCAGTTCGGCATCTATAACCGCGGGCTGCCGCTCGTGCAGATTGTAACGATGCTGGCGACCTCGCTCTCGGTCGTCTTCATTCCGGCGCTGGCCGAAGCGAAGTACCAGCGGGATGAGGCCTTGATCCGCACGCGCATCACGCTGTCGCTGCGCTGGTTCTGGCTCCTCGGGCTGGCCGCGTCCGTAGGCCTGGCCGTGCTTGCAGAGCCGGTGAACACGGCTCTGTACGGAGATGCCGCCGGCAGCGGCGCGATGACCTGGCTGGCCTTCACCGCCGCGGGCGGCACGGTCAGCATCATCTCCGCCGCGCTGCTGCAAGGCCTGGGCGCCGTGCGTGCGCCGGCGCTGACCCTCCTGGCCGCCGCCCTGCTTAAGGCGGCCCTCAACCTGCTGCTGGTCCCGCAGCAGGGCATTACCGGTGCGGCCATCGCTGGCGTGGCCGCACATCTCTTCGCAGCAGCGCTGAACGTGCTGCTGCTCTACCGGCAGGGCTATCTGCAGCTTCGCTTCGCAGATGCCCTGCTGAAGCCCGCGGCGCTGCTCGCGGGCCTGGGGCTGGCCGCCGCAGCCGTGAGCCACGGCGCAGCCAGGGCGGCAGACGCCGCCGGCTTCGGTGGCGGGCGGACCGCGGCCCTGGCGCAGAGCCTGCTCGGCGTGCTCGCAGGCTGCGCCGTCTTCGCACTCGGCGCAGTGGCGCTGCGGCTGCTCAGCGAGAGCGAGCTGCGCCAGCTTCCGGGCTTCGGCCCGCGCTTAGCGGACAAGCTAAAAAAGCTGCGCCTGTTCCCTTAAGGCGCTGACCATACATAGCGCAGCCACCCTGCGAATAGCAGCAGGCGGCTGCCTGGAAGGAGTAGACTGGCATGAGCGCAATATTAACGATCGTCGGCCTGGGCTCCGGGAATCCGGACCGGCTGACACTGGGCATCATCAAAAAGCTGAAGGCGGCCTCCGCCGTATACGTGCGGACCGCAGAGCATCCCGTCATGGCTGCTCTGGCGGAGCTGGAGATATCCTGGGAGTCCTTCGACGGGTTGTATGAGTCGCTGGAATCTTTCCCTGAGGTCTACGAAGCCATTACGGCAGCACTGCTGGAGAAGGCTGCGGCCGCTCCGCAGGGCACGGAGATCGTCTATGCCGTGCCGGGTCATCCCATGGTGGCCGAATCCGCCGTCTCCCTGCTGCGTAAGCGGTGCCCGGAGGCGGGCATAGAGCTGAATATCCTCGGCGGTGAGAGCTTCCTCGACGAAGCGTTCGTCCGTCTGGGCTTTGATCCGATTGAAGGCTTCCAACTGCTGGATGCCTCCGGTATCCGCAGCTCCCAGCTTCACCCGGAGCTGCACACCCTGATCGGACAGGTCTATGACAGCTTCACCGCGTCTGAGACCAAGCTCTGCCTGATGGAGCTGTACCCGCCCGAATATGAGGTGATTGTCGGACATGCGCTTGGTGTGGAAGGCGAGGAGCGGATTCACAGAGTACCCCTCTACGAGCTGGACCGGCTGGATGGCTATGGCAATCTGTCGCTGGTCTATGTTCCTGCGAGCCTTGCGGATGAAGCGCGTAACCGCACCTTTGCCCGGCTGCATGAAATTGTCGATATTCTGCGGAGCCCCGAGGGCTGTCCCTGGGACCGTGAGCAGACGCATGATTCCTTGCGCAAGAACCTGATCGAAGAGACCTATGAGGTGCTGGAGACGATTGACGAGGATGATCCGGACCATATGAAGGAAGAGCTGGGCGACCTGCTGCTCCAGATTATGCTTCACTCCCAGATGGAAGAGGAGCTGGGGACCTTCGGTGTCTACGATGTCATTGAGGGGCTGAATGAGAAGCTGCTCTTCCGCCACCCGCATGTATTCGGTGATCAGGCGGCCGGCAATGCCGAGGAGGCGCTGCAGAACTGGGAAGGGATGAAAGCCGAGGAGAAGCGGCGCAAAGGCGTGAAGCCCGAAGCCCTGTCCGCACTCAGCGGGGTTCCGAGGGATCTGCCGGCACTAATGAAGGCGTACAAGCTGCAGAAGAAGGCATCCAAAGTCGGATTCGACTGGGACAACACCGGCGATGTGCTGGCTAAGATCCGCGAGGAGATTGACGAGCTTCAGGAGGCGATTGAGACGGGACAGTCCCCAGAGGAGCAGATGCTGGAGCTGGGCGACCTGTTGTTCGCAGCCACTAATGTGGCCCGCTTCATCGGAGCTGATCCGGAAGAAGCGCTGACCCGCACTAACCGCAAATTCGTAGCCCGGTTCCAGTATATTGAGCAGCGTCTGCGGGATCAGGGGGTCCGGCTGGAAGACAGCTCCCTGGAAGAGATGGAGGCCCTCTGGCAGGAAGCCAAGGCAGAAGAGCGGAAGCAGTAGGGAGCTATCAGCAAGGACTTCCGTGAGAAGGCTTGAACGTCATAGAATAATAGTCTTCTGCGGTATATCCCGCGCGTTTCACGGCAATGCTGTGACTACGGCGCGAATCTCTGATTTGAAATGCAATGAGAGGTTTATAATGTTATAGTGCTATAAGCCCCCATATCCTACGCATGATGTTACTTTTTCAAAAAAAACGGCGGATCGTGGCAGGAATTGAGGGTGGAATCCAGAATATCATAAAGACGAAATGACGATTTGCCGTGATTTTCCGGTAAACCTGATTTTCATTTATTTTTTGTATCCTAGGAGGAACTTCAAATTATGAACAAGACAGATCTGGTAAACAACATTTCCGAGAAAAGCGGATTGGCCAAAAAAGACGTAGAAACCGTACTCAACGGAGTTCTGGGCGAAATTACAGAAGCTCTCGCAAGCGGAGATAAAGTACAGCTGATCGGCTTCGGTACTTTTGAAACGCGCAAACGTTCCGGCCGTACCGGCCGTAACCCGCAATCGGGCGCACCTATCGAAATTCCTGAATCCACAGTGCCGGCCTTCAAGGCAGGCAACAAGCTCAAAGAAGCCGTTAACTAATGCGTCTGGACAAGTTCCTGAAGGTCTCCCGTCTGATCAAGCGCCGCACCGTGGCCAAGGATGTGTCCGAACAGGGCCGGGTGTTGATCAATGGACGGGAGTCCAAACCGAGCAGCACGGTGAAGATCGGTGACGAGATTACCGTGCAGTTCGGCCAAAAGCTTGTGACGGTCAAAGTGGAAAAGCTGGTGGAAACCACCCGCAAGGACGAGGCCGCCGGAATGTATACCCTGCTCCGTGAAGAGCCCGTTGTCAAAAGCACTGGACTCGACTGGTAGCAGAACATTGAAGTGTAAGGTTAAGAGGTATTCCCGAAGCCGGAAGACGGCGGAGCGGAATACCTCTTTTTTCTTCTTTTAACCGGTTCTATACCCTGTCCTTCCTTCATAGATTAGAACCAAGAAGGAGGGGTACATGCTATGATCGAGCCAGCCAAAGGGAGCAAACAGCATGATCTGCACATGCGCAGCCGCAAGCAGATTGAGCTTACAGGTGTGCAGAATGTGGAGAGCTTTGACAGCGAAGAGTTTCTGCTGAGTACAGAACTCGGCCAACTGACTATACGGGGTACTCATTTACATATCAAGAATCTAAGTCTGGAGAATGGAATGCTGTCCCTTGAAGGCAATGTTCATTCCCTGATTTATCTGGACCCCGGGGCACAAGGTAAAAATAAAGGGATTCTCCGCAAGCTGTTTAAATGAATCCCTCCGTTCAATGGATCACCCTGCTCTATATGATTCTGGCCGGCATTGCCATGGGACTGGCCTATGACAGCTACCGGGTGCTGTCGCAGAAGCTGAGATTTCCCCGTTGGCTGAATGCGCTGCTGGATCTGCTGTACTGGATAGGGGCGGCCCTGTTGGTCTTTCGTATGCTTTATGCCGGAAACCAGGGGCAATTGAGGTTTTATGTCGTTCTTGGCCTCTTTCTAGGAGTATGGATCTATTTTTTGATCTTCAGTATTACGGTACAGCGTTTTGTGGTAAGGTTAATTCAGTCGGTTCAGTATGCAGGCAGGATGCTATGGCGGTTCGTTACCATAGTCATTGGAGGTCCGATTCTCTGGCTGTGGCGCCTGGTTAAGGGAACGCTGCGGCTGCTCGGCCGGGTCCTTCTTTATATTTTTAAGCTGCTGCTGCGTCTAACCAAGCCAATCTGGGTACTTCCTGTAAGGTGGGTCTCTCCGTATGTATCCCGGTTCGTTCACAGTGACCGGATGGTGAGGATCACCGCTTGGATATCAGGGTGGCGGAAGCGTTGACCTTGAACCCTGGAACTGGAGGTAAGCTGAATGAACAGATTCTCTGCGGATGAGAAGGATAATAATCACCATGCTTCGGCCGCAGGCGCGAAGAGAAGAAAGTTTATATGGATTCTTGTGATGGCTGTATTCTTCGGCTGGGCCGGATTCACTTTCTTTGCCCAGAGCGCAGCGATCGCCGACAAGAGCGCACAGCTCGCCCGTAAGACAGAGAACAGTGAGAGTGTAACAGCCACGCTGAATCAATTGAAATATGAGGTCTCGCGCCTGAATGACGATGAGTATATCGGACAATTAGCGCGTAAATGGTACAATATGTATCCTGCAGGGGAATCACCTATCCGTACCGAGCAATCCGGGCAATAAAAGCAGGCGAAAAGAGGCTTACGCTGTGTTGCCTTGCTTTGCTCTTTACTGTATAATCAAATCACCGCAGACAGGATGGACATTATATTCGTCTGTATATTTTTAAGGGAGGATCATTTTATTCTATGGCAATTGAAGTGGGCACCAAGTTAGAGGGCAAGGTGACAGGCATCACGCATTTCGGAGCATTTGTGGATCTGTCAGGAGGTGTCACAGGTCTCGTTCACATCTCGGAGATCGCCGATAACTACGTCAAGGATGTTAACGATCATTTGAAGATTGCGGATGTAGTAACCGTTAAGGTGATCAATGTTGACAAGGACGGCAAGATCGGACTTTCCATTAAGCAAGCCGTTGATAAGCCGGCATCGGAAGTACGTCCCCCCAGAGCTCCAAGACCAGAACGTCCAAGCGGTGGAGACCGTTTCGGCGGTGGTGGCGGCAGTGGCGGAGGCGGCGGTGGATTCAATCGTGAACGGGGTGGGCGTCCATTCAAGCCTGCAGCCGGTAAACCTTCATTCGAGGATAAAATGTCACGCTTCCTGAAAGACAGCGAAGAACGGATATCTTCGATCAAGAAGAACACAGAAGGAAAGCGCGGCGGCCGTGGAGCCAAGCGCGTATAATCTGAGTCTTGTACATCATAAATAACCGCTGGGGCGCTTGCGCCCTTCGCGGTTTTTTTGTTGCGTCTGGGCGCTTTTCCACTTCATTGCTGCAAAGTCAGCTTGATTGAGATCCAATCAGGAGTTGTATGCTTCCAGCAGGCTTACGGCGGCAGGCTATTTTTGTCGGCTCAGAACAAATTGCCGACAGCATCCAAGCCATTCTCACATAACTCAAGGGCAATCGCTGACGAATGCCCGCGCGGGCGCTACCTGCAACCGGCAGCGTGAGCGCAGCAGTCTGCAGCCGATCTAGTACCCCGTATGGGATTGGCAGGCTTTTCCACAGAATGTCGGGACAGGCTTTTTTGTCGGAAATTTTTTACAGATTGCTCTCCGTTTCTGACAAACTTTCTTAAGACCCCGCTATATAATGAGAATCATAAAATTCATAAACGGGTGGTGCAGGGAATGAGTAAAAGCAATGTGGTGAATTTGCCGGAGTGGACAAGAGCAGGAAGCAAAGACAAGAATCAGAAAGAAGCCTTAGGTACGCGCTTGAAGGCGTGGGGCACAAAGCTGCCGGTTCTCCAGTTCATCGCGGTCAAGAAGTGGGTGCTGCTGCTGAGCCTAATGGGCTTTTTACTGGGACGGGCTATGATCCTGGATGAGCTTACCCCGTTTGCTGCTGCTTATTTCGCCGTCATTGTATTTATGCGCAGGGATTCCATGCTGCCTGTGGCCGCAGCCATCGTGCTCGGCAGTCTCTTCACACCGTTTCCGGGTGCCATCGTGGTTGCTGCGGAGCTGATTATTTTTTACCTGATCTATAAAGGGCTGGAGAATTTCCAGCGGGTGGATCTGTCTTATGCCCCATTGATGGTGTTCGTGGCAACTTTTATGGTGGGATTGTTCCAGGTCGTCATCGGTCCTTCGCTCACGTGGTATCCGCTGATGATGGCGGCCATTGATGCCATACTCGGTTTCGTGCTGACACTGGTATTCCTGCAGGCGCTTCCTTTATTCACCTATAAGCAGAAAAGCAGGGCACTCCGCAATGAGGAGGTACTCTGTCTGATCATCCTTCTGGCTTCCGTAATGACCGGCCTTGTTGGCTGGACCATTAACGGTCTATCGCTGGAGCATATCTTATCGCGGTTTCTTATTCTGATCTTTGCCCTGGCCGGGGGGGCGCCGCTTGGCGCAGCAGTTGGCGTAGTGACGGGGCTGATTCTCAGTCTGGCCGATATCGGAGCCATCTATCAAATGAGCCTGCTGGCCTTTGCCGGGATGCTGGCAGGCATGATGCAGTCCGGACGCAAAGGGGCGGTCTCGATCGGGATGCTGCTGGGATCAACGATTCTATCTGTCTATTTCATGGGACCGGGCGATGTCATGAATTCTACCTGGGAGACCTGCGCAGCCGTAGTGCTGTTTCTTCTAACACCTAAGGGGATGATTACTGCCATTGCCAAATATGTACCAGGTACGGCCGATCACAGCCGTACCCAACATGAATATGCCCGGAGGGTCAGGGATATTACAGCAGACCGGGTGACCCAGTTCTCGCAGGTATTCCAGCAGCTCTCCAGCAGCTTCGGGCAGATTCCCCGGGCCGCAGAGGCGGGCAAAAGTGACCGTGAGATGGAGGACTTCATGAATACGGTAACAGAGGGAGCCTGCGCCGGGTGCATCCGGCGGACTCACTGCTGGGATGCCAAGTTCTATCAGACCTACAGGTATATGACGGACATGATGACCACGGTCGAGGAGTGCCCGGATATTACCGCTGCCCAGCTGCCGCCGGAGTGGAGCCGGATCTGCGGCAGGACGGGGGAGGTTCTTGAGGTCATGAAGGGCCAATATGAGCTATACCAGCATGATATGCGCTGGAAGCGGCAAATATACGACAGCCGCCAATTTGTGGCCGAGCAATTATCCGGCGTCTCGCAGGTGATGGAGGATCTGGCGAAGGAAATTAAGCGGGAAGGGCAGGCGATGTACCGGCAGGAGAGCCAGATCCGGGAGGCGCTGGAGAAGCTGGGCTTATCCATTCACAGCATTGAGATTCTGAGCCTCGATCCCGGCCGGGTGGAGATTGAGGTCGTGCATGCCTACACCCGGGGCTTCGATGAATGCCGCAAAATGATCGCTCCGCTGCTCTCGGATATTCTGGAGGAGAATATCGCAGTGGTCAGTGAGACCGCCGTCCATCCCCGCGAGGGCTTGTCGATGGTGACGTTTGGTTCGGCCAAGGCTTATGAGATTAATACCGGTGTAGCCGCGGCGGGGATGGGAGGCGACATGCTGTCCGGCGACAGCTTCAGCACGGTGGAGCTGGGCAATGGCACCTTTGCCGTATCCATCAGTGATGGAATGGGCAATGGGGAGCGGGCCCGGATGGAGAGCAGCGCTGCCTTGTCCATGCTGGAGAAGCTGCTGCAATCGGGCATGGATGAGAAGCTGGCGGTGAAATCCGTGAATTCGATTCTGCTGCTGCGCTCCCCGGATGAATTCTATGCGACGGTAGATATGGCGCTGATCGACCAGTATTCGGCGCAGACGATCTTTATGAAGATTGCCTCCGCACCGAGCTTCATCCGGCGGGGCAGCGAAGTGATTCCCGTGACGGCCAGCAATCTGCCGATTGGAATCATCAAAGATATCGAGGTGGACCTGGTCACCATGCAGCTGCGTCCCGGCGATATCCTGATTATGATGACCGATGGTATTTATGATGCGCCGGGATATGCCGTTAATAAGGAGATATGGATCAAACGCCTGATCCAGGAGCTGGAGGGCGATGACCCGCAGGATATGGCAGACGAGCTGCTGGACAAGGTAATCCGCTATCAGGGGAATGAGGTCCATGATGATATGACCATTGTGATCAGCCGTGTGGATCATTACCACCCGGAATGGTCCAGCTTGCATATGCCTGGCGTCGGCCGGATGGAGCGCCCGCGTACGGTTAGCTAACGCAGCTGGGATACGCTTACCGGGCACCACTTGAGTCTCATTCTGATTAAGCTGGAAATGTTGTACGAAATGCAGCCTGGTGTTGAAGATACCCGCTGCTGAAGCTCGATTGTTGCATGAATTGCAAGATTTTTTACACTAATCTAATTTAGGGAGGGGGATTCCTGCCTTTTGTGCAACAATTTCAGTATTTAGACGGATTAACGGGAGGAGAGTTGTATTTAAGGCAGGATTAGGAGATTCGGAGCTGGAGTAAGACTCTGAACTGTAGAGGCGTCAGCGTTCGCCTTTGTCTTCCGATTTCAACCGCAAACCGCGGTCTCAAATCAGGAAATCGGAAGACAACAGCGATCGGAAGTCCACAATTCTTGCAGTGACCCTTACCTCACCTTGATTTCATTCCAAAGTTTTTCAGCTATAGGCGGCGTTTGAAATCTCTCAACCTTGGCAATGCTAGTAACTAGACAAGGAAGGGAGGAACGGTCATGAAGCAAATTCTGCTGATCACGGACGGTTGTTCAAATGTGGGGGAGAGTCCGGTGCTGGCGGCAGCACATGCCCGTCAGGAGGGCATCACGGTCAACGTGGTAGGGGTCGTGGATTATGGAACCATCGGTGAGCTGGGCAGCCGGGAGATTGCCGACATTGCAAGGTCCGGGGGCGGGATCAGCCGGATCGTGGGAACCCCGCAGCTGGCCCAGACCATTCAGATGATGACACGCAAGACAGTGGTTCAGACCATTCAGCAGGCAGTGAATAAAGAGGTGCAAAAAATCCTCGGCGACGGCTCGCTGGCGGAGCTGCCTCCGCAGCAGCGTTCACAAGTGGTAACCGTGGTGGATGACCTGACCGAGACCTCGCCGCTGCGCATCGCGCTATTAATTGACGCAAGCGCCAGCATGAAGCCGAAGCTTGGCGCGGTGGAGGACGCCATCCGTGATCTGGCGCTCAGTCTGGAAGCCCGGGAAGGGAGCAGCGAGATTGCCGTGTTCCATTTCCCCGGGCGCTCCAGCAGTGAGGATGCCATGCTGGATATAGACTGGACGCGGAATGTATCCGAGGTCCGCTCCCTCTTTTCCAGACTGAAGATGCGGGGGGCTACGCCGACGGGACCGGCTATTTTCAAGGTGCTGGAATATTATCGTTATGATAAACTGGAGGAACATCATGATTATCTTCCAGGGGAAGATGACGGGGCAAGAGAAGGGATGATTGGTGGGTATGTCGTCTAATCCATCCTATCCGGCAGGCACAGTGATCAACGGCAAATGGCGGGGGAACCGTTATGTTGTCGAACGTGTGCTGGGGAAAGGGGCAAACGGAACCGTATATCTGGTGCAGCGGGAAGGCCGGCGGGAGCGGTATGCGCTTAAGATCGGATACGATACGCTGGAGCTGCAGTCTGAGATTAACGTGCTGACCTCCCTGCAGTCCTGCCGCAAGCGCAGCGAGCACCGGGCCCGCAAGGAATCGCCGTTGTCCTCTTACCTGCTGGAATCCGATGATTTCAAGGACCGGGATCATACGCCCTTTTATGTAATGCGTTATGTGGAAGGAAGGCCGCTGCACCATTTCCTGTCCAGGAACGGTGCTTCCTGGCTGGGCCTGGTCGGAATGACAATTCTGGAGAAGCTGCAGACGCTGCATGAGTGCGGCTTCGTGTTCGGGGATCTGAAGCCGGAGAATGTCATGGTATCCAGCTACGGGGAAGCCGAGCTGATTGATTACGGAGGGGCAAGCCCCATCGGCCGCAGCGTGAAGCAGTTCACCGAATGGCATGACCGTGGATTCTGGAATGCCGGCAGCCGGACGGGCGACGAGAACTATGATTTGTTTGCTTTTGCCGTCCTGTGTCTGCGGCTGCTTAATGAAGAAGGGTTGAAGTCCGCCGCCCAGCAGCTGCCGCAGACAAGGAGCGTAGAGGAACTGCTGAAGCTGGCCAGAGAGCTGCCGGATAAGAAGCTGTCTTCCTGGCTGTGCCTCGCGCTCAAAGGCGGTTTCCCCGGTTCCGCGCAGGCTACGGAGATCTGGAGAAGCCACATTTACAGAGGACGGAAGACTGGTCATGAGACGATGGCGACCCCGCGCTGGCTCAAAAATGCGTTTGGGCTGTCTTTATTTCTGCTGGCGTTCACGCTATACTGGGTTTTCCGTTTCTGAGAATTGACAGTTGTAATTGTACATACTTACTAAGATGCTGACCGCCGGAGCAGGCCGCGTTAGGGATGGCAGGAAAGGAAGCCCCTATGGAGCACAGGAAAGAACTGGTGGAATCCGTAATGGAGGCCGCGGCTGAATATGAGCTGTGGGCGCCCCATGACACCATTGTAGTCGCAGTTTCCGGAGGGCCGGACTCTGTGGCTCTTTTGCGTGTTCTGCATGACATATCCCTGACCCGTATGCCGCTGTCTCTGATATGCGCCCATGTCAATCACGGCTTCAGAGCGGAATCAGCAGAGGAAGCGGAGCTGGTCCGGGCCTTGGCGGCAAGCCTGCGAATCCCCTTCGAGCTGGGCGAATTCGATATTCCGTCCATCATCAAGGAGAGCGGGCTCGGCCCGGAAGGGGCTGCACGGGAGAAGCGTTACCAGTTCCTGATCGCTACCGCACACCGTTACCACGCGCGCTCTGTTGCGCTGGCCCATCATGCAGACGATCAGGCCGAGACGGTGCTTATGCGGCTGTTGCGGGGGAGCGGGCCTTCGGGACTTGCAGGCATGCGCTGGAAACGGACTGAAAAAAAGGTGGAACTCATCCGCCCCTTCCTGCGTATTAACAAAACGGCTCTTGTCGGCTTTTGCCGGGAGGAGGGTCTTGCTTATGCGGAGGATGCAACCAATCTCCTGACGAAGTACAAGCGCAATGCAGTCAGGCTGGAGGTGCTGCCTATGCTGGAGCAGCATAATCCGAGAGTGAGACAATCGCTTCTGCAGCTGGCTGAAATTGCCTCGGCGGAAGATGAATATATGGAGGCGAATGCGGCAAAATGCTTTGATGAGCTGGTTTTCACCGAGCATGGAAAATACACCTTGAAGAGAGCTGACTTTGCAGCCATACCCTCCGCTTTACAACGGCGTTTGATTAAACTAATATTAAATTATCTGTCGGCGGATTCATCATTCATGGATTACCCCAAGATTGAAGCAGTACGCCGGGGAACGCTGCAGGAATACCCTACCGTCTGGACGCTGGATATGGGTGGGGGTTATGTCTGTGTGCGGCAATATGATACCATTGTGTTCTCGTCCAAGCCCTTGATCCGGCAGGTAAGCTATACATACCGGCTGTCTTTGACTCATCCCCGGATTAAGCTGAGGGAGATAGGAAAGGTTATGACGATGAAGATGCTTGCGAGAGAGGTTTTTTCTGCACAGGAGGAGGATTACGGGAAGAACTCGGCTTGGTTTGACGGGGGCGATCTTGTCCTGCCGCTCACCATTCGTTCCCGATTGCCTGGAGATACCATAAGGGTTATGGGATTAAACGGAAGCAAAAAGGTAAAAGATATTTACATTGATGATAAAATACCTTCTTCCGAACGTCCTGCAATTCCCCTTGTTTGTGATGCGCTGGGCAATATCGTCTGGATTCCGGGCGTAAGGCGCTCGATGCATGCCGCAGTTGGGCGGCACACGGTCTCGGTTCTGCTCCTGAGCCTCGAAGATATGGAACAGGGTGAAGAATCGTAATGGCCGAAGTAAGTCTTTCATAAGTATATCTTAGGAGGTTCGCAAGTTGCAGAATGATATTCAAGAAATCTTGATCAGCGAAGAAGAAATTCAACAGAGAATCAGGGAGCTTGGCGCCCAGCTGAGCAAGGAATATGCAGACCGCACACCTTTAGTGATTTGTGTACTCAAAGGTGCGTTTATTTTTATGGCGGATCTGGTTAAAGTGATTACAGTACCCGTTGAAATGGACTTCATGGCGGTATCCAGCTATGGCGGTACAACCAAATCATCCGGCGTAGTCAAAATCATTAAGGATTTGGACACATCGGTTGAAGGCCGTGATGTTCTGATTGTCGAGGATATTATCGACAGTGGCCTTACACTCAGCTATCTGATTGACATGCTGCAGGGGCGCAATGCCGCTTCTGTCAATGTAGTCACTCTGTTCGACAAGCCCTCGGGCCGCGCAGTTAATCTTGAAGCCCAGTATACCGGCTTTGTGATTCCTGATGCATTCCTTGTAGGCTATGGACTGGACTATGCCGAGCTGTACCGGAACCTCCCTTACGTCGGTGTACTGAAGCCTGAGATTTATACCAAATGAACTACCCGACAGCCTTAGATCTACGGATCACTTTTCTGGATTTCCTGACAATTTGAGGAGTCCGGTCAGGCTATGGTACAATAACTTGAGCGTTGCGAGAGGAGGTAGGGGATGAATCGGTTCATCCGGAATTCTGGTTTTTATTTGATTTTATTTTTAGTCGTGGTGGGCATAGTCCAGTTTGTAAGCAATGGAAATGAATCCGCCGATCTCCCTAGATATGACGAGTTGCGGCAGGAGATCTCGAACAATAATGTGAAGAGCATGACGGTTCAGTTTGAGGGGAATGCATTTCTGGTTACTGGCGAATATAGAGAGCTGCCACCCGAAGCTAAATCGAAGAATTTCTCCACTTATGTTCCTCCTACAGACCAAGCCCTTACTGAACTTGTGGATGCCAGCCAGAAAAATGGCATAGAACTTAGCCAGAAGAAAATGCAAGGGGACAGCATCTGGCTGACATTCCTTTCTTCCATGATTCCACTGGTTATCATGTTCATTCTGTTCTTCTTCCTGTTCAATAATGCACAGGGCGGCGGCGGCAAGGTGATGAACTTCGGCAAGAGCAAGGCCCGGTTATATAATGAAGAGAAGAAGAAGATCAGCTTCGAGGATGTTGCAGGGGCTGACGAAGAGAAGCAAGAGCTTGTGGAGGTTGTTGAATTCCTCAAGGACCCTCGCAAATTCGCAGCGGTGGGTGCCCGGATTCCGAAAGGGGTACTTCTTGTAGGTCCTCCGGGAACAGGTAAAACCTTGCTGGCCCGTGCAGTTGCAGGGGAAGCAGGCGTTCCGTTCTTCAGCATCTCCGGTTCCGACTTCGTGGAAATGTTCGTCGGTGTCGGCGCATCCCGCGTACGTGACTTGTTCGAGAACGCGAAGAAGAACGCACCTTGTATTATCTTTATCGATGAGATCGATGCTGTGGGACGTCAGCGCGGCGCTGGACTTGGCGGCGGACATGACGAACGGGAACAGACCCTTAACCAATTGCTCGTTGAAATGGACGGCTTCGGCGGCAACGAAGGCATTATCATTGTCGCGGCTACCAACCGTGCAGACATCCTTGACCCGGCGCTGCTCCGTCCGGGCCGTTTCGACCGTCAGATTACGGTTGACCGCCCAGATGTGAAGGGCCGTGAAGCTGTACTGAAGGTTCACTCCCGCAACAAACCGCTGACCAAAGATGTAAGACTTGACGTTATCGCCAAGCGTACAACCGGCTTCACTGGTGCGGATCTGGAGAACCTGCTGAACGAAGCGGCATTGCTTGCTGCACGCCGTAACCGCAAGGACATTACGATGCGTGAAGTGGATGAAGCGATTGACCGTGTCATTGTCGGTACCGAGAAGCGCAGCCGCGTCATCAGTGACCGCGAGAAACGAATTGTCGCATATCACGAAGCAGGCCATACCATTGCCGGCTACTTCCTGGAGCATGCTGATGTGGTTCACAAGGTTACCATTATCCCGCGTGGCCGTGCCGGCGGATATGTCATTATGCTTCCTAAGGAAGACCGGATGATCGTTACCAAGCAGGAACTCTTGGATAAGGTTACCGGATTGCTTGGAGGACGTGTTGCAGAAGAATTATTCATTGGTGAAATCGGCACAGGCGCTTATAGTGACTTCCAGCAGGCTACGCGCATTGTGCGTGCGATGATTATGGAATATGGCATGAGTGATAAGCTTGGGCCCTTGCAGTTCGGCGCAACCCAAGGCCAAGTCTTCCTTGGCCGAGATATCGGGCATGAACAGAATTACAGCGACTCCATTGCTTATGAGATTGATCAGGAGATGCAGAACCTTATCCGCAGCAGCTATGAGCGCTGCAGAGAGCTGCTGACCAAGCATTCCAAAGAAATGCACCTGATTGCCAACACCCTACTTGAGAAGGAAACGCTGGAACTTGATCAGATCTCACAATTGATTGAGCAAGGTTTCCTGAGTGAGGATGGCAAGCCAGAAGAAGGCGACGCCATTACCAATGAAGCGGGCGAGCCGATTATCGATTCCATCGGTGATGTGCGTGTCCGGATTCAAGGTAAGAATGACGATGAATCCCCATTAGACCTGTCCAAGGATATTCCGAACAAGCCGGACCCTGAAGAGGGAAACGGACCGGATGACGGGAATAAGGGCGGCGGAAGTCTGGTATAACCCTTACAGCAGCAAACGTTGTAATCTAGTCCGGAGAACCACTGGTTCTCCGGGCTTTTCTTTTATATATAAGCACATAGAGGTTTCACACGTTAACTTGTCCTCCGGTTTCACTCTGAAACAGAGCGCCCGCTTGGATTGACAGGGGGTGGAACGTTGTGTACATTAGTGAATAAATATTAAATTTATCATTTATAAGAAATGTACTGGCGGCAAGCCATGAAGACATAAGGGGGAGACTGACCGTGGAAGCTCTGGCGCTTGAGCGCAAGCAGGAACAGAATCGTGAACTTCGTGTGCGCCTCGAACAGCTCAAGAAGGAACGGAACGCTATTATTCTGGCTCATTATTATCAGCGTGATGAAATTCAGGAAGTCGCGGATTTCCGGGGAGACTCTTTTTTGCTGGCCCAAAAGGCAGCGGAGACAGAGGCAGATGTAATCGTGTTCTGTGGCGTTCATTTCATGGGAGAAAGCGCCAAGATTCTGGCGCCGAACAAGACGGTTCTGATTCCCGATGAACGTGCCGGTTGCCCGATGGCTGACATGGTCAATGTGGATGGGCTGCGCAAGCTGAAGGCTCAGCATCCGAATGCGAAGGTAGTAACCTATATCAATTCTTCGGCAGAAATCAAGGCGGAGACGGATATATGCTGCACCTCGGCGAATGCGGTGAAGGTGATCGAATCGCTTGATGCCGAAGAAATCATCTGGGTACCCGATAAGAATCTGGGTCAATATGTCCAGGATCAGACCGGCAAGAAGCTGATTATCTGGGAAGGCTATTGCAATACTCATGACATGCTTACCGTCAAGGATGTAATGGAGATGAGAGCCAAATACCCGGAAGCCGAATTTGTGGTACATCCCGAATGCCGCCCGGAAGTCGTGGCGATGGGGGATTATGTAGGCAGCACTACCTCCATTCTGGAATATTGCCGGAAATCGGACCGCCGGCAGTTTATTGTGGGTACTGAGGATGGAACCGGGTATCAGCTGCGGCTGGACAGCCCGGATAAGGAGTTTCATTTTGCCACCAAATTCCTGGTGTGTCCTAATATGAAGGTTAATAATTTGAAGAAGCTGGTCAAATGCCTGGAGACGATGAAGCCGCAGATCTATGTACCGCCTGCAGTCGCCGACAAAGCCAGAACATCCTTAGAGCGCATGCTACAAGTCCGGTAGCATGCGCTACTCTTTCGTTGAAACAGGTGAAAAGCGGTCATGATTCCACAATATTTGGTTGATTTTGATCTTCAGGGACTTCCTGTAGTTAAGACAGACTGCCTTGTCATTGGTTCAGGCATTGCCGGGTTATTCACAGCGATCAAGGCCAGCGAAGACCGGAAGGTTATTATGATTACGAAGAAGACCGTAATGGAGAGCAATACACGGTATGCCCAGGGCGGAATTGCGGCCGTCATTTCCGAGGACGATTCGCCGGCGTATCACCGTCAGGATACCTTGATGGCCGGTGCAGGACTGAACTCTTCTGCAGCTGTGGATGTGCTGGTCAATGAAGGACCCGAAGGCGTCCGTGAGCTGATCCGGCTTGGCACTATTTTCGATAAGGAGAATGGTGTACTGGCTTTAACCCAGGAGGGGGCACATAGCCACCGCCGTATTTTACATGCAAATGGGGATGCTACAGGATATGAGATTGTCCGCGCACTCGCTGAACAGGCTGCCCGGCATGAGAATATTGAGACCTGGGATGACCATTATGTGATTGACCTGATTACTGAGGGCGGAGAGTGTCTGGGAGCGCTTGTACAGCGGCCTGACGGCGGGCGGTTATTCCTGCAGGCGGATTCAACAATCCTGTGCTCCGGCGGAGCAGGACAGCTCTACCGTTACACAACCAATCCTGAGGTGGCCACCGGAGATGGGGTAGCTATTGCCTACCGTGCCGGTGCCCATATCCGGGATATGGAGTTCATTCAGTTTCATCCGACAGCACTAAGCTATCCTGGTGCTCCGCGTTTCCTGATCTCGGAGGCTGTGCGGGGAGAAGGGGCCGTGCTGCGCAATATCAACGGTGAGCGGTTCATGGAACGTTATCATGAGCTGCAGGAGCTGGCCCCGCGGGATATTGTCGCCCGTGCAATTGTAAGCGAGATGGAATTAACCAAGTCTACCTTCGTCTATCTGGATATTACGCATGAACCGGCGGATATGGTTAAACACCGCTTCCCGACCATTTATGCCACCTGCATGAGCTATGGGCTGGATATCACAAGTGACTGGATTCCGGTAGCTCCTGCTGCGCATTATATGATGGGGGGCGTGAAGACCGATCTGAGCGGAGAAAGTACGGTGTCCCGCCTGTTTGCCTGCGGTGAGGTATCCTCTACTGGGGTGCAAGGAGCCAACCGGCTGGCCAGCAACTCCTTGTCGGAAGCGATTGTGTTCGGCCGCCGGATTATTGAACGAATCCGCGAGCTGCCGCCGCTTGACCGGGATAACGTAACGCTAGCCTATCATCAGGCAAGGCTGGAAGCTCCAACACAAGCTGTTGTAGAGCGGAGGCTGAAGCTGCAAAAGGTTATGGTGCGGTATGCCGGACTGCGGCGGAACCGGGAAATGCTGAATAAAGGACTGGATGAGTTAAAGCGCCAGCTGCCGGTTTTTAATGCTGAACTGACAACACGGGAAGAATACGAGTTCGCCAATATGCTTACATGCTGTCTGCTGGTTACCGAATCAGCCCTGGCACGGGAGGAGAGCCGCGGTGCGCATTATCGTGAGGATTATCCGCTGCGCAGTGACGCACAGTGGCAGAAGCATCTGCTCCAGATCCGGGAACTTGGAATAGTGGAGGAATTAAGTGATGATGTTTAACGGATATAATGAAGACCTGCTTAAGACTATTAAGGGCTGGCTGCAGGAAGATGTCGGCTCAGGGGATATTACTACCCGGACAACGATACCCGCAGGGCATGAGTCCAAGGGGATCATCCATGCCAAGGAGGATGGGGTTATTTGCGGAATCCCCGTGGCTGAACTGGTATTTGAAGTCGTTGATCCAGCGCTCGTATTCACGGCGCTGGTGCAGGAAGGACAGGCCGTTTCCAAGGGGACGGTGATTGCTGAGGTAGAAGGCAGCACCCATGCCATCCTGACCGGTGAACGGCTTGCCCTTAATTTAATGCAGCGGTTATCCGGTGTGGCCTCGCGTACAGCCTCTTTTGTGGAGAAGCTTCAAGGGCTGCCGACCCGCCTGGTGGATACCCGCAAGACCACGCCAGGCCACCGGATGCTGGAGAAATATGCGGTCCGCATAGGCGGGGGAGCCAACCACCGGTACGGCCTGTATGACGCAGTAATGATTAAGGACAATCATATCAAGGGAGCGGGCGGCATCCGTCAGGCGGTAGGGCGTGCCCGTGCCAATATTCCGCACACCATGACCATTGAAGTGGAGACGGAGAGTCTGGAGCAGGTAGAGGAAGCGCTTGCGGCCGGAGCGGATATCATTATGCTGGATAACATGTCCCCTGAGCTGATGACTGAAGCCGTGAGCAGAATCAGAACCAAAGCGAAGCATGTCACCATCGAGGCTTCAGGCAATGTATCTCTGGAGACGGTCCGGGGCATTGCCGAGTCGGGTGTGGATGTGATTTCGGTAGGACGGCTGACGTATTCCTTCGCGAGCCTTGATATCAGCCTGGATTTGAACGGCAAGAAGGAGGGAACCCTCTGATGATACTTGTCGTCGATATCGGCAATACGAACATCGTGCTGGGGGTCTACCGGGGCAGCGAGCTGCTGCATCATTTCCGGCTGAGCACTGCACGCCAATCCACCGTCGATGAATATGGCGTGATGATTCACAATCTGTTCAGCATGTCGAATCTGTCGTTCAGGGATGTTGAGGGGGTCATTATCTCCTCGGTGGTTCCGCCGCTCGTTCAGGTCATCGTGGAAATGTGTGTCAAATTTATCGGCAAGGAGCCGCTGCTTGTAGGACCCGGTATCAAAACCGGGCTTAATCTGCGTTATGAGAACCCGCGTGAAGTGGGGGCGGACCGCATTGTGAACGCGGTTGCGGCGATTGAGCAGTATAAATGCCCGCTTGTCGTGGTTGATTTCGGTACGGCAACCACCTTCGACTGCATTGATGCCGGGGCCAACTATCTGGGCGGTGCTATTGTGCCGGGTCTGGGCATTTCCACGGAGGCCCTCTATCTTCGGGCATCCAAGCTGCCCCGGATCGAGCTGGAGAAGCCTAAGAAGGTAATCGGGCGCAATACCGTACATGCGATGCAGGCAGGGATCATTTTTGGCTATGCTGGTCAGGTAGAGGGTATCGTCAGACGCATCAAGCTGGAGATGAATGCTCCCGTTCTTAAGGTCATTGCTACCGGGGGGTTGGCTTCACTGATTGCCAGTGAGACAGAATGTATCGACGAGGTTAATCCGATGCTGACGCTTGAAGGGTTACGCATTATTTACAACCGTAACAAATAATCATAAGGATGACCCCATACAGAACAGATAGATAGGAGGAGTATGCACCCAATGGATAATAAGAAGGACCGGCTGGTCCGGGGGACAGCTATGAACGGAAGAGTCCGAGCATTCGCTGTCCGTACCACAGAGCTTGTCGATGAATTGCGGCGCAGACATGATACGTATCCGACGGCTACAGCAGCGCTTGGCCGTACGGTTACCGCAGCAGCTATAATGGGGGCCATGCTCAAGGGACAAGAGAAGCTGGCGATTATGGTCAAAGGAAATGGCCCGATCGGGCAGATTACGGCGGAATCCAATGCCTTGGGAGAAGTGCGCGGCTATGTGCACAATCCGCATGTTCATCTGCCCAGCAACAGCATGGGTAAGTTGGATGTCGCCGGGGCGGTAGGCACGGAAGGCTTCATTGATGTCAGCAAGGATCTGGGGATGAAGGAGCCGTACCGCGGCAGTGTGCCTATCGTTTCAGGAGAGCTGGGCGAGGATTTCACTTATTATTTTGCCCTCTCGGAACAGACTCCTGCTGCTGTGGGACTGGGAGTGCTGGTGGAGACCGATAATTCGGTCAGAGTAGCCGGAGGCTTTATTATCCAGCTGCTACCCGGCCTGACCGATGAGCAGATTACTGAGGTTGAACAGGCGGTTGGAGCCATGCCTTCGGTAACATCCGTGCTGGATCAGGGGCTTGAGCCTGAAGAGATGCTGCGGCTGCTGCTGCCGGATGCTGTGATTCTTGATGAGCTGGAGATCCGGTTTGTATGTCAGTGCTCACGGGAGCGGATTGAACAGACACTGGTCAGTCTGGGTGAGCACGAGCTGGAACGGTTAATCGAAGAAGATGATACGGCAGAAGTCGTCTGCCATTATTGTAACGAGCGCTATGTATTTAACAAGGATGAACTGCAGGTAATCCTCGATCAAGCGAAGTCTTAGGGTTATGAGATGGTGACAAGACAGGAGCGCGCGCTGCGCAATGCCGTTATATTACTCGCCGTTGCAACCCTGGTGCTGGGGGGGCTATTATTCTGGAGCCTGCGTGCCATGGCACTGCTGAAGGCAGAGACGGCTGAAGGGGAAGCCTCGGATGTCGCTGCTGCCGGAGGACAGCCGGTCACGGAACAGGAATGGATAGAAGCGCTTCAGAAGAAGCACGGGGAAGAAGTGCTGCTGAGCATGCTGAATCACATCGTGGTGGGCAAGGAAGCCGCAGCGCTGGGGATTACGGTCACGGATGAAGAGATTGAGCAGGAGCTGAAGCGGGGAATCTCCGGTTACAGCTCAGAGGAGCAGTATTATCAGCAGATGCAGTCTGAGCTTGGACTTTCCCGTCAGGAGCTGCGTGAGGAGACGGCATACCGGCTGACGCTCCAGGCAATAGCTACGGCCGGGATTACGGTCAGTGAAGCGGAAATTGATGATTATCTGGAGCAAAATGGTGAGAGACTCGCGCCCAGGAAGCAGATGCAGCTCTCAATCATCCAGACCTCCACCTATAACGAGGCCGGTACAGTGATGGACCGTCTGGAGCAGGGGGAGGATTTTGCAGAGCTGGCCCGGGAGGTCTCGATCGACGAGGAGAGCCGCCAGCATGGCGGCAGTATTGGAATGGTCGAGGAGAAGGACCCGTTCTGGCCCGAGGAGCTGCTTGAGACGGCAGCAGGGCTTGAGAACGGGGATATCGCAGGGCCGCTGCAGATCGATGGGGGTTATGCGGTGATCCGTCTGGAGAAGCTGATTGATCCCGGGAAGCCGGATCAGGAGGAGCTGCGCCGGATGATCGGCCAGCAGCTGAGACTGGAGCAGGCAGCGCCCTTGCAGCAGGTAGAGCGTGAATTACGGGCCAAATATGATACAGCAATATATATTGACAACAGCCTGCAAGATTGATAATATGAAATTAAATATAAAACCTACTGATTTAGTCGGAAATATTGAAGCGCGATAAAAATTACAACTGCTAGTTACCCAGGCATTGTGAACCGGGTGCTACGGTAATATAGGCTCTCATTTATCATTCCAAGGAGGTTTTTACTCATGGCTAAAGTCGTCAACAGTGTAACAGATTTGATCGGTGGCACACCGCTCGTCCGCCTGAACCGGATTGTTCCGGAAGGCTCGGCAGAGATCTTCCTGAAGCTGGAATACCAGAATCCAGGCTCCAGTGTGAAGGACCGTATTGCCATCAGCATCGTAGAAGAGGCTGAGAAAGAGGGCCTGCTGAAGCCAGGTGGCACGATTGTAGAAGCGACCAGCGGTAATACAGGGATCGGCCTGGCGCTTGTGGCAGCTGCCAAAGGCTACAAGGCCATTATTGTTATGCCGGAAACCATGAGCCTTGAACGCCGCAACCTGCTGCGCGCCTATGGTGCTGAGCTGGTATTGACTCCGGGATCGGAAGGAATGAACGGAGCGGTTAAGAAGGCTGAGCAGATTCTGAGCGAGAATCCGGATTATTTCCTTGCCGAGCAGTTCAAGAACAAGGCTAACGTGAAGATCCACCGCGAGACCACTGGACCGGAGATCGTTGAAGCTATTGAATCTGTCGGCGGCCCGCTGGATGCATTCATTGCCGGTGTCGGCACAGGCGGAACGATCAGCGGTGCGGGTGAAGTGCTGAAGAGTAAGTATCCGAACGTGAAGATCTATGCTGTAGAACCTGCCGCTTCACCGATTCTGGCTGGAGGCAAACCGGGCCCGCACAAGATTCAGGGTATCGGCGCTAACTTCGTGCCAGAAATTCTGAACCAGGATATCTATGATGAGATTATTCATGTTGAGAATGATGAAGCGTTCGAAACTGCCCGCCGCGTAGCCAAGGAAGAAGGCGTGCTGTCCGGTATTTCCTCTGGTGCGGCGGTATTTGCTGCACTCAAGGTTGCGAAGGAACTGGGCGCAGGCAAGAAGATTGTTGTGATCATCCCAAGTAACGGTGAACGTTACCTGAGCACTCCGCTCTATAACTTTGAAGTATAATTGCTGAGAATTCAGCTCTTACGAAGAGCCTGCCCTATCCGCTTTCACAGGGATACCGCAGGCTCTTTTTTCGGATAATAAGCATTTATAAGAATTGCGGGCTTTTCAAAGTAACCCTATGTACAGTATACTGACAGGCAATAAACTAACTAGCGATGAGGCGGGCGAATGGTTGTGGAGATCTTAACGGCTTGGCAGGACTGGGAGCAGTGGGCAGAGGCGGATGAAGCCTGGAGCGTCCTTCCCCTGATCCTGAGGAAACGGCAAGACAATAAGGGCTTGCCCCGCAGCTGGAAGCAGGCCTGGGAACAGGCTTCCCCCTATTCGGTTGTCCTGGAGAGCGGTAAGGGCGGGCGCTACACTTATCTGGGCCTGAGCCCTGTCTCGATCATTGAAGGCCGAGGAGCTGTTGCGGAGAGCTATACTCCCGGGTCCAAGGCTCCGAAGCATACAGAATCCGCCATACTTGAAGGTCAGCCGCTGCAAGTGCTCCAGGCATGGATGAGGGAATATACGTCTCCCCGCCTGCCGCTTGACGGTCTGCCGCCGTTCACCGGAGGCTGTATCGGATTTCTGGGCTATGATGTAGCCCGTTCTCTGGAGAAGCTGCCGTCACTTGCCAAGAACAATCCTGAATTTCCGGATTATCTGTTCATGAGACTGGAAGAAGTGTGGATCTACGACGAGCAGGAGGAGCTGCTCTACTGTGCAGTGCATATCCCTGTGCCGGATACTGTATCCGGCAACCTGGACGGGCTAAGGAGCCTGTATGAGGCTGCTGTGCACCGTGCGGAGCGCATGCTGGAGCAGTGGATCCTTCTCTATGACCCGGCAGAGCCGGAAGAAGCCGCCGCTGCTAGGTACGCCGGGCTTACCCGCAGGGTGGAGAGCGGGGCGGAGATCACCGGCGAGTGGCCCGGCATGAGCTCAGATTTCTCAGCCGCACGCTTCCAGCAGGCTGTGCTGAAGGTCCAGGAATACATCCGTGCCGGGGATGTATTCCAGGTGAACCTCTCGCTGCGCCAGCAGGCGCAGCTTAAATCCACACCCGAGGACGTCTACGAATGGCTCCGTAGACTCAACCCGTCCCCGTACATGGGGCTGCTCCGCACGCCCGGCTTCGCGCTCTCCAGCGCATCGCCGGAGCTGCTCGTCAAGCTGCACGGGGACAAGGTCAGCGCCCGCCCCATTGCCGGCACCCGGCGGCGGGGCCACACTCCCGCGGAGGACGCCGCCATGGAGGCGGAGCTGCGCGGGAGCGAGAAGGAGATCGCCGAGCATATTATGCTTGTCGATCTGGAGCGCAGCGACATCGGCCGTGTCGCTGCCTACGGAACGGTCAGCGTGCCGGAGCTGCTGACCGTGGAGCGATACTCGCATGTCATGCATCTCGTCTCGCAGGTGGAGGGCATCGTGGCACCTGGTAAGGATGCCTACGACGTTATTGCCGCCCTGTTCCCCGGCGGCACCATCACGGGCGCGCCCAAGGTGCGCACCATGGAGATCATTGAAGAGCTGGAGCCGGTCCGCCGGGGGCCATATACGGGATCTATGGGATGGATTGACTATAACGGCAATATGGAATTAAATATAATCATACGCACGCTCGCAGTGAAGGACGGAATCGGCTACATTCAGACAGGTGCGGGGATTGTGATCGATTCGGACCCTTACCGTGAGTACCGGGAATGCCACAACAAAGCCAAAGCGGTAGTAAAAGCCATTCTCTGCAGTGAACGCGAGCAGGAAGAGCGGGCTGCCCTCGGCGCCGAAGGAGGAAGCGCAATATGATCTTGGTCATCGATAATTATGATTCCTTTACGTATAACCTGGTGCAGTATCTGGGTGAGCTGGGGGAAGAGGTTAAGGTAGCGCGCAACGATGAGATCAGCATTGAGGAGATAGAAGCATTAGCCCCGGATCATATCCTGATCTCTCCGGGACCCTGCACACCGAATGAGGCGGGGATTAGCCTTGCACTGCTTCAGCATTTCAAAGGCATCATCCCCATATTCGGCGTATGTCTCGGACACCAGGCGATCGGACAGGCTTTTGGCGGTAATGTCATCCGTGCAGAACGTCTTATGCATGGCAAAACCTCGCCGATCCACCATAACGGCACCTCCGTATTTGAAGGGCTGGAGTCTCCTTTCACAGCAACACGCTATCATTCACTGATCGTGGAACGCGAGAGTCTGCCGGATTGCCTGGAGATTACCGCTGAGACAGCTGAAGGCGAGATCATGGCCTTGCGGCATAAAGAATACCCGATTGAAGGCGTACAGTTCCATCCCGAGTCGATCATTACAGATCACGGGCATACGATGCTGCGCAATTTCCTGAAACGGAGAGCCGGAGAACCGGCATGAATTATATAGGACTTAACAACAAAGCAGTCGACGCCAAAGACGCCGTGGTCTCCGCTCTGGATCACGGCTTTTTGTACGGCATGGGCCTGTTCGAGACCTTCCGCACCTATAGGGGGCAGCCCTTCCTGCTGGAGCGTCATCTGAGCAGAATGGCTGAGGGCTGCCGCCAGCTGGGCATTCCTTTTGAGACGGATGTACAAGGGCTGCGGGAATGGATTCGGCTTGTAATGGACAAGAATGAGCTTAGTGAGGCATATATCCGCTACACAGTTACCGCCGGTGAGGATATTCTGGGTCTGCCATCCGCAGCCTATAAGCAGCCGAATCATCTGCTCTATATCAAAGCCCTGCCGGTTACACCAACCGGCCTTTATACGGGAGGCAAAGAACTTCAGCTCCTGAACCACAGGCGCAATACCCCAGAGGGTCCGGTAAGGCTCAAATCGCTGCACTATATGAACAACATTCTGGCAAAACGTGAATTGACTGGATATCCCTCCGCAGAGCGAGGGGCCGAGGGGCTGATGCTGACCGCACAGGGTGAGCTTGCCGAAGGAATTGTGAGCAATATTTTTTTCATCTCCAATAAGCGGCTCTATACTCCCGATGTCGCCACCGGCATTCTTCCGGGAATTACCCGGGAAATGGTGCTTGAGCTGGCAGCGGCCAGCCTTCAGCCTGAACAGGGCTTTTACCGCTGGGAGCAGCTTGAGGCTGCGGATGAAATTTTCCTTACCAATTCCGTGCAGGAGATCGTACCGGTGAGCACCTTATGGAATGGAGAGCGGCAGGTAGCCATAGGCAGCGGGCGCTGCGGAGAGCAGACGGCTGCACTTATGAGGCTGTACAGAGAAAGGACGGAAATGCTGATATGAAGCCGATCATCTATGAGCGGACTTACCGCTGCGGAAGCAGCGAGCTGAAATTGGGCAAGCGCACGCTGATTATGGGGATACTCAATGTGACGCCGGACTCCTTTTCGGATGGGGGCCTGTGGACGGAGCGGGATAGAGCCGTAGAGCATGCGCTGCAAATGGCGGCAGAGGGGGCCGATATTATCGATATAGGCGGAGAATCTACGCGTCCGGGTCACCAGCCGGTGAGTGCTGAGGAGGAATTGGCCCGTGTACTTCCTGTCATTGAGCGCATCCATCGTGCCGCCCCGCATCTCCCCCTCTCTATAGATACCTACAAGGCGGAAGTTGCCCGCCAGGCGATTCAGGCTGGTGCACATATCATCAACGATGTATGGGGAGCCAAGGCCGATCCGCAGATGGCGGCGGTTGCTGCGCAGGCAGACTGTCCAATCATTCTGATGCATAACCGCCATGACCGAGATTATAACGATTTGATCAGCGATATGACGGATGACCTGAGCGCGAGCATTAACCTGGCGCTGGCAGCTGGAGTGAAGCCGGAGAATATTATTTTGGACCCGGGAATCGGGTTTGCCAAGGACTATACAGAGAATCTTCAGGTCATGACGGGACTAAGCGCACTGACGAAGCTGGGATATCCGGTGCTGCTGGCCACTTCGCGCAAAAAATTCATCCGCACCGCCCTCGGGCTGCCCGCAGATGATGTCCTGGAGGGGACCGCGGCTACTATAGCCTTCGGGATTGCCCAGGGCTGTCAGCTTGTGCGGGTTCATGATATCGCGGCGATGAAACGTACCGTAGAGATGTGTGACGCCATGTTATATGCAGGATCACCTGTGCTCTGCGTATAGATTATATTCTTCAAGAGAAGGCAGGTACCTTATATGGATAAAATGAAGCTGCACCGCATGGAGTACTACGGTTACCACGGAGTGTTTGAAGAGGAACGGAAGCTTGGCCAGCGTTATTATATCGACCTCGAGCTGGAGCTTGATTTGCAGGGAGCGGGGCTCAGTGATGATCTGGAGCAGACCGTGAATTATGCTGAAGTTCATGTTGTAGTCCGAAAAATAGTCGAAACCCAGTCCTTCAAGCTGATAGAAGCTTTGGCTGAACATATTGCATCCGGGTTACTGGACACTTATACTGTTATCAATGCAGTAACGGTCCAGGTGACCAAGCCGCATCCTCCTTTTGATATTCATTTCCAGGGAGTCACTGTAGAACTGCGCCGGACGAGAAAGTGAGACAGACTGATGAACATACATTCCACCTCTGAGGCATCAGAGGCTTATATTGCTTTAGGGGCTAACCTGGGTGACCGTCAAGGTACCTTGAGAGAAGCCCTGCGACGGCTGGAGTATCACGAAGAGATTGAAGTGGTACGCACCTCCCGGGTATACGAGACGGAGCCCGTCGGATATCTGGATCAGCCTCAGTTTCTTAACATGGCGGCTGTTCTGCGCACCACACTGGCACCGGAGGATCTGCTTCATGTGATGCTGGACACGGAGAACCAGTTAGGACGGGTCCGGGATGTACAGTATGGACCGAGAACGGTAGATTTGGATTTGTTGTGGGTAGAGGGGTTGACCCTGGATACGCCGGATTTGACGCTGCCTCATCCGAGGATGCTGGAGCGGGCGTTTGTCCTTCTGCCGCTAAGTGATATCTTATCGCAGAACGAAGAGTCTTCCGGATTCCGCAGATTAATCACAACAGCGCTGCAAGACATAGATGGAAAGGCAGGAATTCGCTTGTGGACAACAAACGTATGGGAAGACGGGTCAGAGCGTTCCGGAAGCTGAAGGGCTACACGCAGCAGGAACTGGCGGATTCTGTCGGAATATCACTTGCTGTGCTTGGCGCAGTAGAGCGGGGCAACAGACGTTTGGAAGATCAAATTTTAAATAAAATTGCGGATTTTCTGGAAGTTACAGTAGAGGAATTGGCCCATCCGGCATTATAAGACAGGGCTGAACGTTACAAATTAAGGTAGGGAAGTGATTGGGCCATGCTGAAGATCGGTGATATTGAATTGAAAAATCAGGTCGTGCTGGCGCCTATGGCTGGCGTATGTAACCCGGCGTTTCGTCTGATTGCCAAGGAATTCGGCACCGGCCTGGTCTGTGCAGAGATGGTCAGCGGCAAAGCAATTGTGCATGGCAATCAGCGTACGCGTGAGATGCTGTTTGTCGATGAGCGTGAGAAACCGCTGAGTCTGCAGATTTTTGGCGGGGACCGGGTGTCACTTGTGGATGCGGCGAGAATTGTCGATAAAGAAACGAATGCCGATATCATCGACATTAATATGGGCTGCCCGGTGCCGAAGGTAACCAAATGTGATGCCGGAGCGCGCTGGCTGCTGAATCCGGACAAAATCTACGAGATGGTATCCGCTGTAGTGGATGCCGTGGACAAACCGGTCACCGTGAAGATGCGGATCGGCTGGGACAGCGAGCATATCTTCGTTGAAGAGAATGCGCGTGCGGTGGAACGGGCCGGCGGAGCGGCGGTCAGCGTACACGGGCGGACCCGCGAGCAGCTCTACACCGGGCGCGCAGACTGGAATTATATCCGTATGGCTAAAGAGGCAGTATCCATCCCGGTAATCGGCAATGGCGATGTGAATACACCGGAGGATGCGCGGGCGATGCTGGACCAGACCGGGTGCGACGGTGTAATGATCGGGCGGGGTGCGCTGGGCAATCCGTGGATGCTGTACCGGACGATTCATTATTTGGACACTGGTGTGCTCATGCCGGAGCCTGGCGCCGAAGAGAAGATTAAGGTAGCTATTCTTCATATGGACCGCCTGATTGCTCTTAAGGGTGAAGCGGTGGCTGTCCGCGAGATGCGTAAGCATCTGGCCTGGTATTTGAAGGGTTTTAAGGCGGCGGCCCGCGTGAAGGATGTTATTATGGAAGAAACGAAACGTGACGAGATGGTGCGGATTTTGAATGATTTTGTCGGTCAGCTTAAGCAGGACGAGGAGCAGGAGAGCGCAGATGGCGCGCTTTTCGCCGTATGAGCCTCACGAATTCCTGGGACTAAGCCCCTTTCCTGTGTGCTTTATTGAGTATCGCTAAACATTATACAGGGCGTCATTGACATTTTGTAGCGGTTCCAATATAATTTCACAGTATAAAATCGCCGTTACAGCAGGAGCAATGGTGAAGGAGGGTTCTGATCCCTCCGGATTCGCATATAGTATGGTGTTTTCAATAAATGTATACGACAGGAGAATCGGTTGAGATGAGCGATAAAGAAGTCATCCTTACACCGGACGGACTTAAGCGTCTGGAAGAAGAACTGGAGTTCCTCAAATCCGTGAAGCGCCGCGAGGTAGCGGAACGTATCAAAGTGGCCATCGGCTACGGAGATATCAGCGAAAACTCGGAATATGAAGACGCGAAGAATGAACAGGCCTTCATAGAGGGACGGGTTCTTACTTTGGAGAAGATGCTCCGCAATGCGCGTATCATTAATAGTGATGAGATCGTGACAGATGTGGTAAGTATCGGAGTTACTGTGAACGTTGAAGATATGGAGTATGGCGACGTCATGGAGTACACTATCGTGGGTACTGCAGAATCCGATCCGCTCAATAATAAAATCTCCAATGAGAGCCCTGTAGGCAGAGCGATCATCGGCAAGAAGATTGGTACGATTGTGGATGTTAGTGTCCCGGCAGGCGTCATTCAATATAAAATTCTTGATATCAAAATGAAGTAAAATGGTTCCGAAAGCTTCCTTAGGGAAGCTTTTTTCAAAAGATATGAATACCAGCCGTAAAATATGGGTGAACACATACAGCTTATATTTTGTACCGGAACGGACTGTCCTCGGGTTTAGGGCGGAGCCGTTTCTTCTTTTGTATACCGTGAGTAAGAGAGGATGAAGAAACATGAAGGAAGAAGTCAACAACGTGGAAACTACAGAGAAGGAATTAAGTGAATTGCTGCAGATCCGCCGGGGCAAGCTGGACGAGCTCCGTGCACTCGGGATCGATCCGTTTGGCAAGAAATATGAGCGTACCGCTGCGGCGGGTGATCTTCTGGCCAAATACGACGGGCAGACCAAGGAAGAGCTGGACGAGCTGGCGCTGGAGGTCAGTGTGGCCGGGCGCATTATGGCGAAACGGGTCATGGGTAAGGCAAGCTTTTCTCATATTCAGGACCTTAGCGGCAAAATCCAGATCTATGTGCGACAGGACAGCATCCCTGAGGCGCAGTATGCAGCCTTCACGATCCTTGATCTTGGCGATATCGTTGGTATCCGGGGCACCCTGTTCAAGACAAAGACCGGCGAAACCTCCATTAAAGTGGATAACCTCGAGGTGCTTTCCAAGTCCCTGCTTCCTCTTCCCGAGAAGTACCATGGCCTGAAGGATGTAGAACTCCGCTACCGTCAGCGTTATGTGGACCTGATCATTAACCCTGAGGTGCAGCAGACCTTCATCACGCGTTCACGGATTATCCAGTCGATGCGCCGTTATCTGGACTCGCTGGGCTATTTAGAGGTGGAGACTCCAACCCTGCATGCCATCGCAGGCGGAGCTGCGGCCCGTCCGTTCATCACCCATCACAACACTCTGGACATGCAGCTGTATATGCGGATTGCTATCGAATTGCATCTGAAGCGCCTAATCGTTGGCGGTCTGGAGAAGGTCTATGAGATTGGCCGTGTATACCGTAATGAAGGCATCTCGACACGCCATAATCCGGAATTCACGATGATCGAGCTGTATGAAGCGTATGCGGATTACAAGGATATTATGCATCTGACAGAGAGCATGATCGCTCATATTGCCAGTGAGGTACTGGGCTCCCAGGTGATTAATTATCAAGGGCAGGAAGTAGATCTGTCTCCGGGCTGGCGCCGTGTTACTATGGTGGATGCCGTTAAGGAAGTAACCGGAGTAGACTTTGGTGTTCAGATGACGAACGAAGAAGCACAGGCACTGGCGAAGGAACACCGGGTACCGGTGGAGAAGCATATGACCTTTGGACATATCCTGAATGCGTTCTTCGAGCAGTTTGTGGAAGAGACGCTGATTCAGCCGACATTCGTAATGGGACATCCTGTAGAGATCTCTCCGCTTGCCAAAAAGAATGAAGAGGATCCGCGCTTCACCGACCGGTTCGAGCTGTTCATTGTAGCCCGCGAGCATGCCAATGCGTTCAGCGAGCTGAATGACCCGATCGACCAGCGTCAGCGCTTCGAAGCACAGATTCACGAGAAAGAGCAAGGCAATGATGAAGCCCATGAGATGGATGATGATTTCATCCGTGCCCTGGAGTACGGTATGCCGCCAACAGGGGGCCTTGGAATCGGAGTAGACCGTCTGATTATGCTGCTGACCAATTCAGCGTCTATCCGTGATGTGCTGCTGTTCCCTCATATGCGTAATAAAGACTGAGCATTTCTCTGATACCAGACCCTAATAACCAAGGGAGCTGCTCAGGCGGTTCTCTTGGCATAGGGGTTGAATACTCAGATATAATGGTTTCAAAATAATGCTTGCAATCAATCTCTATCCATGATATATTCTATTTCTGGCCGCGAAACATCAACGGTTTGCTCGAAAAGAAGTTGAAAAAAAGAGCTTGCATTGATTGGCTGGATGTGATATATTATAAGAGTTGCTGGTGACGAAGTAATCGTCGCTGACAACGAGCTTGATCTTTGAAAACTGAACAACGAGTGAGTACCTGGAAATCACTTCGGTGAGATCCAAAATGAGAATGTAAATTCTCGTCAGATGTTTCAAAATGAGCAATCGCTCTTTCTAAATACCAATTTGGAGAGTTTGATCCTGGCT
>NZ_JBHUKY010000003.1:0-177504 GCF_042684125.1 Paenibacillus rhizoplanae | reverse complement strand
TCTTCATTGTACCGTTTTCGTTGTTCACCCATGGCAACACACCTCCGTGATCCTTATTATCCCTCCGTCCGTTAAGTGGCGTCTACTATCTATTCTAAACCCATCATGGAGCTTATTCTTGGAATCTCTACTCCTAAACCTCTCGTAGAGAGACGATAAGGGCTCCTCAGTCCGTTAATCCGCAAAAGGTGGCGTTTTGCTGGGAATAGGGTCTCTCAGGTCCGTTAATCTGACACTTTTCTAGCCCCGGTATTCCTCGGGACTCATACTGTTCAGCTTCTTGAACAGCTTACTGAAATAAGCGGTGTTCGGATAACCCACACGCTCAGCAACCTCATAGACCTTGATGTTCCTGTCCCTGAGCAGGCTCTTGGCCTTCTCCATACGAAGCCGGGTCAGGAAGCTGACGAAATTCTCGCCGGTCTCCTGCTTGAATACCCTGCTGAGATAGGAGGCGTTCACGTTAATCTGCTCCGCCACCGACTGCAGCGAGATATCCTCTGCGTAGAGCTGCATCATCAGCTCACTCGCCTGCTCTGCATAACTCCGGGAGGATTGTCCCTCCGACATCTGCGCTCTGCACTGCTCCAGATAACCGGCGACGGTCTGGTGCAGCCCCTCCAGACTCTCTTCATGGAGAATGCTCTCGTACACCGTAAGCCCGGCTTCATTCGGCTCGGGAAGCGCCGGGAAGCAGGACAGAATCGCGCCAAGCATCCGTATGTAGGTCGAACGCGCCGCCTGTTTCGTGCAGCCCTCCAGCAGCATAGTATCCTTCAGGCTGTTCAGGAAGGCAAGCGCCCCTTCGCTCCCGCTCTCGGTATCCTGCCTGAACTTCCGCATGCAAGGCTTGTCGATGAACAGCCGCTCCCCCCTTCTCTGACGGCTCCTGGCCTTATCATAGAAGGACAGGCCGCTCCCGCTGGCGAAGAACAGCTCGTCAAGCGCCATGTCCGCCTCCTGATAGGCCCGCTTCAGGGCGCCAAAGCCGGGAGCCGGAGCGCTGACGCCGATCGACAGGGTCAGCTTCAGGAAATCCTTCATCGCCGCCTGGATCTTGGCGGCGGCGCGCTCGATCTCCGTGCGGACAATCCGCCCTTCCTCCCCGAGATCGAGCAGCAGCACATATTCAGCAGAATTCATGACAATGATCTCCTTCGCCCGCTTGCGGGGCAGGATCTCTTCCAGAATATTCGCCACCGAATAGCGCAGCAGCTTCTCGTCCTGCTCCACGTACTTGCGCCGGAGCTGGTCGAACCGGTTGATCCGCAGCTTCATCAGCACCATCGGCCCGTCCGACAAGCGGATGTGCAGCGCTTCACGACGGGCGAGCACCTCTTCGGCTCCCTTGAAGCCGCTCAGCACTTCCTTGAACAGCGTCTCCTTCAAATGCTCGATGCTCTCCTTGTAGGAGCCGGGCGGCATTCCGGCGGAACTGCCTGCGGAGAGGCGGACGGCCCGCTTCTTGACCGTCTCCAGCACATGCACCAGCTGCTGCGGCTTCATGTCGCTCTTGATCAGATAGTCCGCCGCCCCGAGCCGGAGCGCCTCCTGGGCATACTGGAATTCCTCCAGACAGCTAAGAATGACGAATTGCCCGCCGATGTCCAGCCGCCGGGCCTCCCGGATCAGCTCCAGACCGTCCATCACCGGCATTTTGATATCCGTAATAATCAGATCCGGCCGGTGCGTCCCGGCCAGCTCCAGCGCCTCGCGCCCGTTGGCGGCCTCCCCCAGAATCGTGAAGCCCTCATCTTCCCATTGAATGATCGACTTCAGACCGATACGCATCAGCAGCTCGTCATCCACGATAATCACACCCAGCATACTCAATAGCCCCCCTTCCTGTCCCGAATGGGAATTGTGATCACGAATACCGCACCCTGCCCCGGACTGCTCTCGAACGATACCCCGTACGGCTCGCCGTATAACCGGCGTACCCGCTGATGCACATTGGTAACGCCGATGCCGCCGCTGTCCTCTGCACCGCCCAGTCTGCTGCGCAGCTTCGCTGCCGCCTCAGCGCTTATGCCCGCACCGTTGTCTCTGACCGTAATGTTGAGTTCAGCATTCCCGGCCCGCCGGACCTCGATAGACAGCAGCCCGTCCTCCTGGTCGGCAATTCCGTGGAAGATCGCATTCTCGACCAGCGGCTGGATGCTCAGCTTCGGAATCTCCTGCTCCGCAAGCGTCTCCTCCACTTCTGAATGGAATTCGATCCGGTTGAAATAACGCACCTTTTGAATGACGATATAATGCCCGATGTGCTCCAGCTCCTCGCGGATCGGCACCAGCCGGTTGTCCGTCTTGGCGGTATAGCGGAGCATGGAGATCAGCGCCCCGGTCATCTCTACAATTTTGTCCGACTGCTGCATGGTGGCGATCCACTTGACCGAATTCAGCGTATTGTACAGGAAATGGGGGCTGATCTGCGCCTGCAAGGCCCGGATCTCGGCCTCAACCTTCTGCTCCTGCTCCACGTAGATCCGCTCCACCAGTTGCTTCAGTTCAGCAGACATCTGCTCGAACCGGCTGGCCATGACACCGATCTCGTCATTCGAGCGGACCGCCGGCAGATTATCGAATTTCCCTTGCTCCACCAGCGTCATATTGCGGATCAGCTGCTTGATCGGCCGTGTGATCAGATTCGACATGTACACCGAGCTGGCCAGGGCGAACAAGAGCAGCACGACGGCAATCGTCCACAGATTCCGCTTCAGGATGTAGCCTTCGACCGCTAGCTCTTCCACCGGCATGTACATATAAGTCTTCCAGTTATGTTCCTCAAATGGCGACTGGATCAGAATATAGTCCTTCCCGGCTACGCGGACAATCTGCCTGCCTGAACCTGCGGCAAGTTCTTCCTCACGGACCGGAAAAAGTGTCCTGAACGGCTTGCCGATCAGGTTATAATTGTTGTTGAATATAATCATGCCGCTGTCATCGGTAACGGTGAAGGCCGAGCGGTTGCCTGCCTCCATCCGCTTGTTCAGCCGGTTGATGAAGTCAATGTCTACACTTACCGCCATTACGCCGAGCAGCTTGCCATTCTCCATATCGAAGATTTTACGCAGATTGTAAACCGTCCAATTGCTGTCCGCCTTGGTCTGCAGGTCCAGCCGGGTCGGCAGATCGCGCGTAATATCGTCAGAACGCAGGAATTCGGTGAACCAGTCCTCCTCACGGGGGTTATACGTATAGTCGACAGGCTTGTTCGGGGCCACATAGAGATCGCTCCCATTCACCAGATTGTAGACATAGATAGAGATGGCACGGTCCTTCATAGTGATGTAATTCATCAGCAATTGCGTGGCCTGAAGTTCGTTCGTCACAGAGCTGTCGTGCAGATAGTTCTGTACCGGGTAGTTCTCCTGCGAGACGGCTGAGATGTAGCTGTTAATCCCGTAGCTGGCGATGAGCGAAATCTGCTTCGTGTCCTCCAGGAATTCCTCGATGCGGATATTCGATTGCCTCGTCACATCGGCCAGCAGGTCCGTATATTTACGTTCAAGCATCTGCTGGGAGGATATATAGGAGTTAACGAACAGAATCACAACCGGAATCAGAATGGCCAGCAGGAAAAAGAACAGCATCTTGTTCTTCACGCTCACAAAACGGCGACTGGGCTTCAAGGTGAAGGGTGCTTTCAAGTCATAACCTCCGGCGGCAGAGTTTTGTGGAACACCTTTGTAGAATACCTTTAATGATAGACTCCCGGCTGCTTTCCCGCCACCCTGCTCTGCATGTCTTTTTTTTACTCTTTTCGTTCCCTTTTTTACATGTAGGGAGATTACGGGGAAAGGGCTGGCAGGATTCTGCGGCTCCCGCTTCTGCTTCCCTGTCTGTTCGCTCCAGGCAGGAACCCAGAGACGTAAAGAAAGGAACAAAAACAGTAAAAAAGCTTGATTTTATAGTAAGGGTCATTCACTTAACATTCTCGGTGAAGCGAAGCAGCAATGACAGGGAGGTTGCGGTGCCTATGCAGAGATAGCGGAGATAAGTGTTAGTGAATAGAGAATTGTTTCAAGTTCGAAGACCGTTCTATTAGGACAGGTATCCCCAAAAAACAAAAGAGGTGAGTATCTATTGAGGCTATATCTTAAGCGTTCACTGATATCTATACTGGCAATTCTGACTCTCCTGCCCTCCAGTTTGGCAAGCGCTTCCACAGCTCCGGCAGCAGACCCGGTTCCTGTGGAAGATTCTGTATGGGTGACTGATTCGGAGTTAGTGACCGGTCCGGTTACGGCACCTGACTCCGATGAAGTCCCTGCTTCCCCGGCGGAGCCGGATGCTGCTGCGGTGGCGGACGCTGCTGCACTGCCGGAGGCTGCTCCTGTTCAGGAGACTGCCCCTGAGCAAGTCCAGATGAAGACCGCTGCTGAAGCGGCCCCGCTGTTCCAATGGAGCTTCCGCCCCGGACAGGTGCTTGACCGCACCACGGTGGTGAACAGCGTCTACCCCGATGCGGCCGCTGAACGCGCCGAGCTTAAGGGAGTCGCTGCCATTGTCTATGACGACCAGCGCGGAGACGTCCTCTCTTTACCCGGCGGCGGGAACGGTACTGCCTGGCTGAAGCTGCCCGATCAGCTCTACAGCAGAATCAAGGATGAACTGTCCATCTCCTTTTGGGCCAACATCGACTCTTCGGCTAACGCCTATAACCGTCTGCTGTCCTCCACAATTGCCGAGAAGGGGCTGACGAATGCCGGGGTTAGCGGCTGGCAGGATTCCGAGTTCATTATCATCGCCGGAGACGGCACCTTCAGCAACCGGGTCTATACCGGCACGAACCCAAGCCAGATTGCCAGCTACAAAGGCGATATCGTCTGGAACCGTAACCCGGCTAAGGGCAAGTGGCAGCAGGTGACCGTCACTATGACCAGCAGCGGGGCCTACGAGGTATACCTGGACGGTGTTCCCGTTGGCATCAAAGGTCTGGATCAGGGCAAAAGCTCATCAGGAGCGACCATGCCCTCCGTTCTGGAGCATTTCTTCTCGCGTGATTATCTGAACGCCTTGAAATTCAATGATTTCGGCAGATCGCTCTATACCTCGGATGGAGATATCAAGGGGAAATTCGACGATCTTCGGATTTACAATGTCCAGTTAGATGCCAATCAGGTAAGCGCACTCTATGCGGCGACGAAGCATGAAGAGAACACTTCAGCCAAGCCAGCCAAAATCTCGGTCGATCTGGCAGACCGCTCGCTCGGACCTGTATTCCATGGCTCTTCCGGCGCACTGTATGCGATCAGCGAGCCGAATGTGCCGGATATCAATACACTGATTCCGATCAAGCCCTCGCATATCTCCCAAAAACCGCCGAACGGTATTCAGCATCCGACTGGCGACGCGCTCCGGGTATCGGACTATTTCTTCGAGGCCGGCGGGGAAGCTGTAAATATCGTTATGCAGGATTATTATCAGCATTGGTACTATCCGTCCAGAACGGCTAACGAATATATTCAGGAGGCCGTCATTCCGATTACAACAGCTGTCAAGGCCTACAAGCAGCAATGGGAGGCCGCGAATCCGGGACGGGATGCGGATGCCAGATTCATCTATATCCCGTTCAATGAGCCTGAGCAGAACAATACCCGTTATCCCCAGCTGCTGGCGGATAACCAGACAGGCAAGAATTCAAGAGCCGTATTCAACAGCGACTGGCTGGCGGTAACGAAAAAGATCAAAGAGATTGACCCCGGCGCAGTCATTTCGGGAGTAAATCTAACCCAATATGGAGCCAAGGTATTCGAGGATTTCATTCCCTACTGCGTAGAAAATGACTGTCTGCCGGACATTATCAGCTGGCATATGCTGTGGGACAAAGCCTTCAACCAGGCTCCCTCGAACGTAGCCACCTTCCGGACGGTGGAAGCAGGGTCCTTGCAGCGCTATAAAGAGCTGTACCCGGACCGGACGGTTCCCTTCCCGATCAAAGTGGACATCAATGAGTATGCCGCAACCTCGGAGATTGCCGTAGGCGGCTCGCTGATTCATTACATCGCACGTTATGATGAGCTGAAAATGAACAGCATGCTGCCGTATTGGAACACGGCCAACTCCTACGGGTCGCTGCTCGCCGGGCAGAACGAGCCTAACGGGGCATGGTGGCTCTACAAATGGTATGCCGATATGATGGGCGGCGATATGGCCAAGATAGAGGTCATCAACGCGAGACATGAGAATGACGCCTTCGGCCCCGGCTTGTATGGGCTAAGCTCCATTCAAGACAACAAAAAGCAGGTCGGTATCGCGTTCGGAGGCACACAAGGAGACGGCCAGATCGTGTTCAACAACGTGACCGGCAATGGGAACAGCCCCTCCTTCCTCACAGACGCAGAAGCCGTGCATATCACCGTATGGCACGCTGGATATACAGGCTTGACCGGTTTTCTCGTAGAGCCTACCCAGATTCTGGACCGCGATTATCCCGTCAAGAACGGCTCGGTCACTCTGGATGTCAACCTGAACGATTACACCTCGGCGTATTATGCAGTCATTACTCCGGCTGTTGATCATGCCCCGAAGGAGACTTTCTATCAGCGCTTCGAGGCTGAGAATGCCGAGGTGCGGACCAACGTGACCCTCACGGATCACTATCCGCGCAAGAGCACCGGACGCTCCGCCTCGAACGGCCAGTACGTCCAAGGCATCAAGGCTGCGGACAGCCTGGTGAAGTGGACCGAGGTTACAGTTCCGGCAGACGGGAGCTACCGTCTGGATCTGATTGGAGGCAGCGGCGCAACCTCCACCATGCGTAATCAATCCAACACCGGAGATGCGAATCAGCGCATCAATTCCGAATGGTTCATCAAGATTGACGATCAGCCGGCTACGAAGGTGGTTCTGCGTGCGGATTACAACATGCAGCTGCTGGGAGGCAATACGATCTTCGCCGATCTGACGCAAGGGACACATTCCATCGGCATCAGCAAATACAACCCGGATACGGGAGAAGCGGGCCAGGGTGAATCCACCCTTGATGCGATCGAACTGACGTATAGCGGCTTACCGGGCGCACACCCCAATTACCGCGTACAGGCGGAATTCGCCGACTACGATCCTGCGCTGGGGTTGTCGAGAGAAAGCAGCCTTGAAGGCTTCGAGGGCGCCGGATATGTGACCGGTTACGGCAGCAGCCAGGACGCTAATACCCGCTTTGTAGTAAGTGTACTGGAGGACGGCATGTATGATCTGCAGCTCCGCTATGCAGCATCGGGCGCAGGCAAAATGCAAATTCAACATGACCGCAAGCCGCTCGTGGATCTGCCTGTTACGGATAGCGGCGGACAATGGAAGACCGCTACAGTACCAACCTTCTTACGCACAGGTATTAACCTGGTTGATGTACGTTCCAGCGCTGCGCTTAGTCTCGATTATATTAACGCAGCCTTCGTCAGCCAGACTTCTGTATATTCCGTTGAGGCAGAGGCGGCAACGGTCGTAGGTACTCCGGCCGGCTCCGAGCTGCCGCTCATCCGTGAGGATGCCTTTGCCAAATACGCCTCCGGCGGCAAATATGTAAACGGTATTACCTCCTATGACGGAACAGAGCGGTATCTGGAGCTGAAGGACATCACAGTGTCCAAAGCAGGCACCTACAAGCTGGTCGTCACCTACGCGAACGGTGAAAGCGCCGGGACGCACGCTTACAACAATGACGTTGTTGAACGGTATGCGCAAGTTAGCGTCAACGGCGGAGAGCCGCAGACCGTCTTTTTCAAGAACACTATCTCATGGCAGCAGTTCGCCACTCAGACCTTTGATGTTGAGCTGAAGGCCGGCACCAACAGCATCCGCTTCTCCAATAACAATACGTATGACGGCGGCTCCAATCCTTATGGAGGAACCGGGGCGCAAGGCTTCACTCCTTACACAGCGGTCCCGCACCAATACGCACCTGCGTTCGACCGGTTCGATATTTATCCGCGGCATACGCTTGTGACTGACGGCGGCGGTGATCCCGGCGGCGGCAACAACGGCGGCGGTGATCCCGGCGGCGGCAACAACGGCGGCGGTGATCCTGGCGGCGGCAATAACGGCGGCGGTGATCCTGGCGGCGGCAATAGTGGCGGTAACAATAGCGGTACGAACGGCGGTAGCGGCAACGGGGGCGGCACTACCGTTGGCTCGGTCACCCCTGTTCAGCCAGAAGCACCAAGCGGCAGCGGCCATTTGACCGTCGAAGCAGAGGTTACAGGAACTACTGCAACAGCCACATTGGATGCCCAGAAGGTAAAAGCGGCGGAACAGATCACCGTCTCGTCTCCTCTCGGCACCTTCCACTTCCCTGTAAAAGCGGTTGATACCGCTGCTTGGGAACAGCAATTGGGAACCGGGGACTGGAAGCTTAAGGTCAGTATGACGGTCCTGCCGAAACAGCGGCAGCAAGAGATCCTTCAGGCTGTTCTGGCAGCCCAGGGCAAAGTAATCAGCCCTGCCATTGAATACACGGTAACGGCTGAAGCCAATGGACGTACGGTGGAGATCCCGGGGTTCAAGGGCAGCTATTCCCGGCACACCTTGCAGCTCGATGCTCCGGCGGATAGCCGCAATACTACTGTGGTGCGAATTGAAAAGGACGGAAGCTTCACCTTCGTTCCGGCTGTCATCAACGGCACCGGTGTAATCTTTTACAGTCCAAGCAACGGCACGTTTGCGGTAATTTCAAGCAACAAGACATTCGAGGATATCAAGGGGCACTGGGCACAGGCATCCGTCGAAAAGCTGGCCTCCAAGTACATCCTCACCGGCTTAACGGACAGCAAATTCGCACCGAACGCTACCACAACGCGCGCAGAATTCGCAGCGATGATGGTTCGTGCGCTGGGCTACTCCTCCTCCAGTTCGGCAGATGTTTCGTTTAAGGATACCCCCTCCGGCGCATGGTACACCGGAAGTGTCGGAACAGCCGCTGAGCTGGGTCTGGTGCAGGGCGGAACGGACAATACCTTCCGGCCGAACGACATCATTACCCGCCAGGAGATGACCGTTATTCTGATTAAGGCGATGGCTCTTGCAGGCTCGCCGCTCCCAGCTTCAGAGCTTCAGCCGGCAGCCTTCAAGGATGCAGGCAAGATTGCGGGCTGGGCGCAGCAGGATGTGGCCAAGGCGGTTCAGGCAGGCCTGATCACCGGAACGCCTGACGGACAATTCCATCCAGGGCAATCCGCCACCCGTGCAGAGGCGGCGACAGTGATTCTTAGATTGCTGGAGCAGGCGGGCTTCGTGAATTGAAATAAATAACACAGCGGCAGAACGGGACTGTTATCAGTCTTGTTCTGCCGCTTTTGTTATTATACTTAAGGTTCGTTCAGCTACATATGCCGTCTGCGCTGTTCCGGCTTCATCCACTCCGGGGTCCAGGTTTGCTCTTTGTCATCTACCCGTTTACCTGGCGGAACAATAACATCAATCGCATCCAGCACATCTGTACTGAGCCTGGTCTCCGCACCGGAGATATAGGCACTCAATTGCTCCAAGGTCCGTGGTCCCCATATTGTAGAGGTAACAGCCGGATGGCTTTGTGTAAAAGCGGTGGCCATATCCGCCAGCGAAATCCCCGATTCATTGGCTAACTGCTGCAATTGGGCAATGAGCTTGAACTTGTATTCATTTTCGGCAAGTTCCGGGTCGAGATTATCCATATATCCTTTTAAATCGGAAGCGCGTGTGCCGCTTTGTGCGGGCTGGCCCGGTTTATATTTTCCAGTCAGCAAGCCCCCGGATAGGGGACTATACACAAATAGAGACAAATTGTACTGCTTGGCGATTCCCGCAAGTTCAAATTCCATGCGCCGGTTAATCAACGAATAGGGTGTCTGTTCACTTACAAAACGCTGAATATGATAACGGTCGCTAATCGCCTGTGCTTGTACAAGCTGTCCGCCGAGGTGATTGGAGGTGCCGATATGATGAATTTTCCCCTCCCTCACCAAATCGTTTAACGTGAGCAGAATTTCTTCATAGCCCATCCATTCCAGCGGAAGATGAAGCTGATAAATGTCTATATAGTCGGTTTGCAGACGTAACAGACTTTGCTCGACAGCCGTCCTGATCCAGCGGCGTGACCCGCCGCTCTGATTAATTTTCTCAGGGGACTCCGCACCAAATTTAGTAGCCAGCAATACGTTCTCCCGTCTGTGCTTAATAGCTTGGCCTATCACACGTTCTGATTCTCCCTGTCCGTAAATATTAGAGGTATCCACTAGATTAATCCCGTAATCCAAAGCCTTATCTATGATTAGCCGGCTCTCTGCTTCACTTGTCCTGGTTCCAAAACCAGACCCGCCAAGCGCAAAGCTGCTGACCTTAGTACCGGTCTTTCCAAGAAAACGATATTCCATGTTAAACCTCCTAGTTAAGTTCCTGCCATGGCGAAGATAATGAACACATGTTGATTCCAGCGCTAGGACCTATTATAATCAGGCATACCAAGGAGATCAATGAACATTACAGGCAAAGTGTATATTAATAGATACAATGTCAATAGTGTTGATTAATTAATGGTTATCAGTAAAAAGGAGATCAGCCCATGATTGAACAGAGTACAGACATGAGAGTCGTCCGCAGCCGTACCCTAATGGAGAATGCCTTATTTTCTATTTTGGAGCAGGAAGGAATTAAAGGGCTGAAGGTCAAGAATCTATGTGAAAAAGCAGGGATTAACCGGGGTACCTTCTATTTGCACTATAAAGATATTTTTCATCTGATTGAGGAAACATCATTTATTCAAGGGTTATTAGAGGTATTTGAGCCCATCCATATGAAGGAGTTAATCGACTACCCTGATCCGCAAGGAGCTTTCCCACCTATCACTAAGGCCTTTGAATATATGCAGCAGCATGCCAGTTTTTTCAAGGCATTATTCCATCCGGATGCTCCGGCAGAGATCCAAGAACGCCTGCGGTATCTGACGGGTACACGTTTATATGATAATCTTATACAACATCAACCGGAGATGGATCACGAAAGCCGCCTGTTTACTGAATATGCCATAGCTTATTTGGGTAACGCCCAATTTGGGCTTATCCATCACTGGTTCATGAGCGACCGTGCCATGCCGCCCGAAGATATAGCCCGAATGTTAACCGTATATATACGTAATACCCCCTGTCTTGATAACACTGTCCCACACAAAATAACCCCATAAAGTGGAGCTTTAGCTTCGATGATGACACAGGTACTTTGCGGGGGCCCCAAAACATACACAGAGCAGCGGTTCTCCATCCTTGGAGACCGCTGCTCTGGCTTGTCAGTAACGTTAACGGAACAGCACGCATTTGCCGGATTCCCTGAAATACTGGATCAGCCGCTCAATGGGCTCTCGTCCGCATTTCAACTGGACGCCGAGGCAGTCGATGCACAGGAAATCCTGGGCATTGCGCGTGACCAGCTTCAAGTAAATCGCCACATCATCCGTCATTAAGGGGACGCCGCATTGTCTGCAGGTTCTGTTCATGCTCATACGCTTCTCTTCTTTCTTTACACCAGTTTCGCCCGTACAACCAGACAATCATGAGCTGGCACAACCGGAGCGAACCGTTCTCTGAACACCCCAAGCTCCTTGTGCTCCCAGCAGTCATACAGCGACAGCGATTTGCCGGAGGCATACGGAAGCCCGAAATCCCAGAATTGCAGCGACATCTCTCTTTGACCATCGCTCAGGTTGAAGAACCCTATCGCCAAGTCACCGTCTGCTAATACTTTTACCAGCATGAACACTTCATTGGTATGGAACCACTGCGGCTCAGGCTTAATGCGGTAAGCTCCGCGGCCCTCGATATCCTGGTTGATCGCAATCAGATCCGGGTTCAGCAGAATCTTCTTGGTAGCTTCATTCGCCTTGCGGATATCACTGCCGATCATTAGCGGAGATCCCAGCAGGCTCCACAGCGAGAAGTGGGTCTTGTACTCCACATCCGTGCAGCCGCCGATCTGGCTGCCGATGAAGTCACTGTTGCTGCCCCCGTACATGCCGACTACCAGCATATCCAGATCATTATGGCAGTAGGCTCCGGTGTAGGCGGCTTTGTCGAGCTGCGACAGCGCGAGGGTCTTGATCGATTCCCAGCTGTCCTGAATGTCGCCGGTGGACCGGTACATATGTGCGCCGGATTCACGAATCCACTGGTAGACGTTATCCTCCCCCCAGTTACATGCGGAGAAGAGGATGTCCCTTCCGCAGTTTTTGAGGGCAAGACTCATCCGTTTGTACAGCAGCTCCCCCGACATATGTCTGGGCTTGAAACAGTAGTCATATTTAAGAAAATCTACGCCCCACTCCGCCAGTGACTCCGCATCCTGGAATTCATGCTCGAAGCTGCCCGGATACCCGGCGCAGGTATGCGTTCCCACACAAGAGTACATCCCGAACTTCAGTCCCTTGGAGTGAATATAATCTGCAACCGCCTTCATTCCGTTCGGGAATTTGACCGGATCAGCCACCAGCTTGCCATCCTTGTCCCGGTCCTTCAGGCTCCAGCAGTCATCAATCACAATGTAATCATAGCCCGCATCCTTATAACCGTCCGCCACCAGCGTATCGGCCGCTTCCCGGATCAATTGCTCGTTGATATCCCAAGTAAAAGTGTTCCACGAATTCCATCCCATCGGCGGCGTTAAGCCGAGCTGTTGCTGTTTGTCCATGATTCGTATTCATCCTTTCGAGTCCATCATTCCATGATTAGTTGCCAGCTAGTAATCATCAGCATAAATGCTGTATTCTTTATGTATTTAATCACAACAGGACCTTGCAAGCTATAGCTTGACGTTGCTTTCATATGGATGGATGTTGCTTTTGACATTACGACTGCAGGAGAGTCGAAGATGCATATCCCATGTTACTGAAATACGGCGGAGGCTGCTTGCAGCAGTGGCAGGGGAGAGCCGTTTTTCGCATACATTTGCTCTCGCGCCCCCGCACATGCCGAATGTATTCGGTTTTTGACACACATTTGCTCTCGCACCCCCGCACATGCCAAATGTATTCGGTTTTTCACACACATTTGCTCTCGCACCCCCGCACATGCCGAATGTATTCGGTTTTTCACACACATTTGCCCTCGCTGCTCCTCGCCCTCCCAATGTATTCGGTTTTTCGTATACATCCGTCCCTACTCCATCACGCAAAAGACCCCCTTCACCCCGCACGGCAATCCGGTACTGTCCCGGACCGCCCTGCAGATGGAGAAGGGGGCTCTTACCATAAAGCTCTAGTTCACCTGAACCAGCTTCCACTGCTGGTGGAGATCGCCACGGTAGAGGTTCTGCTGGAGCTTCGCACCGTCTGCGGTGGAGGCTCCTGTGACTTCGACTGCCTTGTTACTGTTCACATTAAGAATGCTCCAGTAGCCGTTGCTCAGCTTGATGAGCCGGAACTGCTGGGCGGTGTTATTCAGATCCTGCATCAGCTGGATGGCTTCGCCGTTATTTTTCGACCCGTTGCGCACATCCATCACCTTATTGTCGGAAGAATTCACGCTGCGCAGCCGGTAAATATTATTGTACGTACCCATATCCGTAACCGTCCATTGCTGAGCCAGCGCGGTGTTCTCCGGCCACTGCTGGAGCTGAAGGGAGTTCGTATTCTGCCCGTTCGGAACATCAATCGCCTTGCCTGACGCCCGGTTGATCAGCTTATACTTCGCATTGTTGGTGACTCCGTTCCACACCCCGTTCCAAGGGTTGAACTGTGCCCGCTCATAATACCATTCGAAGATAAAGCGCGCCATGCCGTCCCGGGTGGCGTTGCCGTCATAGAGCAATCCGCCGTCCGGATCGGCGAAGGAGCTTTTGGGACCGGGATCGAGCAGGAAGCCGTTCATATGGACGGCAATGCTGACATTGCCGGCGGCGGTGAAGATCGCTTTGGTATTCTTACCGAAGCCTGCGTTCGTACCGTTGAACAGATCCCAATACGAGGAGTCTCCCGGCTGGTTCTTGAACCAGGTAGTTTCAGTAATATTGATCGGGTAAGCATCGGCAGCAGGCTTGATGCTGCTATCCCAGATCTGCTGAAGCGAGTTGAAATTGTCATAAGCGCCGTAGCCCGGATACCAGTGTACGGCATAGCCGTAATTGTTCAGCGGGTCGGTCAGCGGACTGGATGCCGTCAGCTGGTAATGCTGATCCCAGCCGAGCCCGGAAGCCCAGATCACATTGTCCGCGCCCTTGCTGCGGATGGTCGAGATCATCGAGTTCTGGAAGTTCTTCAGCGAATTCCAGAACGCCGCGAAGTTCGGCTGGGAGGGATTGCCGCCCCATTGTCCGTTCACATCGCTCAGCACAGGCTCGTTCACCAGCTCGAACATAACATTATCCGCGCTCTTGAGTCCCGGCTGAGAGGCCAGATAACCCCAGATCTGATTGAACTTGTCCAGATTGGCCTGGGTGGTCGCTTTGTTGTCCAGCAGGGTGAAGTCCAGCCCCAGCGTGACATACAGCCCCTTCGTCTTCGCATACTCCACATAAGGAATGATCAGATTCTGGGTAGCTGCCTGAAGGCCCGCGAAGTTATACGTTCCTGCTGCGACATCGCCCATATCCTCCCGGTCGATGAACAGGCGGACCTGATTCGAGTACCAGCCGTGGCTATTGCCGTATTTGCCGGAGGTGCTGGTGAAGGTATCCGTGATCTCCTTCAGGTACTCCAGAGTGGCCTTATGCCGGTTCCCGCCGTTGCGGTTCAGATAATAATTGCTGTTCTGATACGTCCAGTAAGCCCCGGTAGGCTGATGCCAGCCGCTTAGCAGCACAGGCTGTCCGCTGCTGTTCACCAGCTGATTGCCGCTTACATGCAGCTTGGGAACAGGCGAACCCTCCCAAGCGTTTGCCGTGCCACCGCCGGACTGCATCGGCGTAAGCAGCAGGGCCAGCATCACCAGCAGCTTCATGGACCAGCTTAACTTCCTTTTTCTCACAGATACCCATCTCCTTCTCATTTCGTGGAATCGGCGGATGCCGTCTTCATGAAAGCGAATACATCTGAATTGTACTCTGCACGGAGACGGGCGGAAACCTGTGTGATTATAGTTGATAGACTTACAGATTATAGTTGATAGACTGACATATTATAGATTTGCATGCATAGACTCCCTGTATTCCTGGGGGGTCATTCCCGTCATTTTTTTGAAGAACCGGGTGAAGGAATGGTGGGCCTCATAACCGACATACATTGCTACATCGCGGATTTTGAGCGCTTCACTTACCAGCAGCTCCTTCGCCTTGACCGCCCGGCACTGATCGATGTACTCTGACAGGTTAATGCCCTGCTCCTGCTTGAAGAAGCGGGACAGGTACGACGGATTGAAATAATGCAGCTCGGCCAGCCGCACCAGAGACAGGTCCTCGCCCAAATGGCTGTGGATATATTCGCAGATCCGTTCAATAACCTCTGAGGAGCGCTCCTTCTCGGCTGTGCTTCTCCGCTCGAAGAGATCTGCGGCCAGCCTCTCCAGATAAGAGATGCCCTCCCCCAGGGACGAATGCTCGTCCAGCCGCATCAGCTTGCCATATTCATTAACTAGGCTGTAGAGCTCCGAGCGGTTCATATGGGACAGCAGCACAAGCGCAACCGTATAATACAGCTCGGCCGCCTCTTCCACGGAGACGCCCGAATGAATGCCTTCCCGGATCTCCTCCAGCGTCTCGGCGAACCGCTCCCGCCGTCCGGCATCCAGATGGGCTGCAAGATTCTCCACCCGCTGGTGAAGCCGGACCCCCGTCTCACGGATTACGTCAGGCTCGGGCGGACCGCTGCGGTCAATCTGCACCATAGAGATGCCGTCCCCGATCTTCATCTGCTGCAGCCGGTGAAGCCGCTCGTAATGGCGGCCGGTCTCTGTCCAGGCACAGGCCGAGCCGCTGACCGTAAAAGCAACCGGCAGGCCCAGCGTCTGCCGGCAGGATTCCTGGATCATCTCCAGCGTCCCCTCCAGATACCGCGCGAAATTCCCGCCGAAGACAGCCTCGGCATTATGCAGAGGCTGCAGCAGCCACAGGAGATCCCCGTGCCTGTCGAGCACCCAGGCATGCCGGGTCATCTCCACCAGATGGGAATTCCAGATCAGCCGGGAAGAGGTCAGAAGCTCACGCCGGTCCATGTAAGAGATGCCCTCCGGGTATGTAAGCCGTCCAAGCACGAGCATGACCGGGAATTGGGCTTCCAAACTGATACCCAGCTTGCTGAAATCTGCGCTTAAAGCATCCGTATCCGCACACAAGACCTGGCTGTCCTGAAGCAGATGGCGGAGATAATCACCCTGCGCCGCCGTCTCCATGGAATCGCGCTGCTCCCTGGACTGCTCCAGCAGCTCGCTCAGCATATTGCCCTGCTCAATCTCCTGCAGCACCTCCTGCACCGTCTCAATAATCTTGTCGAAGCCCTCCGTCTTCAGCAAATAACGGGCCCCGGGAATCTGCAGCGCACTATAGGCGTAATCGAATTCGCTGTAGCCGGTCAGAAAAACAATCCTCGACCGCGGCCAAAACTCCCGGATCTGCTCAGACATCTCCAGCCCGCTCATGCCGGGCATGCGGATATCCGTCAGCACAATATCGATTCGTGTGCGTGCGAGCCACTCCAGGGCCGCTTTTGCCGAATAGACCTTGTAGACATCAAGCTTGTCCGGTAGCAGTTGATTGAACGCCTCGTATAAGCCGTCTGTTATTATCTCTTCATCATCAACGATCAATAGTCTGTACAAGACCTTCACCTCCTGTCAGCCTGATCCGGATCTCTACCCGGAGGCCGCTTAATGTGCTTCTGTCCAGGAACAGGCCGCTGCCTTCCCCGTAGATTAATTGGATGCGCCGGTGAATATTGCTCATACCGGTAACTTCATGTGTTCCGCCGTTCTGATTCAGCCGCCTTCTCAAGGTCTCGATCCGTTCATCGGTCAGCCCGCTTCCGTTATCCTCGACAATAATGCGGATCTCCCGTTCCTCCTGTTCAAAAGAAACCCGCAGCTCCCCATCCTCCGCCTGCTTCTCCAGACAATGCTCATAGGCATTCTCGATAATCGGCTGGAGAATCAGGCGCGGAACCCGCAGCTCCTTCATGGCTTCCGGCAGCTCGTCGAACTGAACCTGAATGCGCCTGGAGAAGCGCATCTTCTGGATTTCCGTATACATCCGGGAATGGCGCGTCTCCTCCGCAAGCCGGACATTATCCTCCCCGTTACGGGTGATGAACCGGAAATATTCGCCCAGCATGCCAGCGAATTCCTCAATCCGGGAGCTGTCCCCCTGCTTCGCCAGAGCGCTGAGAATGAAGAAGCTGTTATAGAGGAAATGCGGGTTGATCTGCGACTGGAGCTGCTTCAGCTCCGCCCGCTGCATCATCAGCTTCTGGGTGTAATCCTGGTCAATCAGCATCCGCAGCCGGCTGAGCATCTGGTTGAACCGGAGATACAGATAGCCGAATTCATCCTTGCGGCCATGGTCAATCTGAATATCAAGTGAGCCGCTCTCCATCCGTTTGAAGCTGCGGATCAGCACAAGCAGCGGCTTCTGGACGAACTTATAGGTGGCGTAGGAATAGATCAGCACCGCCAGGAAGGACGCCGCCGCGAACAGCCAGGCCCAGACCACGAACTTGGTCAGCGGGCGCTTGACCGCCTTCTCCGGCAAGTAGGTAGCCACAGCCATCCCCAGCTTGTCCGAGGTGAAGCTGTCAATATGATACCGTATTCCATCCAGCTCCCAGTTGTACAGATTCCCCTCATCGATCGCCTGGTGATAGCTCTCAATCATCTCCGGGGAGCTGTTCTCTGTACCGAGTGCAAAGTCCGTCAGCCGCGAGACCAGCAGCGAGCCGCTCTCCTCGTACGCGTTGATCGCCCGGAGCGAATCCTTCAGCTTCTCGTTATCCAGCTCAATCTGAACGATGAACAGCGGTGGCTCATTCCTCCTGCCGCTGGATTGGGTAACGCTTAACTCCAGGAAGTTGTTCCAGTTGATCAGCCGGCCTTCTTTTCTCAGATCGACCGACCGGAAGAAATTGAACTTGCTGCTGTCAAAATGATCAATGCCGTTCATCGCGGACAGCGTTTTGTTAATGGTACGGATATGAACGAACACATCGCCGATGTAGGCGCTGCTGTTCTTCAGGGAGGTGAGCCGCTGCGTGATGTAGTTCAGGCTCTCCCGCTTTTGAACATCGTCCATATAGTTCCAGGTAACGGCAATCTTGTTCAGCTCGGTATCCTGGGCAAGATCATACTGCTGGATCTCCATCCACTCCACCTCGCGGTTCAGGTCCTCCAGATAATAGGTTAATTGCGACAGGGTCGCTCTGGACAGGTCCTGGCTTGCATTCCTGTAGCTCCAGTTGTAGAGGTAGAGTCCAAGCAGCAGAATCGGCAGAATAATAGCGAGATAAGTGACAACCATCCGGATAAAAATAGTGTGGCGCATCGACACCGCAGGAAACTTAAGCATGTGTACCGCCTCCATTGCTCTGCTCAGGCCCGATCATTTGCCGCTCCCGCCCTTCTCTGCATACCAGTCATTGACCTCAGCCGTAATCTGCTCGCCGCCCAGCTTGTTCCACTGGGCCACGAAATTATCGAACTGGCTGATTGGTCTGCCCTGAATGATATCAAGGAAGGCATCAATCTGAAGATTATTTAGAATATTCTGCTTCTCGATCATAGTCTCTGTAGGTGCGCCGACGAAGCTCTCATAGAGCAGCTGAGATTTACGTTCATACCCGTCCAGGATGGAAAAAGCACCCGAAGGCCCATACGTCCGCTCCCAGCCCCAGCCTGTCTCGCTGTCCGCACCTCCCGCCTCGTAAGCGGCAATCCGCTTCTGGATCGTCTTCGCTTCATCCTGAAGCACGGAGGCATCGCCGGTGCGCCGGAAGGTCTCCAGCTCCCGGAAGGCCTCCAGATTCTTCTTCACCGGAAACGGCGTCACCGGCGACAGCTTCCACACCGCCTGCGGAGCGTTATAATACCGCTCCACCTCACTCGTAGTCCCCCAGTTCTTCTCCAGATGCAGGTTAATCAGCTTGATCAGCGCTTCTGGATGCTGAACACCTTGCTTGACCGCCAGGAACTGGTTGGTGCTGAACGGAAGCGGCACCTTCGGCGGTGCCCCGGACTCCGAGACCAGCGGGAAGGCTTGCCACTCGGCCTGCGGATTATGCTCGCGGCTGAGCTGCACGAGGAAGGAGCCCCACTGCTCCCCATACATCATGCCGACCTGCTCATGCTCAATCCAGCCGCTGGCCTTGACCCCGTCCTTGAAGGCGAATTCCCTGTCAATCTGTCCCGTCCGGTACAAGTCCTGAAGCACCTTCAGGGCATGCTTGACCTCCGGCTGGATACCTCCATAGACCAGCTTACCGGTCTTGTCCTTCATCCAGATTCCGGGATACGCACCATAACCGGCCATGAAGCCGGTAAGTCCCATGACCGGGTCCCACAGGTATTTGGTTGCCGCAAGACCGTAAGTATCATGCTTGCCGTTAGCGTCAGGATCTTGCTGCGTAAACGCTTTCGAAATAGTCAGCACCTCTGCCATCGTCTGCGGCGGCTGCAAGCCAAGCCGCTCCAGCCAGTCCGTCCGAATCCACAGGAACATCGCGCCCTCAATGGACGAATTGGTCTCCGGGATGGCCATAAGCTTGCCGTCAAGGGTAACCGTCTCGAACGGACCGGTCCCTTCCTCGCTCAGCACCTTGCGGGTTAACGGGGTTGCATACTGGTCATAGACTTCGCTCAGGTCCTGGATCAGCCCTGCATTGCTCAGCACCCTGAGCTGCGAAGCATTCACCCGCACAATATCGGGGATATCCCCGGAGGCCAGAGATACCCCCAGCTTACGGGAGTAGATGGAGCTCCACTCCGTCCAATCATAGGTAATCTTAATCCCGAGCACCTCTTCATACAGCTCGGTCCAGCGGTTATGCTCCAGCGTCTCCCCCGGCAATTCCTTCAGTATTTCTTCCAGTGCATCGTTGTTCTCACGTACGAACGACAGCTGAATCGGCGGATTGTACTTGCTTAGACCCGGCTCCTCATAGAGCGGAGCGCTCCCCGGCTGTCCTTCTGGGACCGGAGAACGCTCCGCAAGGCTATCACTCTTCTCACAAGCGGTCAACAGTTGTACGGCCATGCATGCAGCGACAGTCCAGGCCATTGTATTCTTGATTGTTTTGGGCACCAGTTGCAACCTCACTTTGCAAGATTATTACTACCAGAATATTATATTATCCCGGCAAAAATAAAGGAATTGTAAGGTGCAATTCTTGTTTGGCTTACCCGTTCTTTACCATTTAAAAATCTGTGACCGTCTGGAAGGCCGGTTTGGGCTGATGCTGCCTGTCGAACAGCATCGGCGCTTCGGTCCGCTCGACCGGGAATGTGCTCAGCCAAGTATGATCATCCGCAATGCCCCAGAACATGACCCCGCTTAACAGCTCCTTCCGGTCTCTTAAAGCAGCGAATAGCTCACCGTACCGCGCGGCCTGCCGCTGCAGGATGTCTTCGGGAACCACAGGGCCGACATCGCTGAGATCGTTATAGACATACAGGCTCATATCCAGCTCGGTAATCTGATTATCAAGGCCCAGGGCATGGAACTTCTCCATGGATTCGATAATGCTCTCCACCGAAGGATACTCCAGATTAATATGGGTCTGGTGGCCAACCCCGTCAATCGGCACTCCCTTCGCCAGCATATCCTTCACCAGCTCGTAGAGCCGGTCCCGTTTCTCCGGACTCTCTGTACCGTAATCATTAATGTACAGCTTAAGCCCCGGTCCTCCAGCCTTGCGGGCCGACCGGAAGGCTGTCTCGATGAATCCGGTGCCGGTAATCTTATACCAGTCGCTGGCCCGCATGCCGTCCGGGTCATTCGGCTCAATCACCTCATTCACTACATCCCAGGAGGAGATGTCGTCCTTGTAACGGCTGACAACAGCGGTGATGTAGCTGTCGAGCCGCTTCAGCAGCAGCTTCTTGTTCGCTTCGCGCCCTGCTGCATCGGTCTCATCCGCCATCGCCTGACCGGCTTCATCCCGGAAGAACCATTCCGGTGTCTGGCTGTGCCACACCAGGGTGTGGAAGCGCAGCCCCATGCCGTTCGCCTTAGCGAAGGCGACGATCCGGTCGGCCCGTTCCCAGGTGAAGGTGCCCTCAGCCGGTGCAATCGCATCCGGCTTCATGGCATTCTCGGCCACGAGCCAGTTCACATGCCGCTTCAGCAGCTCTGCCGTGGCCCCTTCGGTCTGGTCCGGCTCCACCGCAGCGCCTATGGGGAAGTAATCCGCATAGGCTGCCGCCAGCGGCGCGGCCTCCTGCTGCACCGGAGCTTCCGCCGCAGCTTCAGGCGAAGCTGTAGCGGCCGCGGCCGGAGTCCCGCCGGGTGAGGCTGCCGGGGATGACGCTGCGCTCTCCTGCGGCCCCGGCGAGGGGGCAGCCGGAGCCGCATCCCCGCCTGGAGCGGAGCAGCCGGATAACCCTAGAAGCGCGGCTGCGAAGACTATACTCCGGGCCAGTCTGGCCGGAGTGCTTGTTCTGTTATTTTGGCGCATAGTCATCCTCCTTCTACGGTTAACCCACAATCCCGGTACGCTCAATACTCTCCACGAAATACCGCTGCACGAACAGGTAGATAATAATCAGCGGCAGAATCGCCAGCAGAATCCCTGTATCCTGGACCATGCTGAGGTAGAACGGATCAGCCTTGGAATTGGCCCCGTCCTCCAGCAGAATCGCCAGATTATACGGCAGCGAGCCGAGCTGGGTCGCCATCACCTTGCTGGAGGTCAGATAGGTTGTGGTGAAGAAGCTGTCGTTCCATTGCCACACAAACGAGAAGAGCAGCACCGTAACAATCGAGGGTATCGCGTTAGGCAGCATAATCCGGTAGAAGGTCTTGCCTACCCCGGCCCCGTCAATGTAAGCTGCTTCCTCCACCTCTTTGGGAATCCCCCGGAAGAACTGCCGGAAGATGAAAATGTACAGCCCCGCCTTCAGCGAGTTCGCCGTAGCAGAGGTTAGAATAAACGGCCAGTAGGTGTTGAGCAGATTCAATGATTTGCCGCCGGTTAAGAGCGGAATCAGCCCCATCAGGCTGAAATCCTTCAAATTCAGGTAGACCGGAATCAGAATCGTGATCGGTGGGACCAGAATGGTCAATATGACCCCGGCGAACAACAGCTGGCTTCCCTTGAACTTCAGCCGGGCGAAGCCATACCCTGCAAGCGCGCAGGAGATGGCGGTCAAGATTGTAGTCAGCGCCGACAGGGTGAAGGTATTCAGCAAGGCCTGCCAGTAATCCATAATTCCAATCGCTTTGACGAAGTTGTCGAGCGTATAATTCTCGGGAAGCCAGACGACAATCGGTGAATACAGATCGCTCTTGGCCTTGAAGGCCGTGGATATCTTCTGGAGCACCGGATAGAGGATCACGAACGACAGGCCTGCAATGAGCGTCAGCCGCACGAAGGACCATATCCATTTCTTCCAGCGTTCGAGCGACAGTAAGCGGGTCGCATGCAATAGTCCCATCCTCCCTTTAATCATAGTAGAAGACCTTCTTCGAGATCAGATAGCTGCTGACGGCCAGAATTAAGGCTACTGCGGCGAAATACAGCCAGGCCATCGCAGAGCTTAGACCGAAGTTGAACTGGGTGAAGCCGGTCTCCCGGATCAGGTCAGTCATGGCGTTATTCGAGAAGGAATCGATAATCGTATAGATGGAATTCACCAGAATGAGCGGGCTGACCATGGGAAAAGTGATTTTCCAAAAGGCCTCATAGCCGGTTGCCCCTTCCATCTTGGACGCCTCATACAGCTGCGGCGAGATGGTCTGGATGCCGGCCAGGAAAATCAGAATCTGTACGCCGGACTGGCTCACAATACTATAGATACGGCTCACGGCGCTGGTCAGATAGTTCACTACCCATTCGCTTAAGCCCGCGTCCAGCATCAGCCCCTCCAGCTCGAAGGTGCCCAGTCCCTGAATCGCCCCCGCACCGGCGTTCTGATCGTTGACCGCCTGTATCAGGCTGCTGCTCTCCAGGCTCAGAATGACCCCGGAGGCCAGAATGACAGGCAGGAAGAAGATCGAGCGGGCCAGCGATCGGCCGATGAATTTCTGATTCAGCAGCACCGCCAGAAACAGGCTGAAGATAACGATCAGCGGCACATTGATGACCATATTCATCATGGCATCGGCCAGCGAGCGGTTGAATTCGGTATTGACCGTCAGTGCTTCAACATAATTCTGGAAGCCGCTGAAATGAACAATCAGTCCGTCGGAATTGGCCTGCACCGAGCTTAAGCTGTAGCGCAGCGAAGACAGCAACGGAATCAGGAAGAAGAAGATGAAGCCGAGCAGCCAGGGCAGCACATAGAAGAAGCCCATGAATGCCTTTTGCTCTTTGTAGGATCTGCGGTCCAGTCTAAGTATGGATTTCAAGATTGCTCACCACCCGTAATATAGCTTTCGGCTTCAACCGTCCGGCCCCCGGCAAGGACTGCGGTCTTATTGTAGTTAACGATGACAGACATCCCGTTACCATAAGTGCTTTTATAGACACCGTCTGCCAGCTTCTCATGACCGGTCAGCCGTTGATGCTGAACGTTCTTCATCACTCTGTTCACTTCGGTGTACATCTCAGCCGCCTGGTTGATCCACTGCTCATAATGGACCGCATACAGGTTATCGAAGTCGGTATCCTTCACCTTGTAATTAGGCGCATACATCCATTCATAATAGAGGCCGGAGCCATACTCCAGGCTCTTCAGGATATATTGCCTTGGATTCGTGAACGTGGACAGGTTAAAAGGCTTACCGGTGTAATTCACATATCCCCGCACCACCATCGGATAGAACGGAATCTCCTCATCCTCCAGCTTGAACCGGCTGCTGGACACCGGAGCATCCGTAATGTCAGAGAGATACGGGAGGGCGTAGGCATTCCCGCCGTCTGCGAGAATGCGCAAGGACTGTCCGGTGATCTTCTCCAGTGACTGGACCGATATCTGCTCGGACGCAGACCGGTCGATCTCCTGGTTCTTGCGGAAATCACTGTTCAATTGATCGGCCATATCCCGCAGCGAGATGCCGCCGGTCTGAAACGGCGCAAGCTCCTTCAGCGTGGCATCGACATATCCGCCGACCCTGCTTGGCGAAATAATGTAGGCAGGGGTGAAGGAACGGTCCCGCCGGTTCAAGGCCATATTGTACGGATAGACAGCTGCCGGAATCTCACTGAGCATCCGGGAAGCCTTCTGGTTAATCCGGAAGCCGGAGGTCTGGTTCGCCCGCAGCAGAGCTACGTCAGGGAAGAGCTGAATGTCTTGCTCCTTAGCGTATGCAGCCAGCCGGTTCAGCCCGTTACTGCCGCCGATTGCCTTATCCACCGACAGCCGGTCCGGCACCTTATGATCCAGGCCCAGGTTGAACCAGCCGGCATATTTCAGCTTGATATTATCAATGCCGCGCTGCTTCATTTGCTCCAGAATGCTCTCAGCTTGCTCGAAGGTGGTCAGTGCCTCCAGCGATTGATACGGAATACCCAGGACATGCTTGGTCTTCGTGATTCCGCCCACCAGTTCCAGATAGAACGGCGTATTCACAGGGGCTTCTGCGGAAGCTGCCGGCTGCGCCTCAGGCAGTCCGCCATGCTTCGCCAGATAGCTCTGGTAATAACGCGCCATGCCCGGATAGGACGCTTCCGCTCCGCTCAGGAACGCGTAACGGACGATATAATCTGTCTTAGGCGGCTCCTGCTGGAATTTCGGCAGGGTGCGGTTCTGATCGCTTGACGTCAGGGTAAGATCCCCCTTGGCAATCAGGGTGAAGCTCGGATACACATAGTTGTAGCCGTTCAATCTGCCGCTGGTATCCGCGTTGATGGTGGCCAAGGATGCGCCCTGTTCAATAATGCCCAGCATGGCGCCTTCCTCCCGGATCAGGCCGAACACCGGCAGCTTGACCTCCTGCTGCTGTGCGTAGGCATCCGTGGTCTCCATCGTCCCGTCCACACCATACACTGCCTGCTTGTATGCGGGATAACGGGTCTTGCCGTTATTGAAATGAATCAGCGCTCCTGAGCCGTCCGGCACCAGGATGGACCCGGAATCCTTGCTCCCTCCGGCACCCAGGAAGCTCAGCAGGGAGATGTCATTCACCGGATAATCCGCAGGATAACGGATATCCGCTACCGGAACCTTGACGACCAGCTGGTCCCCGTCCAGGGCATATTCAATGGCGAGCTGGAAAATACGCGGCGCAGGCTTGGTCTGGCTGAGGTTGTTCTCAGCGATATCCTGCTGCAGATCCTCCTCTGTGTACCCTGCCTTCTCGAAGCCCTTCAGGGTCCGCTCCAGCTGAAGCCCCTTCAGCGCTTCATCGTTTCGTGTATATACTCCGTTCTCCTCATCGAAATTGTAGGCAATTTTCATCGTCCGCTGCCCGGTCTTATCCATCTTGCTCATGATCTTCTCCTCGAACCGCTCCTTGCCCATCTTCATCGGCAGATCCTCCGCTGTTGCAGCGGCCGTGCCGAACTGGTAGAAGACCTTGACGCCCTCCGGCGTCAGTTCCATCTTCATTTGCTTATGGGCCACGCTGTCCGTATACGAATTGACAGAGCTGACTTGACCCAGGTTGTTATAGAAATCCAGCTTGAGCTGCGCGGACAGCAGGTCTTTATTATCCCCGCTGGCCTTGGCATCCGCTTCACGGTCCAGCGGGTTGCTGTACCAGAGCGTCCCGTCCGACAGATTCTTGACAGCGATCCCTCCGGTAGCTTCATCCATGAACAGCCGGAGCTGCGCGTTCTCGAGCACACCTGTCATACCGCTCACCCCAGTATCGGTGAAGGCAGATTTCAGCGCGCTCCCTTCCGTAAAGGACACTTCAAGATTCGGTTCATGCCCGCTGGCCTGGCTGCCTGAGCTTGACGCCGAGCAGCCGGCCAGCACACTCATACTGAAGAGAATCGAGAGCAGCATGATTAACGGCTTCCTCATTCCCGGTCCTCCTCCTATCTCCTCAAGACAATTTCTTGGTATATGGTTGAGACGAATGCAATCATCTGCTGAATCAGACTGAAGAACAGCAGGGTCAGGAAAGCCATGAAGGCCATAGCGAGCAGCGTCAGCAGAATCGTCCCGATCGTTTTGGACGGGGAGAACTGATGAACGGTCATAATGCCCACATACAGCAGCAGTCCCGACCAGAGGATGGCAAAGTTTTTGAAAAAGTAATAAAAAGAGCTCTCCTGGGCCGAGATGAAATTGCTGATCCAGATCCAGGGGAAATTAATCAGCACTATCGGAAGCAGTGCAAAGCAGGTGGTAATAAAAATCTCCACGAACTTCCCCTCCCCGTCCATCAGCGTGGTCAGCGACCAGTTCGCCACACACCAGAACAGAACAGGAACCAGCACATAGACCGCTTCCAGCAGGCTGTTGAGATACCTCGGATTATTCATATTTACCAGGAACCCGCTGTATTGATCGCCCAGAACATTCGTCAGAATCAGCATAAACAGAATGCCGAAGGAGATGATCAGACTGGTTTTTTGACTGCGTTCATATTTGAGGTCCCAGTATCCGTTGAACGGATGAACCATCACATACAGCGGATGTTGCAGCGCTTCTCTGTTCAATGGAGCTCCACCTTCTTTCTGGCCTTCATTTTCCGGTACATCCTCAGGCCCAGCCATAGAGCTAACAGTACGATCAGACCCGTCATAATAGTGGAGAAATGTTCGCGAAGCACTTCCTTACGGTAGAGCAGGAACGCTTTGGAGTAGTTGGTCCGGTCCATGCTGCGCTCGAAATACTCCGCCGACTCCTTGTACTCGCCTTGCCGCAGATAAGCCTTGCCAATGCCCGCATAGGCGTACTCCATATTCGCATTCAAGTTGACGACCTTGCTGAACTCCTGGGAGGCCAGCTCCTCATCACCGTTATAGTAGCTGCGCACAGCACTGTTCAGCGTTCTTCCGTACTCTGTGGTCTGGAATACCGTGATTTCACCCAGTGCCTGATCCAGCACCAGAATATCGTCACCGCTGTGCTCAATGGCAACCGGAGTGTTGAATTCGCCCAGACGGTTACCGATTCCGCCGAAAATGTACAGCAGATAGCCGTCCCCGTTGTACGTGAACACCCGGCCCCGGCTGGCATCCAGCACCGCGTATATTTCACTGTCGCTCACATCAATATCCACGAGCCGCGGGGCACCGCCCGAGCGCGTGGAGTAGAGCAGATCACCGCTGGGCTTGTAATAGCCCTCTCTCCGCAGAATATCTGCTCCCTGCGCGTTCAGCTTCTTAATCGGGTCCCCGTAATCGTCACCGTTGGTAGCGTACAGAAAGCCTTCGTCATTAATGTCCAGATTCGTAAACTCGGTTGGCGTATACATGACCATCTGCTCGCGCTGCGCCTTAGTGGAGATTGATTTCCAGAAATACTCCACCGCATCGACATGCACCCGGTTCGCGCCAATGAACGATTTGAACACACCATCCGCCCCGAATTCCATGAATCCGTCGAAGACGCCGGCCGACATCACATAGATGCGGTCCGCCTTGTCTACAGCAACACGGACAGGCTGAAATTCAAAATTCGCCTGCAATAACTCGGACTTCGGGGCTTCAATGATCCCCACAGCCTTGAAGCTGCTATCGAGATGGACGATACGCTTATTGCCCGTGTCTGCGACATACACTTCCTTCTGCTGCGTCACATAGATGCCCTGCGGATTGTTGAACTTCTCCGCCTTCCCCATGAACTGGAACGCGTCTACCGTCTTGACGGATTTGTAGTCCTGATCCAGTATTACAAACCGGTTATTGCCGCTATCCAGAACATAGATCTGCTTATCCGCCGTAACCTGAATATCCTGCGGATTGTTGAATGGGCCCGCACCGGAGCTGGCACCCGTGATTAGCGTAGTAGCCTCGTAGGCGGACGGAGCCGCCACCGCATTCTCCCAGTATGAATAATTGTAGGAAGGGGCTGCGCTCTCTGCCAGGGCCAGCTCTCCGCCAAGCCCCAGACTGACCAGGCAGCACAAGGCCAGCAGACCGGTTCTCAGTTTCTTTATCCTTGCGACCATTGTCACCGTTCCTCCTCTCTACTCTTTCATACCGGATGTGGCCATCGTCTGGATGACACTGCTCTGTGAAATAATGAACAACAGAATCGGCACGGTCATCAGCAGCAGAGCGACTGCCGCTCCGACCCCGGCACGCGCAATTCCTCCCTGGATGACCTGGCTGAGCGCGTAGTGAAGCGTCTTCAGGTTCTCACTGTAGATGAAGCTTCCTCCATCTGTGCCCCACAGTGCCGGAAATTGCAGAATCATCAGCGTCAGCCAGGCCGGCTTCACATTCGGCATTACGATTTGCCAGAACACGCGGTACTCATTCGCACCGTCGATTTTGGCCGCCTCAATCAGCGCGTCCGGGATCTGCTCCATGAACTGCTTCATCAGGAACAAGCCTAGCGAGAAGGCCAGTGACGGCACGATAATCGCCGCTTGGGTATTGATCCACCCCAGCTGTGACATGACCAGATAGTTCGGTATTGCCGTAACATGCGGCGAGAACATCAGGGACAGCACTACAATCTTGAACAGAACGCTTGAGCCCGGGAATTTGAACTTGGCCAGCGGATACGCCGCTGCCGACGCCAGCAGGATATGTCCTGCGGTTCCTACCAGTGTGATCAGCAGTGTGTTCGCAATGTATCTGGTGAACGGCACCCAGGAATTGCCCATGATCACCATCAGATCGGTGAAGTTCTCCAGCGTCGGGTTCCGCACCAGAAATCTCGGCGGGAAGATGAACAGCTCATCCAGCGGCTTGAAGGCATTGTTCACCGTGTAGATCAGCGGAAGAACCATGAACGCGCCGAAGCCCAGCAGCAGGCCGAAGAGCATAAAGCTGACAGCAAAGGAACGGTTCAGTCTTTTTTGAGGGCGAAAGGCCCCTATCACTCTTGAATACAGGGTCATTCACCCACCTTTCGGAGCAGCTTCTGAGTCATCATATTGGTTCCGAGCATAATCGCGAAGAGAATGGTTGCAATGGCAGAGGCATAGCCCATCTCAAAGCGCAGTGTCCCGTAATCCATCAGATGCGTGACCACCGTATGTCCCGCATAGTTGACGCTCGGGAAGCCCGCAAGCGCAATAGAGACCTCGGCAACCGCGAAGGAGGCGGTAATCTGCATGACCGCGCCGAACATCAGCTGCGGACGCATGGACGGCAACGTAATGAACCACAGCTCCTGCCAGCGGTTCCTGATCCCGTCCATCGCTCCTGCTTCGAACAGCGTCTGGTCCACGGTCTGAAGTCCGGCGATGAACGCCAGGAAGCTTGTGCCGAGACTCAGCCAGAGCTGTACAATAATGACAATGGCGAGAATGTACTTCTCATTCTGCAGCCATTGAATCGGCTCCAGCAGCACCCCGATCTTCATCAGGAAGCCGTTGAGATAACCATAGCTGTCCCCCGAGAAGACGATCAGCCAGATGAAGAACACATTGCCCGAGATGGAAGGGGCATAGAAGACCAGTGTCATCAGCGACCGGACAAAGGGCGACAGCTCATTGATCAGCCAGGCGAACAGGAAGCAGGCAATATAGCTCAGCGGGCCTGTGATGACCGCGAACAGAAAGGTGTTCTTCAGCGCGATCATGAACACATCATCGCCCAGCAGCAGCCTGGAATAGTTCTCCCAGCCTATGAATCTCGGCGTCTCCAGCATATTGAAATAGAAGAAGCTCAGCCCGAAGGAGACGACCACCGGGATCACCGTGAACAGGAAGAAGATGATCATATAGGGACTCATCATGAAATAATAATGCTTGCTCTTCTTGATATCTTTCCATAATTGCGCCAGGCGGGATTCCTTGAGCGGACCGCCAGCCAGCCCTTGCAAGGCTGGTTCAGTGGTATTGTGTATTTGTACCATCAGCTTACAGCCTCCAACCTAATACGGAAGTTTGAATTCCTTCCGTTTGATCTGAATTTCATCGTTAATGTAGATCAGATAATCCGACAGGGCTTCACGCGGATTCACCTTCCCGTTGACCACCTTGCGGAACGCATTGTCCAGATGCCGGCCTGTGAAGTAGCCGCCCGGAACCTGAGGGTTACCCTTCACCCATTGCCACTGGCTCTCCAGCTCCTTGTAGTCCTTCACCGGCCAAGGCAGCTCCTCCAGCGCTTCGATGTTGGCGGTCGGATAACGTGCCGCCGCTCCCATCAGCCCTTCCATTTCCCGGCCGTACTGGACCTGAGTGTTCTTGTCCGTCCACCACTTCATGAATTCCCAGGACGAATCCTTGTCCTTGGCATTCTCCAGCAGCATGACACCGGTTGTATGGCTGGCCACGCTATGGTCCACCGTGCCGTCCGCCTGCTTCGTTCCCGGCACCACCGTGAATTCCCACAAATTGCGGATTTCCGGCGCCATTACCGTCAGGCTGTTATAGATGGTATAATCGGCAATCCCGATCGGGATCTCGCCTGTACGGAAGCGGTTCGGAAAGTCCACTTTCACCGGGAACTTGTAATTGGTATAGAACTGGGTCCACTTGTTAAATTCACTCATGGAGGTCTCCGAGTTCAGTGCGCTTCGCTTCTGGTCATCCGTATACAACTGCCCGCCGTTCTGGTAGAGCAGCATGGTGAAGGCCGCATTGGGCACCAGCGTCGCGTTGTTCAGCGTATCCTCCAGCGGAAGATAGAACTCCAGATTATGTCTCTGCAGAACAGAGACCACATTGTAGACTTCCTCCCACGTAGTAGGCGGCTCCAGGCCAAGCTCCTGCAGAATATCCTTCCGGTAAAAGAGCATCGGGAAGATCTGCTGCTCAGGCAGCCCGTAGACGCTTCCATTGTACTTATAAGGCGTAAGGGCACTGTCGCGGAAGCGGTCAGCCACTTCTTTGAAATCGGCGAACTGGGACAGATCGGCCGATGCTTTGCGCATCGCATAGTTCACTGGAAGGTCCTCACCGATCTGCATGGCTACGTCCGGCCCTTCCCCAGCCAGGGTTGCCGGCAGCAGAATGTTCGGAGGTACCAGCCTTAGCGCCACGGAGATGCCCGTATCCGGCGTGAAGGTATCGTCAATCATACTCTTCATCACTTGAGCCTGATCCCGCCCGGTCGATATCCAGACCGTAATCGCCTTCTGGTTCTTCGCTACGTTACCGATACTGTCATAGTCTTCGGTATACGAGGCGCCGTAGGCTCTCAGCTCATGCTTCAGCTTCTGGAAGAAGGTAGCCTGCGCGGACGGAAGCGGCTTGTCTGGCGCCGAGACCACCAGTGAATCCAGCGTCAGCGGCTGTTCCCGCACGCTAAGTATCCAGGTTCCCAGTCCGCCGACATTCGTCTTGAAGGAGACCAGCCGTTTCGCTACCGTGTCCGGGTGCTTAGCCATATCCTCCAGCTGGGTGACCATCGAGTACAGCACGGATACCTTGTCGCTGCGTTCCCCGGTGGCCTGCTCCAGATACTCGCCAACACCGCGGATAATCTCCGCCTGCTCCCGGAATACCTTGGTCATCTCCGGTATCCGCTTCTCCAGCTGATAGTCGCGGAATTTATCAGGGTTATTGGAGGTAATCGCCAGAATATTACGGTACATTTCATTCAAGGTCAGGACACTGGACTGGACGGTGCGGACCAGCGGCGCGATATCGCCCAGGGTCACGGTCAGTCTCAGCTTGTGCGTCCCTTGTGTAAGATGGAACAGATAAGGCTCTTCCCCGCCGAGTACATTCATCTGCCAGCCGGGAGAGTAATTGAAGCGGATCTGCTTCATCTCGGTGAACGGATATTCACCGTCAATCGTGAGACTGCGGTTGGCATAGACGCCCCGGAGCTGATTCTGCTTCTCCTTGAGCGCTATCCGGTACAGACCTTCTTCAGGGACTTCAATCTCCCATTCGATCCATTGCCCCGGAAGCTTCCAGTTCACCCCGCCGATGGTGTTGATCCTTAAATTTGAGACGGCATAAGGAACCACTGCCGGGCTGGAGCGGTCAGATAACGGGTATAAGGTAGGCGAGGATTTGGCGGATGCCGCTTCGGCCTGGACCTCGATATAAGGCTCTTTTACCGGCTGAAGGCCCTTCGTCTCATACTGCTGCTTAGCCTCTGCGTAAGACTGCACTGTCCGGTCCTGGAACAGCTCGATATAATCAATGGCCATCGGCTCACGGAGCGCGGTCAGCGACAGGGTCTGGTTCCCCTGCTCCAGATAGAAAGCATATGGCTCCTCATAGAAGCCTTCACTGTCCGCAACGACCGTGGACTGCCACACCGGCTGCTCCACCTGTCTGGGACGCAGATCGTTGCCGCGGTCATCCTGCTTAATGACCTCTTCACGGTTCCCCCAGACCCGGTCGAAGAGCAAGGTATCCGCTCCCTTGAACGGCACTTGCCGGTTGATGGATAAGGAACGCTCAATCGACGAGCTTTTACCTTCCACCGGATAATAATGAACCCGGATGTTATACAGCCCGGATTCGGGAACCGGCACCTCCCAGGAGATGGTTCCCGATTCCGGGGTAATAACTGCTGCTCCGTCAAGCCCCTCGAATTGCTGCTTCACCTCGAAGACATCTCCGCTGCCGGGGGAATAGCTCTCCCCTTCGATGCGGATCTCCCGGTCAGGGCGCGGGGCATCCCTGTGTTGCTTCAGATAGGCTTCATAGCTGCCTTCTGCGGCATCCTGCACGGCTGCCGTGAACTTGCCTTCTGCCGGAGAGTCGGAATGCACAGGCTGCCCCGAGGAATTAAATATCCAGAACGTCCCGGCCAGCAGGACAACAACCAATATAATCGCTATGTTCCTGATTCGAATATTCAACGTACTCCTCCCCTTAAGCGATGGATCATAAGTTCGTATATTTCAAGTTCCAGCTTTATAATTGCCGCAAGAATGGGAACAACAGTCCGCGGGGGACTGTTGTTCCATGCGGGTATCGGTTTATTTTTTGTAGACCGCGTCTACAGAAGCCTGAACCTTCGCCTTGTACTTCTGAATGACAGTAGACGCCGAGGTTCCCTTCTTCAGCTCGTCAATCATCTCGTAGTACGGCATGGTCGAGAAGGTGTTATGGTTCGTGAGCAGCATGCCGCCTTCGACCAGCTTGGCGTTGTTGATATCATCCTCGTTGTCATACGTGCTCTCCAGGGAAGCCTGCTTCGGATAATCGTAGATGGACTCGATATCGTTGAGCTTCTCCCAGATATACAGCAGCTGGTCCGGATTCTCGGCCTTCTTCGGGATGGTCAGGAACTGGACATTGGATTCCACACTGTGGTACTCGGTAGCATTAGGTCCTTTTGGAAAAGGAACAAAGCCGATATCATAATCCTTCATGTCCGTCTTGAAGCCGTTCGCCTCATAATCTGCTCCCGCATACATCAGCGTGTTCCCCTGGCGGAAGAACTGCGCCGGTTCCTGCCAGTCCCCGCCTTCTGTCGGCCGCGCTACCTTCTCGGCACCCAGCTTGGCGATGAACTTGAAGACTTCCAGCAGCTTGGGATCATCGAGATTCTGTTTGTCGTCAATGGTCAGATCGGTCTCGTTGGAGGCCAGTGCCATTTCCAGGAACCCGCCTGAGGCCAAACCCCAAACATCAAGTTTTCCGTTGTTATCTGTATCTTTGTTCGCTTCTTTGGCGACTTGGGTGAAGGTCTCCCAGTTCCAGTTATCCTCGTTCACATATTCCTGGAGCGGCTTCATGCCCAGCTTCTTCATCAGGGTGCGGTTATAGAAGACCCCGCTGATCAGGTTGCCCGCATTCTCCGAGAAGCCATAGCCCCGGCCCTCATATTGCGAGAATTCTGTAGTCATCCGCTGATTGAAGGCATTCTCATTCTTGGTGTACTCGTCAACCGGCCAGAACATATCCTGCTTCGTCAACACTGGAATCATATATCCCTTGCCCATTCGGACAATATCACCAAGCGGTTCACCGGCGACCAGTGAAGCCACTACCTTCTTCTGGTATTCACCGAAGTCAAGCGCCACATATTCAACCTTAAAGTTATGCTTCGCCATCAATTCCTTCAGATTCTTCGAGCGCTGGATATTGTCAGGATTGTCCTCGGGAATCTTCATATCCCACCAGGAGACAATCTTAATCGTTCTGCCGCCCATATCAAAATCCTTTTCCGGTGTAGCATTGCTCGGCTCCGCAGCCTCTGTAGCTTCCGCTGTGGCTTCTGCTGCCGGTGCCTCCGTAGCCGCCGCCGGCTGGGCTGACGCTCCCCCTCCGGCATTCCCGCCGTTACCTGCTCCGCCGCATGCCGTCGTTGCAGCTAATAACAACATACTAATGAATACTGACATTACTTTTTTTGCCCGCATGATCTGTCCCCCCAAGTATGAATGACTTACCTCGAAAGTTTAGCGCTTACATTTTCAGGCAGCAACCCGTCTAACTTCAGGTGTTCACCTGTCAAATTATAGGTCGGGTCCGCAAGTCCTTATCCACCGGGCAGCCGGATTTCGATCAGGTAAACAAATGGAGCCTGGTGCAAGAATTGCACATTGTAGCGCCCGGCTCTGTTGCACATAATGAATGAAGGAAGCTTAACTTCTCTCTGAAAGCGGGGTCTTCAGGTTGTACAGAATCTTATGTGTAGAGCGAAACCGTCAGGTACGGGAGATCGCTTCTTATATGGCAGGGAGCAGACTTAAGAATTTCATCATTCATGCGCATGCTGATTATTCATCCGATATTCTGCGGCTGATCCGCAGTGAGGGGATATCACTGGTTCTTCTGAATATCAGGGACGCCCATACGCCGGGCATGAGAGTCTGTGAACAGATCAGGCAGGGAAGCTCCGTTCCGATTATCCTGCTCGGGGGCAGCGGGGATTTCGGGTTGGCGCGCCAAGCCTTACTTTATAATGTAAGCGATTACTTGACAGATCCGGTGAACCCGGCTGAGCTGGGCGGAAGCCTGGAGGCGGTTAGACGGGTGCTGGCTTCGGCTGGCAGACCGGCTGCTGCTGAGCGGGATTATGCGGATCAGGATTATGCGGAGTTCAGCCTTCAAAAAGAGCCGCCCTCCCCGTGCCCGATCGTCAGTACGATCAAGCAATACGTGGATGAGCAGCTCCATCATAATATTACACTCAAGCGGATTTCCGACTCCCTGAACTTCAATTGCGCCTACCTCGGACAGAAGTTTAAGCAGCAGGAGAAGATGTCCTTCAACGAATACCTCCTGCGCCAGCGGATGGAGAAGGCCAAGCTGCTGCTGGAAACGACCGACATGAAGATCTATGAGATTGCAGACGCTGTCGGATATTCGGAAATCGACTGGTTCTACAAGAAATTCAGGGAATACACGGGAACCAGCGCCAATGAATACCGCAAGCAATGCTTCATCACCGCCTGAGGGGGGGGATTGGAGGGAGCGGCCAGTGCGTTTCTGTAATGTTATGTTCCAGGACGCACTCACGACGCTCATCCGCCTACTTTTTCCGAATTCAGGTGCACTAATGCCCTTAATTCCGCTCATCCGCCTACATTTAAGAATTCAGGTGCACTAATACCCCTCATTTGGCTCATCCGCCCATATTTGATGAAATCAGGGGCATTAATACCCTTCATTCGGCTCATCCACCCTCATTTGATGAAATCAGGGGCACTAATGCCCCTCATTCGGCTCATCTGCCCTCTCGCCTCCCGTCTTCCGTTCTTACCCCTTCCTATACTCCCGTTGCATCCGCAACCCCTGCTTCTCTCGCTTCCCCTCCCATGCACTTTCCCTTCTCATCCGCGCCTCCTTCACCTGACAATAGATCAATAATTGGTGAGGATCGGTCATTGTAGGAAGATAGACGATAACTTATTATAGTTTCATACATGAAAGCGTTATCAAAACCGAAGTTGCTTACTGAAGAAGGGGGATGACAGACGGACAAGATACCTGGGAATGCTTGCCCCGGCTTAGCTTCAGAGAGCAATCATACAAAGAGAATACAATGAGGAGTGAAACAATGCGCAGCCAGAGCATAAGAAGCAATTCTTTCCGGAAGTTCCTGTACATTTCGCCCTTTATGGTTTTACTTGCTGTATTTGCGTATTACCCGCTCTATGGATGGGTGTACGCATTCTTTGACTATACCCCGCCTATCCCATTGTCTCAATCTGAGTTCGTCGGCTTCAAATGGTTTCATTCCCTGGTCGAAAATCAGGTCAAGATCGACCAGTTAATGCAGGTTATCTGGAATACCTTCGGCATCAGCGGACTGGGTATCCTCTTCTCCTGGCTCCCGATGATCTTCGCCATCTTCCTGACCGAGATCAAGGCTGTCCGGTTCCGCAAATTCATCCAGACGGTCACCACCCTGCCTAACTTCATCAGTTGGGTGCTCGTCTACTCCCTGGCCTTCTCCATGTTCTCCAGTGAAGGGATGGTCAACGGCTTCCTCCACATGACGGGACTGTCGGATAAGCCAGTGCTGTTCCTGCAGAGCTCAGATCATGTCTGGCTCACCATGTGGTTCTGGGCTACCTGGAAGACGCTCGGCTGGTCCGCCATCCTGTATATCGCCGCCATTATGGGCATTGACGAGTCACTGTATGAAGCGGCTCACGTAGACGGTGCCACAAGAATGCAGGTCATCCGCCATGTCGTGCTGCCAAGCATGATGCCAACCTATTTCGTCCTGCTGATGCTCCAGATTGCAAGCTTCCTGAACAACGGATTGGAGCAATATTTCGTGTTCCAAAATGCGTTTAACAAGGACACTATTCAGGTTCTCGATCTATATGTCTATAACCTCGCCATGGGCGGCGGCAGTTATTCCGTCTCCGTTGCCATCAGTATGCTGAAGAGTCTGATTAGCGTGGTGCTTCTCTTTTCGGTGAACGGGCTGTCCAAAATGCTGAGAGGAGAGGGCATTGTATGAGTGACAACCAGACCAGTCTTACGCCAAACACCCGGGAGATCGATATCACCAAAAAAACGGTCAAAATGCAGGTCAGCGCTACCGATAAAATCATCTCCACTATCATCTATATCCTGTTCTCCCTGTTCGCCTTCATCTGCGTTTATCCGTTCTACTCGATCATTATCAATACAATCAGCGCGAACGACCTCAGCGCGAAGGGTGAAATTATTTTCTGGCCCAAGGGGATTCATTTCCAGAACTATGTCGATGTATTTAAAATACCCGGCCTCGGCAATGCCTTTGTCATTTCGCTGGGCAGAACGGTAATCGGAACCCTGCTCACGGTCGGCGCCTCCGCCTTCCTGGGATTTATGTTTGCGCAAGAGGACATGTGGGGCAAGAAATTCTGGTACCGCTTCACCATCATCACGATGTTCTTCAATGCCGGGATCATCCCGTGGTATCTGACCATGAGAACCCTGCATCTGACCGACAATTTCCTGGCGTATATTCTTCCGTCCGTGGTAGCGCCTTTCTTCATTATCCTGGTCAAAACCTTCGTCGAGGCAACACCGAAGGAGCTGCAGCAGGCGGCCAGCATTGACGGCGCGGGAATCTTCACGATTTTCTACAAAGTCATTCTGCCGATCAGCAAGCCGATCCTTGCAACCGTTGCCATTTTCTCGGCGGTCAACCAGTGGAATGCCTTCCAGGATACGCTCCTGCTGGTGACGGACAGCAAGCTCTACAGCCTGCAGTTCATTCTGTATAACTACATCAACCAGGCGAGCTCCTTGTCCACCATGGTCAACCTGCAGAATGCCGGATCAACGGCGATGGCTACTCTGGCGACCAAGCAGACCTCTACCTCCATCCGCATGACAGTTACCATTATCGTAGTCGCACCCATTCTGCTGGTATATCCGATCTTCCAGAGATTTTTTGTCAAAGGAATTATAATTGGCGCCGTGAAAGGCTAACGGACCTGCGCCATTATGATACATTAATCATTCGGGGGGCTACACATGAAAACACACATTAAGCTGGGCAGAAAGTCTGCGCTCTTACTAGGGACGACCATCCTGCTGGTAACAACGGCGCTAAGTGGTTGCAGCGGTAATTCCAACAATGGAGGAGCTGCTGCGGGGACGGCCGAACCCGGAACACCTGCTGAGTCATCCGATCCGGGCACAAGCAAAGGCATCGATCACAGCAAACCTCTAACCATTACGGTATTCGACAACGCAGCTAACTATCAAGGCGAACAGACGGGATGGTACGGCAAGCTGCTGAAAGACAAGTTCAATATCACACTGAACATTCTGGCTCCGCAGGTAGCGGGCGACCAGCTTTACAAGACTAGATCAGCCTCCGGTGACCTCGGGGACCTGCTGATTATTGAGAACAGCCAGCTCGAGGAACTGATTCCGGCAGGCATGATTATGGATCTAACCGACATGATTAAGAACACGGAGCATCTGTCCCAATATGTAGACAATCACTTTAAGCCGTTCAATGTGGCCTTCGAGAAGCAGAATCCGGATGGCAAAATCTATGCCCTCCCGGCCTTCACCGCCGACACTTCAGCAACCACCTTTTCGGAAGAGCTGCCTTACTCCAGCCCGATTATGCCTTGGGACTACTACAAGGGAATTGGCGCGCCGAAGCTGAATAATCTGAACGACCTGATGACCGCCCTGAAGGACATGCAGGCTAAATATCCGAAAACTCCGGACGGCAAGCCGATTGTTCCGATTACGCTGTGGAAGGACTGGGACGGCGGAAGCATGGAGAATGTGCGCTGGCTCAGCAACTGGTATGGCTATGAGCAGCCGAACGGCACTACAACCATTCAATTGAATGCCAAAGGCGATATCGTTCCGGTTGTGGACGACAACGGCATGTACAAGAAGATTCTGCAGTTCTATTATGACGCTAACAAAATGGGTCTCGTCGACCCCGACTCCCCTTCCCAGGACTGGAACAAGGTATCTGAGAAGCTGACCAACAAGCAGGTGCTGCTCCTGTGGTACTCCTGGCAGAGAGGCTTCTACAATACGATTGAACGCGGCAACCAGGGTGACGGCAACGTAGCCGTTCCGATCGGCGATACCCACCTGATTCAGAACAGTGATGCTTACTTCGGGAACGGCAGAGTGTTCGCCATCGGCTCCAAAGCGAAAGAACCGGAAAGAATCATGGAACTGATGGACTGGATGTCTTCGCCGGAAGGTCTGCGTTACTACACGAACGGCTTCGAAGGCTTCAACTATGAAAAAACACCTGACGGCAAATTCAAGCTGACCGAAGTGGGCCAGACCGCATTCCAGGAAAATACCCCGGTTCCTGCTGAATACGGCGGCGGCGGTTACCAGGATGGCCAGAGCAAGGTCAACTCGATGATTATGAGTGATTTTGTGGTCGATCCGGAAACCAAAGAGTTCTATAACAGCACCTACTGGGCATCCACCATTGAAGCGAACAAGACTGCGCTGACTACAGATTGGCAGAAGACCTATGACGCCACTACTCCGACCGAGTACTATACAAAGAACAACATGATCGACATCGTGCCGAACATCAACACCAGTCTTGGCTCCGATTCCTCTGACGTCAAGAACAAACGCAGCCAGATTTCAGATTATGTCAAGAACACCTCCTGGAAAATGATCTTCGCCAAGGACCAGGCTGAATTCGACCAGCTCTGGACCAAGCTGAAGAGCGATGTCGAAGGACTCGGCTGGAACGATGTCTTCGCCGTAGACAAGGAAAGAGCAGAGAAAATCGTTAAAATGCGCGCTGATGCGGTTGCTAATAAGTAAACAAATGAGCGTTACTGTGTAAGCTGTAAAAGTAAAAGAAGAGGCAGCCCCGAAGCCATGGATATGGCTTGGGGCTGCCTTTTTTGCGCTTAAGTATGTAGAGCAACTTCTCCGGCTAATGAAGCCCCTCGTCGGCAATCTGCCTACTCACATCCAGCTAACCTGGCCTCTTTGGCTAACAGCCTACCCATATCCATCCAATCAAGCCCCCTCATCGGCAAGCAGATGGAAAAAGGTATCTTAATTTGGCAGATTCCGGCGTTTACAGATAAGCAAGTGGAGAAACAGCATCTAATATTGTTTTTTTACCCACTTTGGTTGAATTGTGATGGATTAAGTGTTGTTTGTCCAACTACTGTTCCCGGAAGGCAAATTTGTTCACCAGCAAGTGGAGAAAATCCAACTATTTCCTCATAACGTGCTCATGGTCGCGTGCAGTGCGGTCTTGTGCAATCGGCGGACGATAGGTGATTGATTAGTGATTGATTAGTAAGTGATTAGTGAGTGATTAGTTGGCGATCGGCGGACGTTGGGTGGGTGACTAATAGGCGATTGACGGTAAGCGGCATACGAGACGCCCATTTCGAACGCCCCCTAACCATTTAGAAAATAAGCTGCGCGAACTGATACAAGCCGTTCTTCCAGACCGGCCAGTCATGGTCGCCCTGCTCTTCCACCCAGATATGCGGCACTTTATGTTCTGAGAAATAAGCATGGGTGCGGTCGCTGACATACTTGAGGCTGTCAAGATCTCCGCAGGATAACCAGAGAACGTTAAGCGCTGCGGACGTCTTCTGCGGGTCCGGTACCAGCAGCTCCGGCTCCTTCGTGTTAGGTGCCGCAGAGAAGGCTCCCACCCAGGCGAAGCGGTCCAGATTGTTCAGACCCATGTTGAGCGATTGCCCTCCGCCCATGGACAACCCGGCCAGCGCACGGTGCCCCCGGTCCGTCAGCACGGAATAATTCGCTTCAATATAAGGGATCAGATCGTTCAGCAGATCAGACTCAAAGGTTGCAAAGGCTTCCAACTTGTCAGGCGCGAAGATGTCGCCCTCCGCCCGGTCATTCAACATCGCCCGCCCGTTCGGCAATACAACAATCATGGGCTTCAGCTTGTGATCAGCATAAAGGTTGTCCAGAATAATCTGTGGCGTGCCGTGAGTGTACCATTCGTCTTCATCTCCGCCAATGCCGTGCAGCAGATACAAGACACTATATTTCTCTGTGCTAGAGTATCCAGGCGGCGTATAGACTCTGGCCTTCCGGGTGTTGCCTACTGTGGCAGAGGGATATTCGATCATTGTGATCTTACCACGCTCGATCCCTTCTCTCTCCTGATCATATCCCGCTGCTTGTGTTGTATACTTCTGATGGTTCATGTCCAATGCTGCTCATTCCTCTCTTAGATTATATGTATATCCCATTACTTTGTTTATTCGATAAACTAAGTGCAGAATCCTGCTGAGGAACCTGCTGCGGAAAAATATATATGTAGGATAGAAGGCCTTCTGCATTCTCCTGCATTGGACAGTCCCGCTTGTATTTAATCTTCGTATACATACGAATGCATCGGAGTAATCTCCACCGGGTGCAGTGATTGATAGAGTGCATTAGCCTCGGCAGAGAACCCTGTAATATATGCCGTTGTCACACCTTGCTCCTTCAGGCGGATGAAGCAGGCTGAAATGACAGATTTGCCGAAGCCGCGTTGCCGGTAATCCGGGTGGGTCCCAATCGTCTCTATAACCGCAATCCCGTTATCCTGATCCACGAATCCAAAACAGAAGGCAATGGGCCGGCCGTTCTCATCCATCACCGTGAAGTCAAGGTCCGCACGATAGGACTTTAGATCTTTTCTCCAGTACTCTATGCTCCCGACGTTGGAATCACCCGAAGAGAAGATCTGCTCCATTAAATCGCTCTTCGTGCCTTCATCTATCCCTTCCGTCATGCAGCGGATGGAGAATCCTTCTTCCAGATTCAAAGTGTAATCCATATGAACAAGATCGTATCTTCGGGTATTCCCGATATGGGAATCTTGCACAAAACCTTGATCCAATAATGCCTGAACCTCCTGACCATAGGGATAGCAATCTGTGTTAAGCTTCTTTTTCCCCTTGCCCCATACATTCCGGGTCCATGCGACCATCTCGTCCGCCAGATGCGGGTAATCCGGATGAACGATTAAACTGAAGAAACCGCCTCCGGATTCGGAAATGAACAGGCCTGTGATCTCACCTGCTTCATTCTTCCATAGGTGTGCATTATTCTCCATGAAATTAGGGTCTGCACTTTTGGGCGCTTCGTACCGGTTCCAGAACTCGAATCTGACAAATTCCCAGGTCTGAAGTTTACCTGTCAATGTTACCATTTTTCTCAAAAAGGCATGAACGTTATTGAAGTTCTCCTGGGTGTCTACGTACTTTTCATTGAATGCCTTTATCTCCTCATCTCCATTCATCTCTCTCATCATTTCATTCTTCTTCCATTATATGTAGGCCCACTTCCCCTTCATAGGCAGAGATCGGCTATAACCATTTGTACTATTGCATCACCATTGTTAAACTTCTTGCAGGATTTCTCATTTCGTGCACCACACAAAAGCCTGTCCCCAGGGACAGGCTTTCAGCCATAACCATTCAGTTCTACAGCACAATCTTCAACGGACTGTTATCCGTTAATTCAAACGGTCCAGGCGTCACATTCGAGTCCGGGCGCTGCTTACCGAAGAAGTCGCGGTCGAACCGGTACGCCGAGCCGTCCGGCTCCTCGTAACGCATCTCGGCGTGATAGCTTCTGCCCAGCAGATTCGTGGTGACCACGGTCGGCGCTGCTGCACGCAGCAGCTCAGGGTTCACGATATGCACCTGCACCTTGCCGGAAGCCGGATCAACCTCGATCTCAAGACCCTTATCGGCATAGACCTTCACGTTCGGCTCATGTGTACCCGGCACCGCATCTTTCAGATACAGATTGCCTTGAATGGCTACAGGAAGGGCTATCTGTTCAGGATGGAACGGCTTCCCGGAATCGATCAGCGCCTTGATCTCTTCCCTGGTGTATTCCCACCACTGCTTATCCAGCGCATTCGGGTGCTCATCATAGCCGCCTAATCCGACTGGATGCAGATAACAGCGGGAATTATCCGGGATACCGTCCATTACCCGTTCACCGTTATCGTTAAGCTGTTCTCTCGGGGCCAGCGGCAGATGCTCAAAGAAGGTCATCGGCACTACCTCATTGTCCGTGTCCTCATCTCGCAGGAAGATATTGTTATAATATCGGTCATCACCGCCCGTGAAGTTGCTGTAACCGGCAATCGCTGTCTCATGCGGAATATGGTACGGCGTATAACGGGTAAGCTCGGGGCGCACTACGAACCTGCCGGCGAACAGATTATGGACGAACGCGCCGCCCTGGGCCATATTGCGGAAGTTCATCGGCGACAGGAACAGGTTGTGATCCACCATATAAGGACCATGGCAGACCTCCATGAAGAAATCTTCTGACAAATTGTCAAAGAACACATTCCGGCTGATACGGGTGCCCTGTGCTTGCCAATCGAGCCATAACGCCCGGTAGGAGCTGTAAATGACATTTCCGCAAATCTGGGTATCCAGTGAAGCATGGAGCTTGATCCCGCCTACCTCTGCCCCGTGGAAAATCCGTTTATGATGAATATTATAAATGCGGTTCTGTTCAATCCGGCTAAAAGCAGCCCCTAAATGTCCCACGATTCCAGCCTGTTCACAATCATGAATCACATTATTGCGGACGATATGGCTTCCAATGTTGTCCTTATGCCAATCCTGGCGGAGTGCGCGGAAAATAACCTCCTGCTCCCGCTGCGTCCCGCCCTTCATCCGGCCATTTGACCACTCGTTATGCCCGGTTGAGATTTCTTTGCCCAGGCTCACCCCTGTGCATTTGGACTCGCAGATATGGTTGTCTTCAATGATCCAGCCTTTGCTCCAGTGGGGGCCGATCAGCCCTTCCTGCAAGGCCGTTGGCGGTGCCCATTGCGGAGAAGCCTGGCGGAGTGTGAAGCCCTTAACGGTTATATAACCCCGTCCAGTCTGCTCCGGCCAGAAGCAATAAGGGCGAACGCTGATCTCCACATTCTCCCGGCGCGGGTCCTTGCCCCCGAAGCTCGCCCAGATCCTTGTGGAGGCCGAGCCTACTTCTGCATACCACTGCAGCAGAGAGTCCGCTGCGTACTTGGCCTGCGGCCATACCTTAGGATCGCGCAGCTTGGTAACGCTATCACATTCATACAGCGATTTACCGTCCAGGTAGACCTCCCCCAGATGCGGCTCGAACGCCCCTTCGAACAGCCAGTCGCCATATAATTTCTCCTTGAACGGATTGCGCACAGCAAACAGGCTGTTCGGCACCTCCGCGCTCCAGACACCGTCTCCTTCATCCTGCCAGTCCGCCACCGGCTCAGCGCCTGTGATGACGACTTCCCCGTCCCCGGCAGCCTGATAGACAATCCTCTGTTCCTCTGTTCCTCCGTTAGCCGGGCTCACCCATTCCCTGTATGTACCCGCATGAACGGTGACCGTGTCTCCAGGCTCCGCCAGCGCCGCAGCGCGGGAGATGGAGCGGAAAGGCTGTTCCGCCGTGCCAGGAGCCTGATCGCTCCCTTGCAATGCAACATGATATTCCATATGAGAATCCTCCTCTTTCTTGTATGTCATATGGACATTTTAAATGAATATCCTGTATATTGCTATAACCATGTATACAATTAGACAACCTAACCTTTAACCCCGCCGACCATCATACCTTTGACAAAATACTTCTGCAGGAACGGATACACCATAATAATCGGCACGGACGCTACTATCGTCATCGTTGCCCGCACGGACATCGGAGTGACCGCATTCTGCTGGCCTCCCGTTGCCCCCTGGATCATCCCGTCCAGCGACGAGGTACCGGTGGTAGTGTTGGAGTTCTGCAGAATCTTCTGCAGCTCATATTGCAGGGTGCTGAGACTTGCATCCGAGGAGTTGTAGAGGAAGACATCGAACCACGAATTCCACTGGAACACTCCCGAGAACAGCGCCACCGTAGCCAGCACGGGTACCGTAAGCGGCAGGATGATGCTGAAGAAGGTCCGGTAATCGCCCGCGCCGTCAATCTTAGCCGATTCGATGATGCTCTCCGGCAGATTTTCAATGAAGGAACGGATAATAATCAGGTTGAACACCCCGATGATTCCCGGAAGAATGTAGACCCAGAAGCTGCCGACCAGTCCCATATCCCGTATCAGCAGGTAATTGGGAATCAGGCCGCCGTTGAAGTACATCGTCATGATAAAAGCTACGGTGATAAATTTGCGCAGCACATAATCCTGTCTGCTAAGCGTGTAGGCCAGCATGGCGGAGCAGAAGACGGTGACGACCGTTCCGATCACGGTGCGCAGCACTGAGATGAAGGTCGCATGAAAAATCGTGGCCTCTCTCAGAATATAACTGTAATTCGCAAGCGTCCATTCTCTGGGCAACAGGTAGATCCCGCCTTTGATAGAGTCTTGCGCGTTGTTAAGCGACACTGCAAGGACATTCACAAACGGATAAAGGGTAACAATCATTAGTGCGATCATGAAGCAGTAGTTGCAAATGACAAACAAGCGGTCGCCGGTGGAAGAGCTTATGGGGGGCTTGCGTTTTTTCTTATGGACAGCTGCGGTTTCCATGCCTGCGCCTCCTTTATTAATACAGTCTGGCTTCGCCCATACGCTTCGCGGCATTATTCGCCATGAACAGCAGGATGAAGCTGACGACCGTCTTGAACATTCCCGCTGCGATGGACAGGGAGAAGTTACTCTGGGCAATTCCGTATTTCAGCACGAATATATCAATGTTCTCGGAATAATCCACATTCATGCCGTTGCCCAGCAGGTACTGCGGCTCGAATCCCGATTCCAGCAGATAGCCGATATTCATAATGAGCAGGACAATCACAACAGACTTGATGCCCGGAAGCGTGACATAGATCATTTTCTTGAACCGGTTCGCGCCGTCGATCTCCGCTGCTTCATACTGTGTGGGATCAATCGTCGTCATAGCGGCCAGGTAGACGATGGTGTTCCAGCCGATATCCTTCCAGACGGAGCTGGCTCCGAAGATGGTCCAGAAGTATTCCGGGATACCCAGGAACAGGATTTCATTGCCGCGGTCAAGGAAGCCCAGACCCACCAGCAGCTGGTTAATGGTACCATCCGGGGACAGCGTCGTCTGAATGATGCTCGCCGCCACAACCCAGGAGATAAAATGCGGCAAATAACTGACAGTCTGCACTACACGCTTGAAGGCAATATTGCGTATTTCATTAAGCAGCAACGCAAGGGTGATCGCGGTGACGAAGCCGAAGAACAGGTTAATCGAGCTCATCGCCAGCGTATTGCGTAACACCCGGAGGAAGCGGTCATCCCCGAACAGAAATTTGAAATGCTCGAAGCCAATCCAGGTCTGCTCCATGAACTTCCTGGCCGGCTTATAATCCTGGAACGCAATGCTCCAGCCCCACAACGGCAAGTATTTGAATACAAATAGCCAGATTAGAAAAGGGATTGACATCACTGCCAAGGCCCGCTGCTGGCCCAGCTTTTTGAAGAACAGCCTCATCCGGCCCGGCTCCTTATCCGCCGCCGGCCGGGATAATGCGGGTACCGTATTTTTATCCATCCGTATCTCTCTCCTTCAGCACACCGGGCCGTCCAAGCGGCAACCAGGAAAGACCAGGATAGCTACACAGCCCTAGTCTTTCCTGCCGATTCCGGCGGCTATTGGTTCGCCAGTTCGACCTTCGCTTTGACTTGCTCGGTGGTCCATTGCTCATAACCCGCAGTATCCAGCTTGCCGAATTCCTTCATGTATTCCTCCCAGACCGCATCGAACTTATCGGGAGTCGTCAGCACCAGCTTAGGGAAATATTTCTTCGTCATTTCGTCCTTGCTGGCTTCCCAGAGCTGTTCCGGGGAATTCTGCTCCTTCGCGAAGCCCCACGCCGGGAAGTATGGACGCGGAACCGGTTCAGCGAACAGCTGGCTGTAGGTCTGTACGCCGTATTTCTCTAAGATAGCCTTGTCCTTGTCGGTCAGCGTCATCTGGAAGACCTCGGGCTGGCTGGCAACATTCTTGGCATTTCCGTCAGCCAGTGTTGAGGTCGCATTGTACATCGGCCAGTTCCAGCTGAAGTATTTGAAGCCGAAGCTCTCTCTGAACGGCTCGTCAATCTTGTCGATCTGCTCTTGCGTACGGAAGTAGCGGCCCTGTTCATTCACTTCATACGTCTCACCCTTGATGCCCCAGGACATCAGGGTCTGGTTCTCTTCCGTCAGCATGTTGTCGAAGAACTGGATGATGCGGACCGGGTCTTTGGCACTGACCGTAATCCCGATTCCGCGGTTCGTTACAAGGCCCCCAGGCGGATCAAGATAAGCATCCGGCGTGCCTTCCTCGAAGGTTACCGGCAGCGGGAAATACTTGAAGCCGTCCAGGGAAGGATCTTTACGGGCGGCGTCCTTCAGCACGTTCAGCGCATTATCCACCTGCCAGCGGTAGTCGAAAAAGCCGAGCACCTTGTGGGAGGTTAATTTGGCGATATACTGGTCATAGTTATCGACGAAGGAGGCTTTATCGAACAGACCGGCAGCATTGAGGTCATTCAGCGCCTTCAGCCACTTTTTGGTGGACTCGGCACCGGCATAGGTCTTGGCTTCCCAGGTGTTCGTATCCACTGTAACGTTGCCGTCATTCGGATAGCCCATCAGATGCATCGGCGGGTTGGAGGTGGCGAAGAATCTCCAGTCATGTGTAAGGGAGACCATGCCCGTCAGATTCTCATCCTTGTGCTTGTCGCGGTAATTCTTAATCAGCTCTATATATTGATCCAGCGTCTTGATCTTCGGATAACCCGCTTCCTCCAGCACACGGCGCTGAACCCAGAACCCCGCACCAGCTTCCGGCTCAGGAATGAAATCGTTCACCTGGGCGGCAATCGGCAGGAAATAGATTTTACCGTCCTTGGAGCGCATCTGGTTCAACGACTTGCCATACACACGCTGGATGTTCGGCCCGTACTTCTCAATCAGCTCATCGAGCGGGATGAATGCGCCGGCATTCAGCACTTCCTCTATAGCAGCATCGGGAATCAGTACATCCGGGTAATCGTTAGCGGCAATCATGGTTCCGATCTTGGTATTGAGGTCACCCACCACGAATTCCAGCTTGAAATTGACACCGGTCTGATCCTCCAGCAGCTTGCCGATGGTCGTCTCATTGGTGTTTCCGTCCTTCGAGCCGGCCACCCCGTTGAAGATTTTGAACGTTACCTTATCCTGCTTGGGTTCGGTCTCTGTGGTAGCGGCAGCGCTTGTCGGCTCCGTCGTCCCCGTATTCTTCTTGGCATTATTAGGCCCCGAGCAAGCCGTCACCACGGATAATGAGACGACTGCCGTCAGAGCGAGAAGCCATATTCTCTTGCTTTTACCCATTGCCTGTATTCCCCCTTGTATATTCATGGTTTAGTGCTTCTTTAGTATAAAAGCGTTTTCATTACTCCGTTACCCGTGAAATTATGGCTTCTCCTTTGAAAACTATGGATGAACTGGAATTCTCAGCTCAATCCGTGTCCCTTCACCCGGTCTGCTGTCCACCCGGAAGGTTGCGCGCCTGCCATACAGCATGGTTACTCTGTAGATAACATTCTGTATTCCGATACGCTCGCCGATAATCCCTTCCATGTCGAGGTATCCGTACAGAGTTTCAACCTGCTCACCGCTCATGCCAATCCCGTTGTCCGCCACTTGGAAGACCACCTCATCCCCCGTCAAGCTGATGCGGATCTCAATGCTTCCGCCTTTTTTGAGCGGCTCGATGCCATGAATACTGGCGTTCTCCACGAAGGGCAGGAACACCATTTTGGGGACAACGCAGGCGTAAGCCTCAGGCTGCACATCGATATGATAGCTCAGCTTATCCTCGAACCGGTATTTCTGAATATCCAGAAAACAGAGAATGAAGCCCAACTCCTCCTCCACGCTCACCCACTCCTTATTCCAGGTCAGCGAGCTGCGCAGGATCATCGCCATGCTCTGGATGATTTTGGCCGTCTCGTTCTCCTGCTTCAGCAGGCTCCGCATCCGAATCGTCTCCAGCGCATTGAACAGGAAGTGCGGGTTAATCTGGCTCTGCAGAGCATTAAGCTGCGCCTTCCGCCGCTCCAGCTCCAGCGACTTCTTCTGAATCTCCGTTAGATACACATCGTTAATCAGGGCCTTAATCTGCATAATCATACTGTTGAACTCCAGGGTCAGCTGGCCGATCTCATCGCGAGATTCCCCGTGCATGATCGTCTGGAACTGCTGCGTCTTCACCTTTTTCATATGCTTCAGAATCTCAATAATCCGGAGGTTGATCGAACGGGTAATGATCAGAATAATAACGGTGGGGACAATCATCATCAGGCAGGCCGACCAGAGGATGAAATAACGGGATTTCAGCACCTCCTTGATGATCTCCTTCTCATTCACTGTGCCGACAATCCGCCAGCCGGACAGATAGCTGATACTGCCGTATTCCTTCTCGAAATTAATGATATGCTCCTGTTTCAGGGAGGCATACAGCTGCCGGTCCTTCCCCTGCCAGTCTATGGCCCGGTTAGTCGTATATTCAATCCGGCCCTCCGGCCCCAGCAGATACACATCCCCCTGTACGTTCAGATTGGCGAAGACCTCCATCAGATCAATCGTCTTAAAATCAATCTTCACCAGCTTCTCCTTGACCATCCGGTCCGCGAAATAATCCATCCGCCGCAGCAACGAGAACGACTGGAACCGGCCGCCTGCATCCTGGGTGCGGACGAACAGCGGCTGGGAGGAAGCCTCCTGCATCCACTCTTTATACCAGATACTCTCCCGGACCTCCCCGGACAGGATCCCGATATTCCCAGAATTCAGCAGCGTGGGGTTATCCACATAGATGGTTTTGTTTTGCAGCGAGGAAGAGAACGGGGAATAGTTGTTCAGGGTGGACCTGAGATAGAGGTCGTAAGCCTCGACATAGTCTTCGGTCTGTGTGAAGTTACGGTCCAGCACCTCATTGGTCTTGTAATCCGCATAGAAAAAAGAGGACAAGCCCACGGCCTGATCCACCACCAGCCGGAACTCATTCTTAATCTGTTCCACCGCCAGATCGATGTCCTTGATCCGCTGTGCCTTCACATTTCCGGTAATCGTGTTGTAGAAGATCACATTCGTGAGAATAATCGGAGCGATGACCCCGAGGAAATAGACGAGGAACATTTTATTCCTGAGCCGGATATTATTCAGCAGCTTCATGCAGCGCCCCCTCCTGGCATTAACGGTTGCCCGTCCGGTTTCTATATTCTGTAGGCGTTCTCTGCTCCAGCTTCTCGAACTGGGTAACGAAATAATCGGCGTTCTTGAATCCGACCTGCTCGGCGATTTCATAGATCCGCAGATCCGTCTGCCGCAGCAGCTTCTTGGCCTCAGTGACACGCAGCTGGAGCAGATAATCATTGAAGTACATGCCGTAATTCTTCTTGAACACCTGGCCTAGATAGGCTGAATTCATATAGAACTGGCCCGCGATCTGCTTCAGGTTCAGGTTCTCATGGAAGTTCCGGTCCACATAGCACTTGATCCGGTACAATCCGCTGCTGCCGTAGTTCTGGTACAGCTCTTGAATCCGCTTCGCCGCCTCCAGTGCAAAGGCTTCGAACAAGGCCCTCAGCTCCGCCAGGGTGATGTTATGATCCGGCCAGTTCATCATCGGGACAAGGCTCTCCAGCTGCTTCTCATCCCCTTCCATGCTCCGTATGGTATGCAGCACACTATGGACGCATTGAATGGCAACAGCCTTTATCGCCTCCCGGGAGACCAGCTTCTCCTGAAATTCTGTGAACAGCTTGCCGATCGCGTCCATCATCTCCGCCTGCTTATTCTCCTCAATCGCTTCAATCAGCGCCTGAAACACCTCACTGCTTGCATGAATATAGTTCAGGGACAGACCGGTAATATCAGAGGACAGCAGAATCGGCTGGGCAGGACGGACATATTTGTACTCCACAGTCTCCTTGGCCGAGGTATACGAATGCTTCAGCTCCTGAAGTGTGGTTACCGGCCTGCCCGCATACGCCTGAACCTGCAAGGGATAATGCTGGTAGAGCTTACTTAGACAGTCCGCCACGAAGCTGCGCAGCTCCCCTGAATGCTTCGCCAGATAATGCTCAGGCACAATGAAGCCGAAGAACCTCCGGTGCTCATAGATAATAGGCGCCTCTGCTGTGAGCTGCTGCACCGCCTGCCGGATCGCCTCCTTCAGCTCCGCCTTCCCGGGCATGGCCTGCCCGCTCCAAGGGAACACATTGTTCACCTCCAGCAGCACATAGGTGAACCGGCGGGCTCCCGCCTCTATCCATTGCTGCTCCCAGGCATCAAGCGCCCCCTCCGCCGCTTCTCCCCGGATCAAGGCCTCCACCCGCTTCTCTCCCTCATGAATGCTCAGCCGGTCCTGAAGCTGCTTGCGCGCAGTGAATTTATCGCGGAACTTATGAAGCGCTTTCACGATTTCATGCTCATTAATCGGCTTCAGCACATAGTCCAGCACGCCATACCGGACCGCCTGCTGGGCATACCGGAAATCGTTATATCCGCTGATAATGATAAATTCCGTTCCAAGCTGCTCCTCCGTCACCGCCTCAATCAGCCCGATGCCATCCAGGACCGGCATGCGGATATCGGTGATCACCAGCTGCGGCCGCTTGGCCCGGATCAGCTCCAGCGCATCCTCCCCGTTGTCCGCCTCATCCACTATCCGGAATCCGCTGCCCTCCCAGTCAATCATTCCGATCAGGCCCTTGCGGACAAACAGCTCATCATCGACAATAATGATCCCGTACACTTCGGCATCCACTCCTCCGGTAAGATCGTGAAACAAAGGGAATCCCCGGCCTAAGTAAACGGTCAAGGATTCCCCGATGATAAGGAATATTATAGAGTTAGGCGGGCCAGGCGTCTAGCCTACGATGACTTCCATGGAGACCTGCTTCAGGCCCGGATTCAGGTCCTTCTCCTCGGTAAGATCCAGAACTGGAGCACCATCAATGTCAAAATGCACGCGGCGCAGGCCGGAGCTTCGCGGTCCCTCGATTCCCGGTCTGGCATGGTAGGCGTTCCAGATCACCCCGTCCTCGTCCGTCACATAGGAGTTATGGCCCGGTCCGTATTCCCCCGGCACGCTTCTGGAGGTCAGCAGCGGATAATTGCCCTTGGTCCAGCTCTGGATATCCAACAGATCTGCCCCCTTGTCTGCGGTCAGCAGACCCACAACATAAGTAGCATCCACCGCTGCGCTGGCAAAAGTCACGTACAGCTTCTCATCAGTGTACAGAGCGAACGGACCTTCATCCACGAACGTATGGTTATTGGCCCAGCCGTAATCCGGCCGGGTCAGCAGCACCGGATCACTGGTCAGCTTCCAAGGCTCCTGCGGGTCAATCGTAGCGATATAGACCCAGGCTCCCAGATCCACCGGCAGGAATTGGCGCTCCGACCATGCGGCATAGAGCTGGCCGTTCCAGCGGATGACGGTCATATCCAGCGAGATCGTCTTGCCCGCCTCGCACAGATAACTGCCGTCCTTCTTCACTACCCGGCAGGGCTTGGACCAGTCCGCAGCATTCATGGGATTCCCGCCCGGATTCAGCTTCATCACATGTGATTCCTCATGGAAGAACTCGCCGGGTGTTGCGGCATGGAAAATATACAGCTCGTCTTCAATGATATGGAGTTCCGGCGCCCACAGCAGGCCGCCAATCTCTTCGTACGTGGAGGAATCGAGGATCAGGGCTTCCTCGGCTGTCACCAGCCCGGGAATCGTATCGGCTTCCCTAATATACAACGTATGTTCCTTATCCGCATCATTAGTCGCAATGAAATAATATTTCCCCCTCCACTCTGCAATGCAAGGGTCCGCACGGTTAAGTGCAACCGGGAATGGAAAGTGATCCTGATGGATCTTCCCGGAGATGCTATAGGTTCCGGCCTCGTCCCAGTTGATGGCATCCGTGTTCCAATGGACTTTTTTGGCAGCCTGCGTTCCATCACTATATAGGGCCGTTGCCCGAACCGCCTTCACATCCTCCACCGATGCCGCATTCACACGGTCCGGTACTACGACAGCAATGTTCTCCGGTACCGTAAGCTTACAAAAGAGTCTGCGGGCTATCCCGGCAGAGACAGAGATCCTATTACGCGGCTGGATTCCCTCGATATCAGTCTGCACCGCTTCCAGCGTGAACGGCTCCGCTTCGACCGGTTCCGAGACATTCGTAAGGCTCATGATGTCTGCAGCGAAATTCTCATAGCCCTGGCCCTGACCGTCTATCCAACCGATCAGGTAACCGTTCCGCTCCGGGTCGTAGGTGCAGGAGACATCGCTTACATGAGTGTCTGCCTTAAGCTCCAGCAGTCCAATCTCACTGTATTGCAGCAGATCGGCAGAGGAGAACAGCAGCACCTTCCCCTTGCTTTGTTCATCTACTTCCCCGTCAGCCTCGGTGCGCACAGCGATGACGCCGAAATTTCCGTCAGCCAAGTAGAAGAGATACGGCTTCTTCAGGCTTTTGGCCCGGAGCGTCCCATCCTCATTCTCCGTCGCCTTGGCGAACAGGACACCCGAGTTATGATTCAATGCCAGATACTGGCCTCCATCGGTCTTGTAAGCCAGGTGCATACTGTAAGCCAGCTTCGAAGCATATACGATATCCTCCTGCGGCAGTCTTGTATAGCAAAGGATATCTTTCCGATCCTCGTTTTGTTGTGGTATCATGGATTCATAACCTTCCTTCCTATTGATAATTACTAATAACAATAATCACGCACTGTTCAGTTAACCTTCGAATTCACTCTTATATCCACTACAAATTATAGAGTTTCACCGAAATTCTAACAATGATATTTACTGACCATTAATTGATCTATCCGAAGAAAGGAGAAGCCCATGCCCTCTATACACTACGTTGAATACGACGCTGCGCATCAGCACGATTTCGTGTACAGCATACCGGAAGGGCTGGATGCCTGGCTTCTTCTCCTGACACAGACTCCGGCGCTGTTCGAAGTGAATGGAGAACTGAAGGAGTATCCTGCTCACTCTGCTGTTCTGTACCCGCCTAAGCACAACATCTATTACCGCGCCTGCTCCCGGAATTATGTGAATGACTGGGTGCGCTTCGATGCGGATGAATCTTATATTACAGAGACCGTCTTACCGGTCGGTACTCCATTCTCCCTGCCCGACCCCGGGTATTGCCATCAGCTGTTCCAGCTGCTGACGCTGGAGAACTCGTTCCAGAACGATTACCGGGAGCTGTCCATTGACTACCTGTTCCGCCTCTTGTTCAACAAGCTGTCCGAAGCGTCCCAGGACAAGCTGACGCCGCAGTATTATAATCTGCTGGAGCTGCGCAAGACGTTGTACAGCAATCCCGGCCACCCCTGGACCGTATCCTCGATGGCCGGGTATCTGCACATCAGCACCGGCTACCTCCAGACCATCTACAAATCCGCCTTCGGCATCTCATGCATGGAGGATGTCATCCAATGCCGGATTCGGCTGGCCAAGGAGAAGCTGGGCTTCGGCCAGCACAAAATCGCCGAGATCGCCGCTCTCTGCGGCTATGCCAATGTTGAGCATTTCTGCCGCCAGTTCCGCCAGCTGACCGGCTTCTCCCCCCGCGCCTACCGGGAGCGGCTGGCTTCCAAGCAACCGCTGATTCGGGAGGAGACGTAGGGGCGCTTTAGAGTAGCTTATGCCTTAGGTAGGAGGCTGTGCGGAGTAGGTTGTTGGGATTTGGCCCACACGCACCCGCACCGCCCAATGTGTTCGGTTTTTCGCATACATTCAGTTCACATAGCAGAGCAGCGACCCTCCACTATCAGGAGAATCGCTGCTCTGTTTAACTTATACAGTTGTGAGCAAGCAGGAGTATAGCCATATTCAATGGCCTTACTCCTCAGTCCCGCCAAGCACCGGCAGCACGGCACCGTCCCGCACAAACAGCGGAATCTGCGTGAGCGGCGCATCGATCATGATAGCCTGTCCGCCAGCATAGGCTGTGCCGGTATAGACATGGGTCCACTCTGAGCCGGACGGCAGGTATACCTTGCGCGCCCGTTCACCCTCGGCCAGCACCGGGGCGACCAACAGGTCGGGACCGAACATATACTGGTCCTCGATATCCCAGGCCGCCGGGTCCTGAGGGAAATCATAGAACAATGGACGCATAGGCGGCGTGCCCTTCTCATGTGCAGCCTCCATCAGCCCGCGGATGTAGGGCTTAAGCCGCTCTCTCATCTGCATGAACTCCTTGAAGATGACATACGCCTCATCCCCGTAGCTCCATACTTCATTATCCGAGCCGCTTCCGCATACGCCCCCGCCCCGCGTTCCGGTGGGCTGAACAAAAGGTGAACGGTCCCCATGCAGCCTGAATACCGGAGAGAACGCGCCATACTGGAACCAGCGGATCATCAGCTCCCGGAAGGAGGCATCTGCCGGATTGCCGCCGTGGAAGCCGCCGATGTCGGTGGTCCACCATGGAATCCCGGCCACGGCCATATTCAGCCCGGCCCGCACCTGAATGCTGAGCACCTTGAAGCTGGAGTGAATGTCTCCAGACCATACAAGCGCCCCGTAGCGCTGGCTGCCCGCCCAGGCGGTACGGACCAGATTGATAATATTCTCCTGGCCTTCAGCGGCCATGCCGTCATAGAAGGTCTGGCTGTATTTCATCGGATAGATATTGCCGATCTGCTTACTGGAGCCTATATGATAACGGTAAATATCATGGTCATAGACCGTCAGTTCCGGCTCCGCCTCATCAAGCCAGAAGACCTTGATTCCTTTGTCATAATAATTCTGTTTGATCAGTCCCCACAGGAACTTACGGGCCTCCGGATTCGTCGCATCGAAGATCGCATTCTGTCCAAGGAACTGGAATTGTGTCCGCACCCCGCGGTCCGAGCGCAGCAGATACCCTTTTTCCAGCATCTCCTTATAATTCTCGCTCTCCGTCTGGACCGTCGGCCAGACCGAGACCATCAGCTCAATGCCCAACGCCTGCAGCTCCTGCACCATCGCCTCAGGATCGGGCCAATATTCCGGGTCAAACCGCCAGTCCCCCTGATTCGTCCAGTGGAAGAAATCAATGACGATGACGTCGATCGGCAGACCCCGCCGTTTATGCTCCCTCGCCACCTCCAGCAATTCCTCCTGCGTACGGTAGCGGAGCTTGCATTGCCAGAACCCCATGCCATAATCCGGCATCATCGGCACGGTTCCCGTAGCCTTGGCATAAGCCTCCTCGATCTCGGCAGGCGAGTCACCGGCGGTGATCCAATAATCCAGCTGCTTGGTTGACGGGGCTGTCCATTCGGTCACATTCAGACTGAAATGCGCTTGTCCGATCGCCGGATTATGCCACAGGAACCCGTAACCGGCGCTGGACAACACGAACGGAATACTGATCTGGCTGTTGCGGTGGGTCAGCTCCAGCGAGCAGCCCTTCAGATTCAGGAAGGAGTGCTGATACTGGCCCATGCCGTATAGCTTCTCTAACGGGTCCGCTTCCAGCCGGAGCTTCACGGAGAAGTCACTGCTGCCGGGGATGGCGCTTAGCTCTCTGCCCCCGTATTTTAACTGATAGGTATCCTCCGTCTCGTTAAGGAGCAGCTTGCCATGCTGGTTATAAAAGAAGATCTGCCCCTTGTCCGTCATTTCCGCCCGGATATTCCCGTTAACAATCGTCGCGCGTTCTGGGGTAATCGATATATGACTCAGCGTCTGCACAGCTGGCAGAAGCGCCCACTGTTCATCGGTAATCTCCGCATAGGAAGCCCGGACACGCAGCGAATGCTCTCCCCAAGGCTCTATCCAGACTCTCTCATGGTCATATTCTCTGATTAGCCTGCCATTCTCTTCACGAAACATAGCGCGATCCCTCCAACAGTTCTATAATAAGGTTGCAACCACATTATAAAGAGTGCAAAGCCGCTATACTATACATAAAAGTACGCATCTATCATACGATATTACGATTGTGTGGAGGGATTAAGATGAGTGGAGCGTTCGAGGACAAGCCTTATCCATGGAAAAAAGAGCACACGGAAATTCCCGAGGGCCTGTTTCCCATCAATGTATTTCATATCTGCTTTCCGGACCGCAGTATTATTCCGCCTCACTGGCATGACCATCTCGAATGGATTCTTATTACCAAGGGCCGCTTCCGCGTCCAGGTCGGCCCCCACTCCAGAGAGCTGGTACAGGGTGAGCTTGCCTTCGTCAGCCGTCCGCAGATTCATGCGGCCTACCCGACAGAGGATGGCAGTGAGCTATATGCGGTTGTCTACAACGAAGCGCTGCTGAACGGCATACGCGACCTGACTGAGCTTCATCATATCCGGCCGCTGCTCTCCGGTGAGATCAGACTGCCCGCTTTCTATGGGACGGATCAGCCGGTTACCCGCCAGATCAGAGGATGCATTGAACAGATTATCTACAGCTACCAGAGCAAGAGCCCCGGGTACGAATTATGTATCAAAGGAGGCCTGTTCTCTTCCCTGGGTCTAGCTTATCCCTTGGCAGAGTTCACAGCACCGCCTTCCAAAAAATACCGGCAGGAGACGGGCATCCAGCCCCTGCTGATTCACCTTAGCAACCATTTCCATAAACCGCTGACTGTGGAGGAGGCCGCACGGATCTGCTGTGTGACCCCCAACTACTTTTGTCATCTGTTCAAAAAGAACACAGGCAAGACCTTAATCGAATATGTGAATATGCTGCGCGTGCATGAGGCCAGCCGCCTGCTCCAGCTTCGCCGGTATTCGATTCAGGAGGTTGCCTTCAGAGTCGGATTCACGGGCCTGACGTATTTCGGCAGAATATTCAAACAGCACACATCGATGACACCCAGCGAATATGCTTCCCATTTCCAGACCCGGGCTTAATCCTCTCTGTGATAACGGCAATATTCGAAATCGGCATAGCCGCCGGGCTGGCGGGTCGCATAATTGAACAAGCCAATCCGGTAGCCCATGAAATGATTCAGTGAATATTTCATATGCAGCGTCTGCCCGATGGGGTGCCAGACCTCCCCGCCTCCTGAATAGAAGAACCGGGCCTCGTCCACGCCATCCTTGAAGTTGAACTCAATTCTGAAGCAGATGTGCCCACCTGTGAACGGGATACTCTCCACCACTTCAACGCCATCGTCACTGCGGGCACACATATTCACGGTGAACTGTCCCTGCTCTCCCGCTACAGCCTCAACCGTGCCGTACTCGTACTGGAGAGCAACCATGCCGGCCCGGTCCCCTTCGTTCATGCCGCCCAGATACAGCAGCGTCTCGGCGCTACAGGCCGGCCCCTCCGTCCGCTGGGTCAGCGTATTACGGGCCAGCAGAACATCGTCTGTGATCCGGCCTGTACGCAGCCGCAGACAGCCCGTCCGCTCGGTAACCGACCATAGCCCGTTATCGGGATTATGGTTCCACTGCCACTGGAGCGCCAGCCGGTTCTCCGTATACTCGAACTCATCGCTGATCACAAGCGGCTTCGATTCCCCGGCGGGAAGCCTCGTCTCGAAGGTCAGCGGGGCCTTGCCGCCTTCCCCGATCACCGGCCACCCGTCCTCCCAGCTCACGGGGAACACGCAGGGAATGCGTCCGACCGCCCCGTGATCCTGGAATAACACGGCATACCAGTCGCCGTCCGGCGTGTCCACAAGCCCACCTTGCGCTACACCGTTATTCTGGTAGCCCAGATGATCATCCAGAATAACCCTGCGCTCATAAGGGCCCGTCAGCTCCCGGGACCGGTAGCATAGCTGGCGTCTGCGCATGTTCCCGTCCCCCGGCCATTCAATGAAGAACAGGTAGTAATAGCCGTCCCGCTTATGGGCATGACAGCCTTCCATCCGCAGCATAATGCCCTGCCGCTCACCTTCCAGCAGCAGCTGATCCGTCACGCCGGGCTTCACCGCCGTCAGGTCCGCCGTCAGGTCCGCTGTCAGCTCCCGGATGCGGATATCTCCGTTCCCGTAGATCACATAATTGCGCCCGTCCTCATCCAGCAGCAGCGCCGGATCATGATACAGCCCCGGAATGACTGAACGCTCCCAAGGCCCGTGCTCAATATCCCGGGTCTGGTAGATATAGAACTGATCCATATCATTAGAGGAAAAACATACATAATAGGTTCCATTCTTGTAACGCAGCGAAGCTGCCCAAGAGCCCCGGCCGTAGATACCCTTGCCATCCTCCAGCCGGTGGGCCTTGTTATCCTCGAAGGTATCATAGACGTAACCCGCAAGCTCCCAATCCTTCAGATTCACCGATTTCATAATCGGGCAGCCCGGCATGGAGTGCATGCTGGTGCTGACCATATAGAAAACAGGGCCGACCCGGATCACATCCACATCCGGGACATCTGCCCATATTACTGGATTCGAAATTCTGGCTGTATTCAATGTTCTGCCCCCTTGAAGTTAGTGCTCTTGCGCAGTGAACTGCCAAGCGGCCAGCTTGAACAGGCTCTTATCGCTCTCTCCTATGAATACCAGATAGAGGTTGTGTACTCCCTCTGCTCCCTGGACCGCAGTCTTCAGCTCCAGCCATTCCTGCGAGCCGTCCGCCGCCGGAACCGTCAGTCTGCCGATAACCGGACCCGCCGGCTCATCCAGATGAAGTTCCAGCACGCCGCCCGCTTCCAGGCTCAGGACCGAGACTTGGAACGACTCAGCTCCGCTGCCGAAGTCTACCCCGGAAAGTCCGATCCAGCCGCCGTGCGCAATATCCGTTACGATCTGCTCTGCACCTGCCGCCCCGGCTTCCGTCTTCAACCCGGCACTCCAGCCCATCGTTGCCGCCGGAATACGATCATACGGGTTCAATGCGGCAAGCTGCTGCACACCTTCGTAATCCGCATGGATCTCGGGAATGGACCCGTCCTCATGATGAGTCAGGCGGTTAAGATGTGTGGAGCGGTAACCGTTCGCAATCCCTTGGGCCTTGGACAAGGTCTGGGCGTGATAAGCAATATACCAGCTATCATGGAACTGGAAGACCGCATGATGGTTATTCCCGGACACGCCGAAGAAATGTCCCGGATTCTTCAGGATCGTGCGGTGATACGTCCACGGCCCCATCGGGTGATCACTGGTCATATAAGCGATCTCTCCCGCAGGAGGACTGCCTTCCGGCCGTTCCCCGTCATAGAAGTTCGAGCAGTAGGTATAATAGTAGACTCCGTTCCACTTGTGAATTCCGGCATCCTCGAACATGAACGGGGCCGGAATCACTTTCGCTGTACCTACCACACTGGTCATATCCTCACCCAGCGGCATCACGCGCGCTGTGCCCGGCTCGGCGAACTGTCCTTCCGGGACACCGCCTCCGAAGTAGATATAGCCCTTGCCGTCATCATCGACCAGCACCGCCGGATCGAACAGCCAGGTCACATCCTCTACCCCCGGTGTGGAGCGCAGAATCAGTGCCTCCCCGATCGGGTCCACCCATGGCCCTACCGGACTGTCACTCGACAGAACGCCGATGCCGCTGGCATTATTGGCGAAGTAGAGGAAGAACTTGTCCTGACCGTCAATCACGGTATGAAGTGCTGCCGGTGCCCAGGACTGGGTTGCCCACTTCGCTGCACCCTCCGGTCCAGCTACGGCTATTGGACCATGATCGGTCCAGTTCACCAGGTCAGCAGACGAGATTACGGTAATCGTGTTAATGCTACTGTAAGAATTCTCCTTCACCACACCGTTCTCATCATACTCCAGTGCATCATTGGTCATGTACAGATAGACTCTGTCCGCGAATACCAGGGCATAAGGATCGGCTCCGTATCTGTGTGCCACCAGCGGATTGCCATTTGGCTGTACCTTGCCGGCAGCCTGCTTCAATTGAGTTGTCGTTGTCATTTGATTCCCTCCAGATATGATATGGTGTCCAGCTTAGGACGAATATTAAGATTGCGAAGCCGCCAGCTCGGCCAGCCGGGCGAATGAAGCCTTCGGCTGCTTCTGCTCATCGAACAGGAACGGCCAGTTCTTACGTCCCCGGACGGGGAAGCCGTCCAGCCAGGTATAATCATCGGCTACGCCCCAGAAGGTCACCGAATCAATGGAGTCTCTGAATTCCAGCAAAAGGGCGAAGATCTCGGCATATCGCTCTTCCTGGAGCTTCAGCATTTCAGCTGTTGGCGCTTTCAAATCCGTGCGTTTATCGTCATGACGGAACACGGAGAGATCCAGCTCCGTAATGTGGATCTTAAGCCCCAGCGACGCGTAGAGCTTAAGAGCACTACGGATTTCCTCAATAGTAGGGCCATAGATATTCCAATGTCCCTGCATTCCAATCCCGTGAATCGGCGTATTCTGATCGAGCAGGCTGCGGACCAGCTTGTGGATTTTGACGCTTTTGACAGGATCGGTCTCATTATAGTCGTTGTAGAACAGAAGCGCGTCAGGGTCCGCCTGATGTGCCATTTCAAAGGCCTGGCGGAGATAATCCTCGCCGATGATCTCAAGCCACTGCGTATCCCGCAGGTACTGGTCTGTTTTATCCTCAATCGCTTCATTCACTACATCCCAGGCATACGCCCGTCCCCGGTAACGGCCCACTACTGTGTTAATGTGGGTCTGCAGGCGGGCAAGCAATTGCTCTCTGCTGCAGGTTCCGCCTTCCGTATCCCGGAACATCCAGTCTCCGGTCTGGTTATGCCACAGAAGCGTATGCCCCCGCACGCCAATCCCGTGTGCCTCAGCATATTCGAAGATACTGTCCGCAGCCTCGAAGGTGAATTCGCCTTCCTGCGGCTGCACCAGAGCCGGCTTCATCTCATTCTCGGCGGTGATGCTGTTGTAATGCCTCGCGATAAAGGGACCTTGGGCTGCTATAATGCCAGTACTGACGGCAGCCCCTATTTTAAAGGCCTCCCGGAACATTTCATGTAATGCAGGAATTTCGCTGCTGGTTTGCTTCATTTTTTGCTAACCTCCTGTATTTGACAACATTTTTTGGGACAACTCTCTCTATCATAACGCATTTGTATGCATTTACCATCACCAAAGTAAATAGATGGACCCCAAATAAATAATTGCACCCTATTTGTTATCCGCCCTGCGCTTGAGCTTGAGCCTGCGCCCGGAAGGCAACGGGCTTCAGCGCCGTCCGTTTCTCGAACTCTCTTAAGAAATGATGATAGTGCACATAGCCGACACTCTCCACAATGCTTCTGACCGTGTCATGAGTGTCGATCAGCCGCTTCTTGGCTGCTTCGATCCGCAAATTATGAATGTACTCCAGAATGCTGATGCCGTGTTTTTTGATGAAGGCCTGGCCCAGATACACCGGATTGATATAGAAATGCTCTGCAATCTCTTTTACCGTCAGATGCTCCGAATAATGATCCCTCAGAAAGCATTCTACGCGGATCAGCGGATGCTCGGAGTTACGCTCCTTGTGCTGGCGGATATAATTCATACTGGTTCCCAGCGCTGTCTCCAGGGTGACCTGCAGAGCTTCCAGGGATTTGGGCTCGGTTCTGAAAAAATCAAGCGTGCCGATCCACTGATCGTCCGTACCCCCGAATTCCTTCAGCAGCTCCATGCTCCGCAGCATGATATCCATGCCCGTCATCTGTACGATACCCGGATCTGTCCGGTTCTCCTTGAACACGCTAAACAATTCGCCCAGCTTCTCCACCACCTTCTGCTCATGCAGCCGCTCCACTGCGCTGAAGAGCTCCTCAATCAGCTCTGCGGAAGGAAGCGTATAGTTCACCTGGCCTTCGGCTTCGCTGGCCGAATTCACCGGACCACTTCCATCCGAATAAAAGTAGTGGCGGGCTGCAGCGCCTGCCGCTTCCCGATAGGAGACCGGCAGCTCGCGGAGGGAACGCACACTTGGCCCGATGCTGACCGAACCCTTCACACCGCTGCGGGTCAGCCCGGCGTATAGCTGATCCGCCAGCCCGGCTGCCGTCTCCGGGCTCTCAACGACCAGCCCGGCCTGATCCCCGGGCAGATCAATAAACAGGGCGCCGGCCGGTCCGGCCAGCTCCCGGCAGAGGTCCGTAACATTGCTGCTCTGGCCCTCCACATGCACATACGTCCAGCCTGTGGCTGCCTCATCCAGGCGGTCCATCTGCTCGGCCGCCTCCTCTTCCGGCTCCGCCCAGTGGCCCTCAAGCATGCGCGCAATCGCAAGCGGCAGCAGCTGGCTGGCCAGCATACTCTGCTGCATAGTCTGCTTAAGGCGCAGCTCCAGCTCATCCGTAATGTCTGTAAGCACCTTATCCCATTCCGCATCGACGACCGGCTTCAGCAGGTAGTGCCTTACCCCGTAACGAATAGCTGTTCTGGCATACTCAAATTCGCCGTAGCCGCTGAGCACGATGAAGATCGGCTGCTCCATATCAAGGCTGCGAACGCGCCGGATCAGCTCAAGCCCGTCAATCTCAGGCATGCGGATATCCGTAATCACAAGATCGGGCGAGCTGCGGATAATGGCATCCAGTGCCTCCTCCCCGTTCTCACAGGAGCCGCATACCTCGAAGCCCAGCTCCTCCCAGTCGGTCAGCGTCCGCAGCCCCTCTAAGGCAATCGTCTCATCATCTGCGAGCACTACTTTATACATGAGCTCCCTCCCCCATCGGAACCAGACTCAAACTCCCCCGGAATCTGGATAGTAATGACCGTACGTTCGTATTCGGTGCTCTCAATGCTGAACCCCGCTCTGCCGTTATAGTACAGCATGAGGCGTTTATACACATTGCGGAGCCCGACATTCTGTCCCGTATCCTCCTCTGTCTCCAGATGGGACTTGATCCATTCCAGCTTCTCCTTCTCGATTCCTTTGCCATTGTCAGTCACTACAATCTGCAGACCTGTATCATTCCGAGAAGCGGACACGTGGATTTCTCTTGCCCATTTGACCGACTGCAGGCCATGCTTGCAGGAATTCTCCACCAGAGCCTGTATACTCATCTTGGGAATCCGGCAGTTCAGCACCTCAGGCGCAATATCCAGCACATAAGAGAACCGGTTCTGGAAGCGGAACTTCTCAATCTGCAGGTACATCTCGATGAAGGATACCTCCTCCTCCACCGTAATCAGATCATCCTTCCAGCTCAGCAGCCTGCGCATAATCAGGGCCAGATTGCGGATGACATCGGTGACTTGTTCATATTTATACTTCTTACAGATGACCAGGATCGCATTCAGCGTATTGAAAAGGAAATGAGGGTCTACCTGACTCTCCAGATATTTCAGCTCTGCCCGGACCCGTTCCAGCTCCAGATCCTTTTTCTGAATCTCCAGCTTGTAGACATCATTGATCAGATTACGGATTTTATCGGTCATCAGATTGAAGCTGCGGATCAGACCGCCGATCTCATCCTTCCCTTCATACATATCAATGCTCTCGAATTGCTCATATTTGACCAGCTTCATATGCTTATAGAGCAGCCGTACCCGCAGATTGTAGGAGCGTATAATCACGATCATGAGCAGAGTGGGCAGGATGATCGTCAGCAGGACCAGAATCAGCGAGTTCCTGAGCGCCCGGTCCATCTCATGATTGATCTTACGCCCTTCAGGAGTTCCGACCAGCCGCCAGCCCTTGGTATAGGCCGCACTGCTAAGCGCCCGGACAATCTGCTTGGAGGGCTGGTCAAGGCTGGTGTCCACATTCAGCAAGGCACTCGCATCCAGCGAGGAGAAGGAACGGTCCGAAGCCAGCACGAGCCGGTTCTTTTCATCCAGCAGCTTGAAATCCAGATAGTCACGCTCCTTCTGGAACAGCTCCTGCATGTTGTTCAGCCGCAGATCAATCCTCAGATATTTGGTGTAGGGCTGGCCCGTGAAGTTATCCAGCTTGCGGATCAGGCTGACCAGCACCTCCTGCTGCGGCGGATTCAGCGGGTTGGTCCCCTGATAAGAAGTGAGCAGCACCTTACCTGTGCTGCTTGAGATTTTGCGGTACCATTCACTCTGCTTATCCGCGTACGACAGATTGAAGTAGCTGTTGCCGTTCTGGATCGTCGGATTAGAGGTGTATATGCCCATCCAGGAAATATAGGAGTGGAGAGTGCTGTACTGCCGCAGCTTATCCTTCAGAGAATCATTATAGGCATCATAATAAGCCTCATTATCCGGATAGGCGTAATCCATCATCTCCATGTAGGGCCGGTCCGCAGCTACCGTATTGCTGATGGCCACGCATTCGTTCACGATCTGCATCAGGTCATAGACTACCCGGTCTACCGAAATCTCCAGGTTCTCCCTCTCCCGTGCCTCCACATTACGGCTGATCTGTACATAAAAGAGGGCATTGATGCTAAGTATGGGGACGAGCACACACAGTAAGTAGATAAACAAAAACTTGTATTTAAGCGGAATATCATTGATGAAAGCAGATGGCTTCCGGTTATCCTTCATGCAGGCCCCCTCCTCCCTCTTGATTTAACTCTTCTTGTATGCCGAAGGCGTAACTCCGTTAAGCGCCTTGAACTTGGCGGCGAACACATCGGCGTCTGAATAGCCCACTCTGCTTGCGATATCCGTAATTCCCATATCGGTCCGGCGCAGCAGCTTCTTCGCTTCTTCAATCCGGTATTCATGCAGATAATCGTTAAAGGAGCTGCCGTAATACTTCTTGAACCGCTGTCCCAGGTAGGCGGAGTTCACATGCAGATGCCCCGCAATATCCTGCAGCTTCAGCTTCTCCTGATAATGCCCGCGGACATACTCTATCGCTGCGGACACGATCTGATCCTCTGCCCTGCCGCCCGCAGCAGCAGCGAACCACTCTGCAGCCTCACATAGCTCTTCCTCTATCTGACGTTCAAGCAGCGGCAGACAGCTGGCCGTGTGCCGGGACGGGAACCATTTCTGCACCCACTGCGTATAGTCTCCCCCTCTGGCGGTAATTTCACGTAGCAGCTCAGCTTTGACATTGGCCAAAAAAGCGTCGATCCATGAGCTTGAAGCCACCTCCGCCGAGAAAATCCTGAACACCTCGCCAAGCTGCGCAGTGAGATGTTCAACCTTCCCTTCGGTGACGGATTGCAGCAGCGATCGTCTCAGCTCTGCCGGAAGCATAGCCATCTGCGTCTTATCCTGCTTCTCGAAGAAACCGGCCACCTCGCCCCCCGGGGCATCCGGCCTGCACAGCTCAGCAGCCAGCGCCTCATGGTATGCCGTATTCAGCGCCTCCGGGCCCTGATGCTGAAGACTTGCCGTGAAAAAGACAGGCGTGGGATACAGCGGCCGCAGCTCCTCCATCCAATTGGTGAGCAGTGCCCGGTCAAGCTCCGGCCCTTCCTGCGGGGACACCAGCAAGTATCCGTGCTTCCCGCTGCCTGCGGTGAACGGATAGACCGCAAGGCTGCGCAGCGGCTCCTTGCCGCTCATGGCGGCGACTTGCTCGCGCATATGCAAGCTGTCCGGCGCGGGTCCATGGACCAATATACAGCATAGCCGCGAGGCGGGGGCGATCCCCAGCGTCTTCAGCCCCTGCTCGCGCTCTTCCTCCGTATTCTCCCGCATCAGGAGCCGGGATACCGTATCCTCCTGCATCAGCGCCGAGAGCGCTTCACGCCGTGAGGACGCCTTGCGTTCCTTAAGAATCTGTTCCGTGACCGTCTGCAGCGCCTCCGTCAGCTCGTTTTCATCCAGAGGCTTGGTTAGATAATTGGATACTCCGTATTTAAGCGCCCGCTTGGCATACTCAAAGTCAGCATAGCCGCTAAAAATAATAAACTTCGGACGGCAATCGCTCTCAGACGTTCTTCGGATCAGCTCAAGGCCGTCGATGACCGGCATACGTACATCGGTGATAACCAGATCAGGGCGGGTGCTGTGAATCAGCGCCAGCGCGTCCTCCCCATCCAGAGCCTCACCGCACACTTCAAAGTTCAATTTCTCCCAGTCTACCAGGAACCGAAGCCCTTCCAGCATCAGCGGCTCATCGTCGGCAAACAGTACCTTAAGCATTGGATCACCATCTTTAATGAAGTATTTTGAGTTCTGCAACGCTCACCAGTATGGAACAGGACAAACCGCTTCGGCTGCACCCGAAACGGTTATAGTATACATATTTTTCTTACTATAATACGTAGTGACAATTACTCTTTTACGCTACCCAGGTTCAATCCTACCACGAAATACTTCTGCAAGAAAGGGTAGACGAACAGAATCGGGACCGCTGTAACGATCGTAATCGCTGAACGCATGGAGGCTGGCGTAACCAGTGACTGTACCTGATTGTTCTGGCCTCCCGCAAGCATCGAAGGATCATTGTTCGCACTCATAATGGAGCCGAGCATCTTCATCATTTCGTATTGCAGCGTGCTAAGCTTGATATCCGAGGAGGCATACAGGAATGTGTCAAACCAGGAATTCCATGAGCCCACGGCGATAAACAGTGCGACAGTTGCCAGTACAGGCGTACAGAGCGGGAAGATGATTTTCCAGAAAATTCTGAACTCTCCCGCCCCGTCAATCTTCGCCGATTCGGTAAGGCTGAACGGAAGTCCGCGGATATACGTCCGCATAATAATCAGGTTGAACGCGCTGACCAGACTCGGCAGGATATAGACCATGAAGTTATGCAGCAGGCCCATATTCTTGATCAGGAAGTAGTTCGGAATCAGCCCGGCATTGAAATACATAGTCAGGATGAACAGCAGGCCGATCTTTTTGCGGAAAATATATTGCGGCTGCGCCAGTGCATACGCCAACATCGTAGTCAGGAATACACCGAGCATCGTTGAGATAATCGTACGGGATACCGAGATAAATGCGGCATGATAGATTGTTCCTGATATAAAGACCGCCCGGTAATTCTCCAGCGTCCATACACGGGGCCAGAGGTAGATTCCCCCGGTAAGCGTGTCACTGCCGTCATTGAAGGATACCGCCAGCGTCTGGAGGAACGGATAGAGCGTGACAGTAACCACAAAGAGCATAAATATCGTGTTGATCGTATGAAATACAACCGGCTCAATCCGGCCTGAACCTTTTGTCACAGCTTTCATATAGGCTGCCTCCTCTATAGTAATCGCTCTTCGCCAAGGCGTTTTGCGACATTGTTTGCGATGAGTACGAGAATGACACTGACAATCGTTTTGAAGATCCCTGCCGCCGTAGCCAGCGAGTAGTTACCCATGGCCAGACCATACTTCACTACAAAGATATCAATGGTTTGCGAATAGTCCACAGTAAGTCCGTTGCCCAGCAAATATTGAAGCTCGAAGCCGGCATCCAGAATATGTCCAATGTTCATAATCAGCAAAATAACGAAGGTAGCCTTGATTCCCGGAAGCGTGATATAACGCATCTTTTGAAAACGTTTCGCGCCGTCAATGGAAGCTGCCTCGTACAGGGAAGGATCGATGGAGGTAATGGCCGCCAGATAGATGATCGTGCCCCAGCCCACCTCTTTCCACACGTTCGACGCCCCGATAATGCCCCAGAAGTATTTCCCTTCACTGAGCCACATAATCGGATCTTTAATCAGGTGAAGCTTCATTAGAACGACATTGACAATCCCGCCATCGATGGAGAGTGAAGTGGACACAATCCCCGCAGCGATAACCATGGACAGAAAGTGCGGCAGATAGGAAATGGACTGAACCGCACGCTTGAAGAACTTGAGCTTAATCTCATTCAACAGCAGAGCCAGACCAATAGCGGTAACCGTACCCAGTACAAGGTTAATAAAACTCATGGCAATGGTGTTGCGCAGTACCAGCATAAAGGTATCATCGGAAAATAAGAATTTGAACTGCTGCAGGCCTACCCATTCCTGCTGGCCGAAGGACACCGCCGGGCGGTAATTCTGAAAAGCCATGAGCCAGCCCCAAATGGGAACATAGTTGAAGATAATCAGATATAGTGCGATGGGCACAGACATAAAAATAAGCTGTTTCTGTGTTTTCAGTGTTTTCCAGCTGAGTTCCACACCGATTTCCGGATCGATTTTGCTTTTTCGGGTCTTCTGTTTTTTGACCTGTTTGTCCAGTACGGCATCAGACATGTTGTATTCCCTCCTGTAAAAATCATTCTCTCCACGTTGTCCTATTCACGCAGTCCTATTTAGGAAGAGCGGGAAATCGCATTTCCCGCTCCTATTTCTGTATTGAATGGTTTATTTAACGCTCCATTTTTCGATGCGCTGCTGGATGCCTTCATTCATCCGGTCTTCATAGGCCTTGATGTCCAGCTTGTGGATTCTGTCCACATAATCCTGCCATACGCCCTCGAACTCTGCAGGACTGGCCATAATGGCTTTCGGCAAATATTTAATCATGAGGTCATTCAGCTTGGACTGTGCGAGCTGGGCTGGTGAACCATCTTTAAGCACGACGGAATACGCAGGGAAATAAATGTTGTTCTCTTTCGGTTCCTTGAAGAATTCGGACCAGGATTTCTTGTTGTACGCCTTCAGAATCTTCTGGTCGTAAGGCTTCAGGCTGTCGAAGAATTCCTGCGGCTGTGTGCCGGCATCTGCTGCGTTACCGTCGCTGTACGTACCTTGAATCTTAGGCATGTAACCGAACATCCCTGAGATTTTGTTAGCAACCTGCCAGCTGGTCTGCTCTGCATTGTTCCGTTGCTCAGGCGTACGGTAGAAGGAGCCATCTGCATTCACTTCATAATCTTCGCCTTTCACGCCCCATTGAAGCGTCTTCTGCCAATCCTCGGTAATCATCTTATCCCAGAATTTGAGAATGCGGACAGGGTCCTTGGCATTGATCGAAATTCCGAATCCACGGTTGGTGCCGACCGCTCCGCGGTCACGATACCATTCTTCTGCACCCGGATAGAGCAAAGGGAAGCCGATATACGTATTTTCCAGCTTGCCTTGGGAGATCAGGGATTTCTCGCCGTCCTGGAAGTTCCAGTGCTGGTCGAACATCCCGATGACCTTACCGCTTGCTACCTTGGCCAGATACTGGTCATAGTTCTGTACGAAGGCTTCTTTGTCCATCAAGCCTTGAGCGTTGATGTCATTAAGCTTCTTGTAGTACGTCTTGGACATATCCTTGTCGGCAAAAATCTGTGCTACATTGTTATCTACAACAACGGCCCCATCATTCGGATGCCCCGACAGATGCTCTGGGGGATTCTGCAGCGGGAACACGCGCCAGTCGAAGTTGAGTGATTCGAACCCGATCATGTCCGGGTGTTTTTCTTTATATTTGGCAATGATGTCGAAATACTCATCCAGGGTCTTAGGAGTAGGGTAGCCCATTTCCTCAAGCACACCTTTTTGCAGCCAGAAGCCTGGTCCCTGATAAGTAGGCTCGGTGATTTTACCTTGATAGACGCCATAGCTTGGCAGTACATAGATGTGGCCGTCACTCTCATCCTTGATCTGGTTCCAGACCGCACCGTAATGCTTCTTCAGGTTGGGAGCGTATTTCTCAATCAGATCCTCAAGCGGAATGTATGCCTTGGCGTTGATTAATTTGTCGTCGCCCGACAGGATGTCCGGGTAGTCGCCTCCGGCAATCATGACACCGAGCTTCTGCTGCAGGTCGCCGACCAGAAATTCCTGGTTGAAGGTGATTCCGGTCTCGTCTTTGATCAGCTTCAGAAGCTTATTGTCAGGTGTTGGCTGTTGTCCGGGACCATTCATGAATACCGAGAACGTTACGGGTGCAGTGTCGTCTCCGGCTGCTGCCGGACTGGCGTTACCTCCAGTGGCTGAATTTTTGCCTCCGGTGTTAGTGTTGTTGCCTGATCCACAGCCTGTAAGTGCCAGTGTGAGTGCTAGTACACCGGCCGCAGCGGCCTTAGCTGAACGTTTTGCCGTTTTGTGCATGTTATTATGCCTCCCCTTTTTGGCTAATCGCTTATGTTTCTATTTTCTCTTGGTGACAACTTTAATTATACGTTTTCAGAATGCGCTTACAATTCATAGAATATAGGTCTTCCCCCCTGAAAATTCATAAAAAGAAAACGTTTGCTTACAGTACGGCAGCGGAATTGCCGTTCTTTCTTAGCTGGCTGTGCGTGGCGTTGAGCGTGTTTACGGCCTCCTCGGGTTGGCAGGTTTTGGCGAATCAGGGCATTAGTGCACTTCATTTGCTCGGGGTGGCCCGCTTTCGGTGATTTCAGGGGCACTTGTGCTCTTCATTTGCGCTGGTGGCCCCCTTTCGGCGATTTCAGGGGCACTTGTGCTCTTCATTTGCCCTACCCGCCGCCCCCTAGTCCGATTGTGTTCGGTTTTTCGATTACATCCGGCCCGCTCGACGTTCTAGCCAACCACGCACGCAAAAAGGACTGGCGCAAATACGCCAATCCCACATTACTATACTATCCTATTCGTCAACTAGCCAGCCTAATATTAATCTACCCGGTGAATGTATACGAGCTTCCCGCTTCTCCTGTGAACGATACGGAATCAAGTCCTGGACCTTCGAGCCGGCAAGGGCCGGATACGGTACATGTTACCACTGCTTCCGTAACGAGTCCACCGCTCCAGGCGAAATCGAGGGTATAGCCGCCTCTTGCCCGCAGTCCCTTGACACTGCCCTCGCTCCAGTCCGCTGGCAAAGCAGGCAGCAGTCTGATCCTATCTGTATGACTCTGCAGCAGCATCTCCGCAATGCCCGCTGTTCCTCCGAAGTTCCCGTCAATCTGGAACGGCGGATGATTGTCGAACAGGTTAGGCAGGGTCGAATGCTCCAGCAACGCCCGGACATTGGTATAGGCCTTGCCCTCATCTTGCAGTCTGGCCCAGAAGTTAATGATCCATGCCCGGCTCCAGCCGGTATGTCCACCGCCGCTGGCAAGTCTGCGTTCCAGCGTCGTACGGGCCGCTGCCGCCAGCTCCGGCGTATGCTCCACCGTGAAGGCATCCCCCGGATACAGCGCGAACAGATGCGAAATATGCCGATGCCCTGGCTCTACCTCTTCGTAATCCTCCATCCATTCCTGAATCTGGCCGTATTTACCGATCTGCGGCCCTGGCAAACGATCCAGCGCTGAGCGGAGCTCTTCGCGGAATGCCTCGTCCCGGCCAATAATCTCCGCGCTCTGGATGCAGGCCTTGAACAGCGCCTCAATAATCTGGAAGTCCATAGAGGCTCCGGCACACAGCACACCCGATTCCCCGCCAGGTAGCTGGTAGGTGTTCTCCGGCGAGACGGACGGGCAGGTAATCAGCCGGCCCGACTCATCCTCTATCAGATAATCCAGCAGGAACTGTGCAGATTCCTTCATCGTATCGTAGGCATTCGCCAGATAATGGCGGTCCTGGCCGAACCGGTAACGCTCCCACATATGCAGACACAGCCAAGCTGCTCCCAGCGGCCAGAACGATGCTGGCAGATACGTATCCTGAGGAGCAGTATCTGCCCAGATGTCAGTATTGTGATGTGCCGTGAAGCCGCCACAGCCGTACATCACCTTCGCAGTCACCCGTCCCGGCTCACGCATCCGTTCGATCAGATCGAACAGCGGCTCATGGCATTCCGCCAGATTACAAAGTTCAGCCGGCCAGTAATTCATTTGCGCGTTAATGTTAATCGTGAATTTGCTGTCCCAGGCCGGGGTGAAGCTGTCGTTCCAGATGCCTTGCAGATTTGCAGGCAAGGAGCCCGGACGGCTAGAGGCAATCAGCAGATAACGGCCATATTGGAAATAAGTCGAGATCAGTCCGTGGTCTTCTCCTCCCTGCCGGAACCGATTTAGCCGTTCACTGGTCGGCAGTCCGCTCAGCTCCGGGTCCTCCGGCAGCGTCAGCGTGGTCCGGCCGTATAGGCTGCGGTAATCCGCGACATGACGGGCAAGCAGCTTGTCATAAGGAACGCTACTCAGCTCTTCAAGCTGCCGCTTGGCATACAGCGCCGGATCGGGATGGCGGAACGTGGTTCCTGCAGCAAGCAGCAGCGTTATCGAGCTTGCCCCCTCCACCAGCACATATTCGCCGATGTTGCGGCAGATTCCATCTTCTGTGACGGCCTTTAATACAGCAGCGAAGGAGCTGCCCCCGCGCCCGCCGCATTCTCCGCCCATCACCAGTCCGCTGTCATTCCATTTCTCGGTCTTCTCCAGCATTCTCCAGTTCTGGCGGTTGAACCTGGCCTTCAGGGAGATTGCGTTCTTCCGGTCAGAGGTGACCCGCACCACGATGGCTTGATCCGGGAAGCTGGCGAACAGCTCACGGGTATACCGGACTCCGCCAGTGGAATAACTCACCCGGGTTATACCGGATTCGAGATCAAGCTCCCGCTGATAGTCAACAGCAGGCTGCTCATGTCCGCCGAACGACAGTAGCAGGTCGCCCAGCGGCAGATAATGGCGCTGCGCTTCCGGCAGCCCCACCATCGTCATGGCCGCAAGCTCCTCCGCCTCCTGCAGCTTGCCTTCCAGAATCAGCTGGCGGAGCTTGGGCAAGTGAGGCAGCGCATCTTCATTGTTGCGGTCACGCGGACCTCCGTACCATACGGAATCCTCATTGAGCTGCAGCTTCTCCTCAGCCACCCTGCCAAAGATCATCGCCCCGAGCCGGCCGTTACCGATCGGCAGCGCCTCATTCCAATTCTGTGCCGGTTCACTGTACCATAACCGCTGGCTCTGTTCCGTGCTTGTCATCGTTGCTTCGCTCCTTCGCAGTTAATTCAGCTCAACCAATGCCTTGATCACCTTGGATTCAGGATTCAGCCAGCTCTCGAACTGGCCGATCATCTCCCCGAATGAGCAGCGGTGGGAAATATAGCGGTCCACATCAATATAACCGTCCCTAATCGCGCTAATCACCCGTTCGAAGTCCTCGCGGGTCGCATTTCTGCTGCCCTGCACTGTCATCTCGCGGGCATGGAAATCCGGGTCACTAAAGGTAATATTCCCTTTGACCAAGCCGACATAAGTCAACGTACCGCCATGCCCCACCAGTCCGAAAGCCCCTTCCATAGAAGAGATGTTGCCGGTGGAATCAATGACATGCGGCAGGAAGTTGCCGTCCGTCAGCCCCGACAATTGTTCCTTCGGCTCTTTCAAAGCGCTTACCGTATGCTCTGCCTGCGCCCAGCCCTTGCAGAAGGCCAGGCGTTCATCGTTGACATCCATCGCAATGACCTTCGCCCCGGCGTACCGTGCCATGGCCATCACGCCAAGTCCGATCGGGCCTGCTCCAATCACAAGTACCTGATCCCCGGCGCTGATTCTTGAGCGCCGCACCGCATGGGCACCAATCGCCAGCGGCTCCAGCATGGCCGCCTGATCCAGCGTCAGCCCATCTGTCTTCAGCAGATTGCCTACAGGCAGACTCACCCGTTCCCGCATTCCGCCATCCAGGTGAACCCCGAACACTCTCATTTTCTGGCAGCAATTCGTTTTACCGTTCAGACAGGCCCGGCACTCTCCGCAATGCAGGTAGGGGATGACACTGACCTGATCCCCTGCGCGAAGCCCTTGTGAATTGTCGCCAATGCGCTCAATAATCCCGGACAGCTCATGCCCCAGCACACGCGGATAAGTGAAATAAGGCTGGTTGCCCCGGTATGCGTGCAGGTCTGTCCCGCAGATGCCGATCCGGCGGATACTTACAACCGCTTCCCCGTCCTGCAGCTCAGGCTCCGGCAGATCCTCACGGAATACGAACTTTCCGATCTCCTCACAAATAATTCCCTTCATTATAAGCGCTCCCCGTTCCGGCTCTGTGCTTCGTTCCATTCCGGCTGTCCGCTCGGCCAAGTCGCCCCGTCGATCGGCTTCAGAATGTCCAGTACCTCTGCCAGTAATTGTTCATTGATCGGCTCTTCGGTCCATTTAATATTGTTGCGGATATTCTCCGGCGTTGCCGTACTCACCAGTGTCGTAGGAATCTGCTCATTCGCGGTGGAGAACTGAACCGCCAGCTTGGCGATTTCTTCTCCCTTGTCCCGGCAAAATTCGGCGGCGCGCTGACACGCGGCCTGAATCTCGGCGCTCGCCGGATGCCAGTCCGGCACCTTGCGGTTGCTGAGCAGCCCCATGGAGATCGGCGAAGCATTGATCAGTCCCGTTCCCCGGCTCTCCAGCAGAGGAAGCAGCCGCAGCAGCGTAGTATCATTCAGCGAATAGTGGCAGTAGGACAGGATAACATCCAGTGTGGTCTTCGACAACACGCTCTCGAAGATATTCAGCGGCAGGCCGGTCACGCCGTAATAGCGGATTTTGCCGGATTGCTTCAGCTCCTCCAGCGCCGGAATTCCCTCCTCCATCACCTGCGTAATCGAGCCGAATTCAATATCATGCAGCAGCAAAATATCCAAGTAATCTGTGCCCAGTCTGCCCATACTCTCTTCCGCACTGCGGATGATCCGCTCTCTGGAGAAATCGAATTCCCCCTCGCCGTAACGTCCGGCCTTCGTGCTCAGGATATACTTGTCGCGCGGTACAGTTTGCAGCGCTTCGCCCAGCACTGTCTCCGCTTTCATGAGGCCGTAGTAAGGGGAGACGTCGATGAGATTAATCCCCATATCCAGCGCCGTATGCACCGTGCGGATACCCTCTTCCTTAGGCACATCCCGGAACACACTTCCGAGCGAGGACGCCCCGTAGCTTAATACGGAGACATCCAGTCCCGTATTCCCCAGCTTTCTGTATTTCATATCGCTCAACCTCCTATAATTAGTGAAGCTATAGACTGTACTTGCTTTTTTTCTGTTGTGGGATTGCCGTGGCTCCAGAGAATGTTTGGCCCTCCGGCCGCTGTTGTCCCCAGATTTCTTGATTTAACCGCTGACAGCGGTAGAACTCCGGTGACAAAGGCGGACGCTATCGCTCCTACAGTTCCAAAATTCTCCTCCGCCACTTTTCCCTTTCAGTATGGTTTCAAGTTCAATCTAACAGCTTATAAAATCTAGCAGCATTCGCTCCAAATACCGGCTCCATCTCTTCCGCAGACAATCGGCCTTGCAGTGCTGTTCGCAGAATCCCCACAACCTCCTCATAGGTTGCCGCCATCAGGCACACGGGCCAGTCGCTGCCGAACATCACCCGCTCGGGTCCGAACAGCTCCAGCATGGCATCTACGTAAGCGGTGAAATTCTCCTGCGTCCAGCCCTGAGGATCTGCTTCGGTGACCATCCCGGACAGCTTGCAGTAAATTCCCGGTTGCTTGGCAACCTCCGCCATCAAGCTTCTCCACGGCTCTAATTGGCCCGAAGCAATCTTCGGCTTTGCCAGATGATCAATAACTCCCCGTAGTCCCGGAACCTGTTCCAGCATCTCAATGAGCTGGGGAAGCTGATCGGCCAGCACCAGCAGGTCCACCGGCACATCCCGCTCCGCAAGATATGAGAGCGCTTCTATATATGGCCGGGTCAAAAGCACACCGGGGTCAGCCATCTCCTGAATCATCACCCGCAGCCCGGTGAACTTCGGATGTCTGCTGAGACGCTCGAATTCTGCCTGGAAGGAAGGGCTTGCAAGATCCAGCCAGCCGATCACACCCGCGACAGACTCCGCCTGCTCGCTCAGTCCCAGAATGTATTCTGTCTCCTCCACGGTCGGCGCAGCCTGTACCACAATCGTGCGGCTGATCCCATGCTTCATTAGCTCCGGCTCCAGATCAGCGGGCAGATAATCCCGGAACAGCACCGGAATCTCCGGTGTAATCCATCCATAATCATCCCTGTCTATCTTCCAATAATGCTGGTGAGCATCAATATACATGATAACGCCTCCATTCCACCTTATTGTAAACATCCGATAAAGGAATAAAAATAGCTAAAACAAACAAATCTATACCTTATTTTGATATGATGTGGGTAAGAATGAAGAGATGTAACTCAGGGGGCGATTTCATGGAACCGATCCGCAGGCATTTTGACCATCAATTGCCGTTTACGCTGCTGCTGGACTATAAGGAAACGAAAAGCCCGCAGCGCGAGCTGCCCGACCACCAGCATGACTGGTACGAATTCATCTACGTATACGGCGGCAAAGGAAGCTTTTTCATCGATCAGACCTTTTATGAGATGCATCCAGGCGACATCATTGTCGTTCCCGGAAATACAGTGCACCGGGGATTCCCCGACAATGAGGAGCCGGTGACCTCCTCTGCCCTTTTTTTCAGCCCGGCTCTGATCCATAACCATACCTACAGTGAGTCTTATCCCTATCTGAAGCTGTTCGACGCTGCCAAGACAAACAAGCAGTATAAGTATACCCTGTCCCCTGAACATGCTGAAATTCTGCAAAATGATATCGATGCGATCCACCGGGAGCGCGAGCAGAATCAGCCGGACGGCGGGCAGGCGCTTACGCTGCTGCTTCATCTTACACTGCTGCATCTGAACCGCTACTGTCTACCGCAGGCCACCGAGCCGGTTGCTTCAAGTCCCTTGCTGCCGGAGTGGTTCCGTGAGGCGCTCAGCTATATCAACGATCATCTGGATCAGCCGCTGGAGCTAAGCTCCCTGGCTGCGCGGGCCTCGATCTCACCGGCCCATTTCAGCCGGGTCTTCAAGCAGCGTCTGGGCATGAATGTGACGGATTATATTGCGACGAAGCGGATTTTTGCCGCCAAGGACAGCCTGCTGCAATCAAGCTGTACCATCGAGCAGATTGCCATGGCCTGCGGCTTCGAGAGTATGCCCCATTTCTACCGTACGTTCAAAAGAATCACCAGCATGACACCCGCCGCCTACCGCAAGAGTAACAGAGCTTACTAGAGCTTCTCTATTCAGCTTACAAAACGTTCAAGTTGGTAACAAGTTGGTAACAATGAACCTCAGCCTCAGCTATGCAGGTCCTCTGCGCGGACGGTTAGAGCTTCCCCTTCATAAGTGACAATAACGCTTCCGGCATACCCGGCCAGCTCTACGGCAAATTGCCTTACCGCCTGCATTCCGGCATAGTCTCCGGCCCGCTTCCCGATAGTCAGGCTACGGTCCGCTTCACACCAGCTCAGCTCAATCATGGCATAGGAGCCGGTCTCATAATTATAATTATCGCCTTCATCTTCATACAAGGTGAAGACTGCATCCTTGCCGCCGTATACCTTGAGCCGGGTCACAGCCTCCGGCTGTTCATCCGTATACTGAACATCGGGGCCGAGCGGGACAACGGACCCGGCGCGGACATACAGGGGAAGCGTCTCCAGATCCGCTTTTGCTACAATCGTCACGCCGCCCTCCAGCCGTTCATCGCTCCAATAATCGTACCATTCGCCTTCAGGAAGGTAGACACTGCGTTGCTTAAGAACCCCCTCAAGTTCACGGGATCCGGGACCATAATACATGGCCTCCGTCACGGGAGCTACCATGAAGGCCGGACCGAACATGAACTGGTCGCTGATAGAATGAACCCGCACATCCTCCCGGTAGTCGAAGGCCAGTGCGCGGAACATGGTATAACTGCGGTGTGCCACAGCTCCGGCCAGGGAGTAGATGTATGGCATCAGCCTGTAACGGAGCTTCAGATAGTTCACCAGCGTGTCATACATCAGCTCACCCTCCTGGCCGAACTGCCATATCTCTCTCGGCGTATCCGTGCCATGCGAACGGAACATCGGCAGGAAGGCTCCGAGCTGGAACCAGCGGACATATAGCTCCCGGTAGCCCAGATCAGCAACACCCTCGTCATAATCCCCGCAACAGAACCATTGCTCCTTGTGATTCTTCACGAAGAACGCCCCGATATCCAGCGTCCAGTAAGGCGAACCAGTCACGCAAAAGTTAAGGCCGTCTGCAATCTGCTTTCTCAGCGTCTCCCAATTGGCGGCTATATCGCCTGACCATGTTATCGTGCCATAGCGGTGCTGCCCTGCGAACGCCGAACGTGTCAGATTGATTACCCGCTTCGCTGAGGTCGCTGCCCGCTGGCCTTCATAGATCCCTTTGGAGTGCTGCATGGAATAGGCATTAATCAAGCCCGGATCGAGGTAGCGCTTCGATTCTGCCGTATTAATCAGCAGCCGCTGCTCCGGCTCCGGCTTCACCGCCCCCTTCCAGTCCGCTTCGAACGGCTCGGTGCAATCGCACCACCAGGCATCAATCCCATGGGCGAACAGTCCTTCGTTGGCCTGCTTCCAGTACAGCGCACGAGCCTCCTCCGAGAAGGCATCATAAGTCGCCTGATTGCCGAGCAGGAAACCGCGTGCCTTCATCTCTTCATGATTCTCCCCGCCCGCGCCCATAATCGGCCAGATCGACACCATCAGCTTGGCGTTCATGGCGTGCAGGCTGTCCATCATTTGTGAGGGATCGGGGAAGCGTTCGGGATCGAAAGTCTTTTGCCCCCACAGATTGCCCGTCCAGGACTGCCAGTCGAGTACGATACAGTCGAGGGGAAGCGAACGTTCACGATACTCTTGTACGATGGCAAGGAGTTCCGCCTGGGAGACGTATCTTTCCTTGGACTGCACATACCCGAAGGACCACTTCGGCAGCATCGGCGCTTCTCCTGTCAGATAGCGGATTCCCGCCGTAATCTGATCGAATTCCGGACCATAAATGAAATAGTAATCCATCTCTTCATCCGCATCACTCCAGAGATACGAGCCAAAGTCATCGTCATGAAAAGTCATATAAGACCCCGAATCTACCAGAATCCCATAGCCGCGTGTAGACACCAGTACCGGTACAACCGCCTTCATATTCTGCTGATACAAATATTGCTGCCGTCCCCGGAGGTTCATCATCCCCTCTTCATGGGAGCCAAGTCCGTACAGGGCTTCGCTTTCCTGCCATTCGAATTCCAGCTTCGTGTGAAAAGCCTCCCGGTCCAGCCTCCGGTTAACCCCCTCCGCTCTGGCACGCAGACCATCTGCACCCTGCCCAGTCTCGACCGTGTCTGATGAGGCATCGAAGACTGTATGATAGACCTCTGTGCGCTCCAGGGTTTTGCCGCCTCTGGCTGGCTCCCGTGTCAGCAATGTGCCGTCCGCAGCTCTGTAGCTGAACGCACAGGTCTCTTTATCCACTTCAATCGTTAGCTGCCCCGTTGATATCTCCAGATGGCCGGGCAGTTCAGTCACATTGTACTCTACATTCTCTGCCGCTGGCCGGCTTACCACCATCAGACTCTCTTTGCCGCTCAGCTCGGCATTCAGCGTATAACGAATTCGGGCAATCCCCGGCGTACACCAGCCGATATGCATCATTCCCTCACTAGTCTCCAGCCTTACGCCAGCCTCGCCGGATTGAACAGTTATCAGTTTCACAATGGTTCCACCCTTCCTTATGACTTCTCTTGATGATAATGATATTATTATTGGTATCGGTTAATCTAGCATATATTTGCGCAATCTCAACACAATATGGCGATTTCGAGGAGGGAACCATGTACGAACACCGTTACAGGGAAAACAAGCTGCACGGCCAGCCGGAATTCCCGCTGCATATCTACCGGGTGGAGCATCAGGCAAGCGTGCATTCCATTCTTCCCGTGCATTGGCATAACGAAATGGAGATGATCTATCTGGCGGAAGGCCGCGCTACCTTCTATATTGAGAGCCGCGAGTTCGCCATCCAGGCAGGAGATGCCCTGATCGTTCATCCCGGTGAGCTTCATTCAGGCATGGACACCGCCATTGGCGGCACCTGTTATTATTCCATCGTGTTCAAAGGCTCCTGGCTGTCTTCGCCACAGCCTGACCGGGTACAGGAGCTGTTCCTGGACCCCGTCCTGCAAGGTACGGTCCGCCTTCCCGTTCTGTTATCTGCTGCAGACGCCGCCCACTCCCCCTTGCTTCAGCTGATCAGGGAGCTGCTCAGCCGCTATGAGCGTAAGCCCGGGGCTTATGAGATGAGCCTGAAGGCGCTCCTGCTGCTGTTCATCGCAGACAGCTATCAATACAGGCTGACCGGCTTGAACCCGGCGGCGGAGACCCGGCACGGCCGGGAATATAACCGGCAGATCCGGGAGGTGCTGAGCTATATGGAGGCGCATTCCCGCGACCGTCTGGAGCTGGATCAGCTTGCCGCCGTGGTAGCGCTGAGCCGCTCGCATTTCTGCAAGTTTTTCAAGGCTCAGACAGGGATGCGCCCGATGGAGTATCTGAACTATATCCGCATCAGCCAGGCGGCCAGTCTGCTCCGCAGCGGATCATACAATGTGCTGGAGGCTGCGCTGGAGTCAGGCTACCAGCATGTCAGCTATTTTTCCAAATGGTTCAAGCATTATATGAACATGACCCCCTCGGAGTACAAAGCCCGGTATTCTTCCGGCGTGTAGCTGCGGGCTCAGAGTGTGCGCACCATGATATGAACAACAAGACAGCAGCACCGGGAAAACGCTTCCTGGTACTGCTGTCTGTATTATTCTTCGACTAAGTGCGCATGGTCTATTCCAGCTTAAACGATGCAAACTGGGCGCCGCCGCCTCCGGTATACGTGAAATACAAGGCCTGAACGCCGTCCGGAATCGCCACTTCCGCAGCATATTCTTTCCAGACATTCGTGAAGCCTACCGGAATAGAAGCAAGCGCAGGCCCGTCCCAAGCCGTCTTCACCTGGAACTCCCCATGGCAATATCCCCGCACCTTGATGGAGACCCGGCTAACCCCCTTGCAGTCAAAATACTTGAACCCGGCGGTCGCCGACTCCGTCATATTGGCAATATAGCCAACCTCTTCATCGCCGTCTCCGCCGTCCTGGGTAATTTTCGGGAACCGGCTGTCCATCCAGGCCCCCACCTTGCCAAAGCCTCCGGTATACATCTCCTGATCCTTGGTGAACAAATGACAGGCCAGGTAAGCGGGATATTCTCCACGTCCCTCCAGCGGGCCGCCGTTCGGGCCGGAGGTTGTAATCTCCACCTGCGGGATGGTGCCGTCTTCATGGAACGTAATCGGCTCGATGCAGCCCTGGCGCGAGAACGCGGTCCCGTTGGTATGCCGGTGATAGAAGATATACCACGCTCCATTAACCTCCACGATGCTGCCGTGGTTATTGCCGCCGTAATACATCGTCTGGTCCGCAGGCTTATACGTATCGATATGCAGATCACAGTTGCTCACAATGACTCCCTGGTACACGAAATCCCGGGTAGGATGGCTGCTGGTGGCATAACACAGCTCATGCATGGAGATGGAGGAATAGATCAGGTAGTAGATATCCCCTCTTTTGCGGATGGAAGGGGCCTCGAAGAACTCATAGCCCTCGAAGCCGGTTCCCTGGCTGTAAGGCTGGCTCGGTGCAACGAACACAGGCTCTTCAATAATCGTAAGCATATCGGGACCCAGTACGGTAGCCATCGCGCCGTGTCTGGACTTGTCGCCGTATCCGCAGAAGCCGGTATACAGGTAAGTGGTGTCTCCTTCGGTTAATACCCCCGGGTCAAACTGAGGCTCATCGCCTTCCCGTTCGCCCAGACGCGTGCCGTCCCCGTAGGTGACATAGCCGTAGAATTCATATTTGCCGCCCGGCTTATCGCAGACCGCTACCGATACGACAGAAACCTTGTCCAGTACATAGTAGAGATAGTAGCGCCCGTCCGGTCCCTGCGTCACATCCGGTGCATAGAGACACATGCTGCCTTCCGGGTTGAGCGGGTCATCTGTCGTCTTGTAGATCACCCCTTCATACTGCCAATCTCCCAGATTGTCCTCCGGCGCTGACCAGCAGACATAGTCGTTCAGACAGAAGGCGTGTCCGTTGAACCGGTCATGCGAGCCATAGACATATACTCTTCCTTCAAAAACATATGGTTCCGCATCCGGCACATACTCCCAGGAAGGCAGATAGGGGTTAAATCCTTGTTGTTGTGTCATTCTAACATCCTCCATTTGTTATATAGATTGTCGTTGTTAATGTTTCATTGTGGGATTCTTGTGACTCCAGACTAAGCAAGCACCGTCACCTGTATCGTGCAGTCGGCGTAATCCGGGTGTACATCCCTCTCCCCGGCCACATCGAGCAGAGGGACGCCATTACTGTTGTAATGGACTCTGTGAATCGCCGAGCATCTCGTTCCATGCTTCACCAGCTGCTCTTCCCCGTGGTAGAGGACTAGCGTAGTACCGTCTGTATCCTGGAAAAAGGAATTATGCCCCGGGCCGTACACCCCGTCCAGTGAATAATAAGAAAGTGCCGGCGTGCCCGCCTTGCTCCAGGCACCGGCATCCAGAACATTGCCGCCCCGTGGGATGCTTAACCAGCCCACCGCGTAGGTATATCCCGTTGCCGCACCGCCGGAATAGGCAATATACACGGTATCTTCCGTAAGGAGCGGATACGGGCCTTCGTTATTGATCGTGCCCTGAACATTCTCCCAGCCGAGCAGCGGACGCGACAGCAGCACCGGCTCACTGGTTAATACCGCCGGGTTCGCTTCATCTACAGTGGCGATATACAGCATGGAGCCGGTATCCAGCGGCGTTCCGATCCCTTTACGGTAAGACCAGACTACACAGGAGGTACCGTCTGCCTTGAAATAAGTCATATCCAGCGTAATGCCGTCTTCGGCCAAAGGAGTACCGTCCATCCGCTTCACCCGGACCGGCGTGCTCCAATCCCCGGCCTTCATAATATCGCCGCCGGGATTCAGCTTCATCAGATGACATTGCGGTCCCCATACCTTGCCGCCAACGGCGAACAGGATGTATAGCTCCCCGCCAATGATATGGAATTCCGGCGCCCAGAAGGTCTGGATGAAGTTCAGCTCCTCATTCAGGTCCAGTATAACGGCTTCCTGGAAGCCGGGAACGAATAAGTCCTGCAAGGTATCTGCCACGCGGACATAGATGCCGATATTATTGACATTGTCATTGGTAGCCAGGAAGTAATACCTGCCGTTCCAGGGAAGAATCACCGGGTCTGCATAGCCGCTTGCTAACGGGAACGGCAAGTCATAAGTGACTACTTTTCCATGTATGGTATGTGTTCCTGGCAAGGTGAAATCAATCCCTGCGGTATCCCAGACCACCCGCTTATCGGCAGTGGAGCCGTCAGAATATAGCGCTGTGGCTCTGAGCTTTGTCAATTCATCGGCAGAGTGGACACTGACCTGCTCTGCCACTCGAATACAGGTGTTGTGTACTGGAGTCCAGGCTGCCTGTACCTTGCGGCCGGCGGGAGCGTCCACTGTCAGCACATTCCCCGGACGGGTTCCGGGCAGCGGCTGAGCGGGCCGCTCTGCCGCGAAGGCTTCCGCAGGCTCCGGCGGCGAGATCCCTTCCGGCTTCCGCAAGTCGGCCAACCGGTTCACATAATAGCTGCCGTCGTTGTCCTGCCAGCGGATCTCGTATCCGCCGGTGCTGTCCAGTGCGCAGACGGCTTCTTTTACATAGAGGTCCTTGTGCAGCCGGAGCAGCCGCTGGTCTTCGAAGGTCACCAGATCCGGCGAGGTCCACAGCAGAATCTGCCCCCTGCTCTCCCCATCATCCTCCCCCGAGGCGTCAACCCTTACGGCAATCATCCCGAAAGCACCGTCCTGTGTGCGGAATAGATAGGGATTTTTGAGTCCTTTTTCATGAATCACACTCTTCTCATCCACGGTTGCCACGGCAAATAGTATGCCATAGTTCCGGTTCAGCGGCTGAAATTCGTTATGGTCATCTGTGCAGGCCATGTGAACACTGTTGCTGAGAGATCCGGTGTAATCTTGGTTCGGTATGCGCGTGTAGACTGTAAGCTTCATTAGCTCTGAGACCTCATTCATAGCTCAATCACCCTAACCTTTTTATTCAACTTGCAGTATGTCCCTACCAGTATAGAGAAGCTTTTGGCGTGAAGTCCATGACATATAGACACCTAAGATTGATCTATCCTTAGATTATGGTCCACAGCCGGAATCGTCTATAAAATATCTGGAAAACGCTTTAATCTCTATACCGCCGCTTATGATATACTTGGGCAAAATAAAATTCACCTGGAGGATGTTATGATGAATACTACAGAGGGCTCTTTTTATACAGGAGAGTACAGAAATTTGTTTCTTGAAAACGGACTGCGTCCGGAGGCAATTCAGCAGCGGCTGGAAGATACCTGGAACGAAATGTTCTACGGTGCCCCTGATGTCCGGCTCTATCATACTATGGATGATGATAAGGGTTATATCGTAGATACAGGCAATACCGATGTGCGCACAGAGGGCATGTCGTACGGGATGATGATGGCGGTTCAGATGGATAAAAAGGAGGAGTTCGACCGGCTCTGGAATTTCGCCAAAGTCTTCATGCAGCATACGGAGGGCCGTTATAAGGATTATTTCGCCTGGCAATGCAAGTTGGACGGTACACGGTTGTCTCCCGGCCCTGCGCCGGATGGAGAAGAGTTCTTCGCGATGGCCCTGTTCTTCGCTTCCAGCCGCTGGGGCGACGGTGCCGCGCCATTCAATTATTCTGAGCAGGCCAGAATCATTCTCCGCGCCTGTGTGCACAAGGGAGAAGACGGGGAAGGCGATCCGATGTGGGACCCCGAGACCCGGCTGATCAAGTTCATCCCGGAGACTCCGTTCAGCGATCCCTCCTATCATTTGCCGCATTTCTATGATCTGTTCGCGCTGCAGGCGGATGAAGCTGACCGGGCGTTCTGGAAGGATGCTGCTGCCCGGAGTCGGGATTACCTGCACCTGGCCTGCCACCCGGTTACCGGACTGTCCCCGGAATATGCCAACTATGACGGGACTCCGGTGGAACCCCAGCCGCATGGCGACTTCCGCCACTTCTTCAGCGATGCCTACCGTGTCGCCGCCAACATTGGGTTAGATTATGAATGGTTCCGCTGCGATCCTTGGCAGGTAGAGCAGTCGAACCGGATTCAGGCTTTCTTCCGCGATATCGATCCGGCTGATTACCGGCGGTATACCATTGACGGTCAGCCGTTTGACGAGCTGTCCCTGCATCCGGTCGGCCTGCTGTCCACTCTGGCAATGGCCTCGCTCGCTGCCGACGGGCCGGATGCCGGGCGCTTCGTCAAACTGTTCTGGAACACCCCGCTGCGCACCGGAGAACGGCGGTATTACGACAACTGCCTGTATTTCTTCACCATGCTGGCGCTAAGCGGGAATTATCGGATTTACTTATAAGAGATAGGGGCACTTGTGCTCCTCATTCGCTCATCTAGCCGCTTTCTGTTGATATCAGGTGCACTTCTGCACCTCATTTGTTCATTTAGCAGCCTTCTGCTGAAATCAGGGGCACTTCTGCTCCTGATTTGTTCATTTAGCCAACTTCTGCTGAAATCAGGGGCACTTGTGCTCCTCGTTACTCTAATACCATCCCTTTCATTTCCCCATCCAACCGACTTTTGGCTGCATTAATGGGATTTATCCCTTTCTTTTCCCCATCCAGCCGACTTTTGGCTGCATTAATGGGATTTATCCCTTTCTTTTGCCCATCCAGCCGACTTTTGGCTGTATTAATGGGATTTATCCCTTTCTTTTCCCCGTCCGGCCGACTTTTGGCTGCATTAATGGGATTTATCCCTTTCTTTTACTCTCCTCAACGAATAATCGCTCCCCCGGACGATGGAGGCAACGCCATCCATCCCGAAGGAGCGATTATTTCTTCCCCAATTCCCCCTATTCGTTCCCACCATTCAACCCCCAACCACATCCGCACGGTATTCCTGCGGCGTGGTTCCGGTCCATTTTTTGAATACCCGGGTGAAGGATTGCGGGGTGACGTAACCGATTAACGAGCCAACCTCCGCGACCTTGAGCTCCCCTCTGCGCAGCAGGTCCTTAGCCTGGCGGATGCGCAACTCCTCGATATACTCGGACAGATTGATGCCCCGTTCCTGCTTGAACAGGCGGGACAGATAGGAGGGATTGAAGTGGATCACATCGGCCAGCCGCACGAGCGACAGGTCCTGGTCGAGATTCTCTTCTATATATAAGCAGATCCGGTCGATGACACCGGCTGCCCGCTTCTGCTCCCCGCTCTTCCTGACAGAGAACAGCATCTCTGCTGTATCCCGCAGATAGCGGAAGGCTTCTCCCCAAGTCCGGTGAGACTCAAGCTGCATCAACCCGCTTCCCCCGGTCTCCTCGTCCGCTTCCCATCTGTTCATGTACGACATGAGCATGAGGGCAATTGTGTAATACAGCTCGGTGAGATACGGATTGCACCTTCCCGGGTCCTGCCCGGCCGGTTCAGCCATCTCCTTGAACAACCGGAGGAACTCCTCCTTGCGGCCCGCCTCCAGATGCGCAGCCAGGGTCTCCACCTTGTCACGCAGGAAGCGATCACGCAAGGTATCAGGCACCGCCGCTTCATTCAGCTGCACCTTCTGCACCATCCGCTCCCCGTCCCCGGCCCGGTAATGCTGAACCTGCCTCGCCTTATCGTACACCACTGGAAGCCTGGACCACGCGGACTCCTCCGCACTGAGGGTGATGGCAATCCCGATCTCCAGCGATTCCCGGCAGGACTGCTGAATCAGCTCGAAGGTGCCTTCCAGGAATTTAATCATCTGCTCCCAAGCCTCCGGCTGCGTAGCCTCTCCCGTCCCGTCCGGCTGAATTAGCCAGATCAGGTCACCGTACCGGTCGATGACCCCGAGGCTGACCGTCCGCTCCTTCAGCAGCTTCTCCGACAGGAACTTGACCGCAAGCGCCGTCTCCCGGCGGTCCATATACGTGCGCGAGGATTCAGGATCACTGATGCTGCCCAGTGCGATCAGCACCGGCCGCGAAGCATCCAGCGGAATATTCAGACGGACGAAGTCCCCGGCCATATCCTGATCCGCCTTGACGCTGTGAATGAGGTGGCGGAAATAATCGCCCTGCGCCAAGGTCTCCAGCGTGTTAAGCTGCTCCTTTGATTCACGAATCAGATCATTGACCTGCATGGTGTCGTTCAGCTCCTGTAGCGCACGCATCACCGCTTCAATCAGCTTCGGATAACCTTCATTCTTGAGCACATACTGGACGCCCGGAGCCTGAATCGCCTGGTAGACATAATTGAAGTCGCTGTGTCCGGTCAGGAAGACGATTTTGCATTGCGGCCAGCTCCGGCGGATATGCTCCATTAGCTCCAGCCCGTCCATCTCGGGCATGCAGATATCAGACAGGACAATATCCACCCGGGTCCGGTGCAGCAGATTTAGCGCTTCACGGCCCGAGTAGGCCTTGTAGATGTCCAGCTCAAGCTCCATTTTGCCGAAAATTACCGCCAGTCCATCTGTGATAATCTCTTCATCATCAACGATAAGCATCCTGTACATCAGCATTCTCACCTCCAGCTCTAAGCAGGATGGTTACCCTTAGTCCGCCCAGCTCACTCCGGTCCGCCAGCAAGCCGCTCTCTTCCCCGAAGGTAATGCGGATGCGCCGGTGAATGTTCACAAGGCCCGTGGTCTCCGCCTGCTCCTGATAGACAGTAAGGGACTCTTTCAATTGCTCTAGCGTATCATCGCTCAGCCGGTCCCCGTTATCCTCGACGATAATGCGGATGTCCGGACCTTCCTGCGCGAAGCGGACAATGATCAGGCCCTCCATGGCTTTCTTTTCCAGGCTGTGCTTGAACGCGTTCTCAATAATAGGCTGCACGATCAGCCGCGGAACTTGCACCTTCTTCAGTTCCTCCGACAAGGCATCGAACCGGACACCAATTCTGCGGGAGAAGCGCATGGCCTGAATCTCTGTATACATTCTTGCATGGTGAATCTCCTGCTCCAATGACACCAGATCGGAAGCGTTCCGCGTGACAAACTGGAAGTATTCGCCGAGCATCGTAGTAAGCTGTTCGATCCGCTCGGTATCGCCGGTCTTCGCCATCGTGTTCAGAATGAAGAAGCTGTTATACAGAAAATGCGGGTTAATCTGTGACTGCAATTGCTTCAGCTCTGCCCGCTGGGCCATAATCTTCTGCTTGTACACCTGATCGATCAGGGAATGCAGATTGCTCACCATCTGGTTGAAGCGGCTGTACAGATAACGGAATTCATCCTTCGACTCATGCTGGATATGAATATCCAGATCGCCCTGCTCCATTCTCCGGAAGCTCTTCACCAGCGTCAGCATCGGTTTATGAATGAACTTGTAGGTCGACAGTGCAAAAGCAATGATGATGGCAAGCGCAGCCACACCAAACACCCAGGCCCAGGTATAGAATTTGCTCAGCGGATTCTTGATAATGTCCTCCGGGATGATCCGGTAGATGGACAAGCCAAGCTCCTGTGAGCCGGTCTGGACGATATAATAAGGAGCACCTGCGATCCTCAGCCTCTCCCCGGAGGCCACCGTGCGGATATCCCGGGCATACTGGGACGGTTCCGCAAGCGCCAGCTCGCCGGTCATGCTGTAGAGCGCGAATCTTGCACTATCGGAGAGCAATAGCGTTCCACTGCCGGGATACGTATTGAATTGGCCCAGCGCCGCCCGCAGCTCCTGAGTATCCAGCTCAATCTCTACCGTCAGCAGCGGCTCCGCTCCCTTGATGCCCCGCTGCTTCATCGCACTAAGGTACAGGCCGCCATCCCACTCAATCACCTGGGAACGGCGGTCCCCGAAGACCGAGCGGATCTCGCGGAAGCGCTTCAGTTCAATCTCACGCACGCCGCCGACCGACGAGATAGTCCGGCCTATAGTCATGATATGAACCCTGACGTCCTTGATATACGTGCTGCTGTTCTGCACGATGAATAGCCGCTTCATCAGCGAATTCAGATTCTCCGTCCGGTCAATGGTCGGCAGCGTTTCCCAGGTCAGGGCCAGCTTGTTCAGATCCTCATCCTCCAGCAGACTGTATTGCAGCAGCTTCATCCGCTCGATCTCATTCTCCATATCATTTAAGTAAAAGACGGTCTGGGCGCTGGCCGAGCTTCGGATATCGCTGCTGGCCGTTTGCATAATCCATTGATACAGATAAGCGGCGAAGACAAGAATAGGCAGCATAATGAGCAGAAAGGTCACAATCAGCCGCAGAAATATCGTATTGCGCAGTGAGTAATCCTTTTTGAACAATAATCCCAGGCCCCCAGCAATCATTTTCACCATTATAGCCTGAATCCGGGGAGAGCCGCAGGCTTATGCATAACCTCCGGGAGGTTAACCTTTGACACTGCCGAGTACAATCCCCTTCACGAAATATTTCTGCAGGAACGGATAAGCCAGAATAATCGGCAGGGAGCCGAGGAAGATCTGGGAAGACTTCAGCGTCCGGTCCGAGATCAGCGCCAGATCAAGCATGGCATCACGCGACATATTCGACAGGTTCTGCTGGATCACAATCGTCTGAATATAACTTTGCAGCGGATAGTTGGCCGGATTGCCCATGAGCAGCAGGCCGTCGAACCAGCTGTTCCAGTGCTCCACCATTGAGAATAAGGCCAGAGTAGCCAGCGCCGGCTTGGAGATCGGCACGAAGATGGACCAGACCGTCCGGAAGTGGCCGGCCCCGTCAATCAGCGCCGCCTCTTCCAGCTCCTTCGGAATCTCCCGGAAGAAGTTAAGCAGCAGCACTACGCTGAACACAGGAACTGCGCCGGGCAATACCAGTGCCCAGATGGAATCCAGCAGGCCATACTCCTTGAGCGTGGTATACCAGGGAATCAGCCCGCCGTTGAACAGCATCGTGACGAAGAAGGCCCAGGCATAGACGCTGCGGAACCGCAGAGCGTGCGATTCCTTGGACAGCGGGTAGGCCACGAGGATCGTTAACAGAAGATTCAGCGGCGTGCCGATTCCGATCCGCGTCAGGGAGACAAGCATCGACTGCCAGAATTCAGTCCGGCTCATCGTATACATATACGAGGCGAATGTGAAGTCTACCGGCCAGAGTCTGACATACCCTGCGGAAGCCGCCGCGCTGGAGCTGAAAGACACCGCTATAATATGAATGAGCGGCAGGATACAGAGCAGTGAGACCAGAATCAGAACGGTTGCGTTCAATACCGCAATCCCGTCAAAGCGTTTTTTGGGGCGAATGGGAGTCCATTCCTCCGGTTTGGGCGTTAGCTGTTGCTCCAAGGGTACTCCCTCCTCTAGAAGATCCGGTATTTGGCAAAACGGTAAGCCAGGAAATACGAGCTGGATATTAAGGTTAGCGATATGATCGATTTAAAGAAGCCGACGGCAGTCGCTACGCCGTATTGGGCGTCCAAAAGACCGATCCGGTAGACGAAGGTATCCAGGATATCCCCGCTCTCGTAGACCTGCGGACTGTACAGATTGAAGACCTGATCGAAGCCCGCATTCAGCAGTTGTCCCAGACTGAGTACCGACAGCAGGACGATGACCATACGTATGCCCGGAATGGTAATATGCCAGGTCTTGTGCCAGCGGTTAGCACCGTCAATGGTAGCCGCTTCATACAATCCGGGATCAATGCCCGTTATAGCCGCCAGATATACAATCGTGCCGTAGCCGAAGTTCTTCCACACATCCGAGGCAATCAGCGTGAAGGGGAACCAGTCATTGTCGCCGAGGAAAAAGATCTTGGAGACGCCGAACCATCCCAGGAATTCATTCACAATCCCGCCCGATGGAGACAGAATATCAATCAAGATGCCGCCAAGCACAACCCAGGACAAGAAATACGGCAGATAAATCGCTGTCTGCACGGACCGTTTAATCACATTACTGGCCAGCTCGTTCAGCAGAATTGCGAACACCAGCGGAATAATGAGGCCCAGAATCAGCTTGAGACTCGAAATAAACAGCGTATTCCACAGCACCTGTGTGAAGCTTGGCAGGTTCATCACATATTCGAAGTTATCCAGGCCCACCCACTTCTGATCCCCGAACAAGCCCTTGGCAGGGATGAATTTCTGGAACGCGATCATGACACCGGCCATGGGGACGTAGGAGAACAGAATGATCATCACCAGTCCCGGCAAAAGCATCAAATGAAGCGGCAGTTCTTTTCGCAGTTTTGCTCTCATCGTTATCCTCCACATCTGCAGGGCAAGAATGGAATGGAGGAAGAAAAGGTCGTTTTCTTCCTCCAAGGCGCCTTATTTCTTAGTCGCTGCGTACCATTCGTTGACCTCTTGCGTAATTTGATCGCCGCCCAGCTTCTTCCAGTCCTTCACAAACTGGTCGAACTTGTCGATAGGATCACCTAGAATGATTTTGACAAACATTTCATTCTGCTGCTTTTCAAGCGTCGTTTTGCGCTCGACCATGGTCGGTGTCGGAGCGCCGACGAATTTCTCCTGCAGGAACTGGTCATTCTTGATGTACTGGTCGGCTATTCCCATGGAGCCTTGCTCGCCATAGATCCGCTCCCAGCCCCATAGAGAGAAGCCTTCCGTTGAACCTGAAGCATAGGACTCCAGCTTCCCTTGGATCGTCTTGGCTTCGCCTTTCAGGGTAGAGAAATCACCTGCCTTGCGGGCAGCATCAATCTCACGGAAGGCGTCTACGTTCTTCGTTACCGGATACGGTGTAACCGGGGACAGCTGCCAGACACTCTCCGCTTCAGGCGGTGCATAGTACTTATCGAATTCGGCCGTCTCGCCCCAGTTCTTCTCCACATGCAGATTGAACATTTTGATTACAGCTTCAGGGTTCGTGGCTCCTTTCTTGACCGCGAAGAAACGGGTGGTGCTGAATTTGAGCGGCACCTTCGGCGTATCGCCCGATTCCGAGACAATCGGGAAGGCCTGCCATTGCGCCTTGGGATCATTGTCACGGTTAAGCTGCAGCGGCCAGATGGAATTCCATTGCTCTCCGTACTCCATCCCGATCTTGCCTGCGGAGATCATCTCGGAGACCTTGCCGCCGTCCTTGACCCCGAACTCCTGGTCGAGCTGTCCCTTCTTGGCCATATCCTGGAGCACTTGGAGCGCTTGCTTCACTTCAGGCTGAATGCTGCCATAGACCAGCTTGCCGCTGCCGTCATCCACCCAGATATTCGGGTAAGCGTTGTACCCGGCCATGAAGCCTTCCAGCCCCATTGCTCCTCCCCACAGATCCTTGGTGATGCCGAGTCCGATGGTATCCTTCTTGCCGTTCCCGTCCGGGTCCTTCTCCACGAAGGCTTCGGAGATCGCAAGCACATCCGCCATGGTCTTCGGCGGCTGGAGTCCCAGCTTCTCCAGCCAGTCGGTACGAATCCAGATGTACATCGACCGTTCAATGGAGGATTCCAGGCTTGGAATCGCCATTAGCTTCCCGTCGAAGGTCGCTGCGTCGAATACACTCGTCCCTTCCCCCGCGAGCACTTTTTTGGTGAACGGGGAGGCATACTTTTCATATAACGCCGTCATATCCTCAATCTGGTCAGAATCGGCCAATTGCTTGAGCTGTGTGGCGTTGACCGGAGTCACATCCGGCAAGTCGCCGGAGGCCAGGGTGACATTGATCTTCTGCAGATATTGATCCGAGGTCTGGCTGCCCTTCACAATCCAGTTATACTTGATCTTGATTCCGAGCTGATCCTCATACAACTTGGTCCAGCGGTTGTTATCAATCGTCTCATCCTTCAATACGCCAAGCACGTTATTCTCTACCACATCGCTCAGATCTCTGACGAACGATAGCTCAATCGGAGGATCGTATTTGCCGAGCGGACTCTCATCAACAGCTGCGCTTGGCTTCGGATCATTACCGGCTGCCGCTTCCTTGCCGCCGTTACCGGATTCCAGCTTGCCCGAGCAAGCGGACAACAGCAGTGCAGACAACAACAAGATGGACGTACTCTTCAGTAGACCCCGACCATTTCTTGTACCTTTGTTCATAGTCAACCCCCAGTTCAATTAGTGTTGATTGTATTTGGTTACGCTTTCATTATGGGGGAGACGCCTGTTTATTGACAACGCTCACATTTTTACTTCACTTATCCGGCATTGACAAAAATCCCAGTACTGCGCTTTAACTGCGCTTATCTCGCAGCTCCAGCCCTGCGGCTCCGCAAGCTTCTTCGCCACTCGCCGGATACTCCAGTTTGCCCTCATCGCGGTAAGCGCCCGGCGTCATTCCTGTATACTTCTTGAAGACTTTGGTGAAATAGTGCTTGTCCTCGAACCCAACCTTCTTGCCGATAGCGTTCGCGGATAGCCGGCCATGGGACCTGAGCAGCCTCTGGGCCTCCTTGATGCGAAATCCGTTCAGATAATTGACAAATGTATCGCCAGTCACTCTTTTAAACAGACTGCTGATGTATTTCGGATGAAGGCTCATCAATTCGCCCAGATGGTCCAGTGACAGATCGTTCATATAATGGGTTTTGGTATACGCCAGAATGCGCTTCGCATGGTTCGAGTATTCCGGGTCGGCTTCAGAGGGAAGCTCCTGTTCAATCCGCTCCAGCAGAGCGGCAATCTCATCCTTGCCCAGCGGCTTCAGCAGATAATCCATCACTCCTGTGCGGAGCGCTCTGCGGACATATTCAAATTCATCGTAGCCCGTCAGAATGATGAAACGGTCACACAGTCCGCTCTCTCTGGCCGCCTCGATGAGCTCGAAGCCATTTTTCTCCGGCATATGAAGATCTGTAACCGTCACATCCGGCATACACTCTGTCATGAGCTCCAGAGCCTCAAACGCATTATCTGCTCTGAAAACTTCCGTCCCGAGCGGAGCCGCCTCCCCGATAATTTTCACCAGCCCGTTAAGGATCAACGGTTCATCGTCTACGATCAATACTCTCATATCTGTCCCCTTCCTCCTGCTGTAATGATGAAAGCAAAATAAGGTAGAGGCATGACGCCTCTACCGGTTGTCCTTGGCTTACTTGAACAAATCCTTCTTCTTCTGATACGTGTCGTTGGCCCAGTCCACCAGCTGCTGCAAGCCCAGGCTCTCAGCAGTCTTCACCAGATTCTCGTAACTTGCCACCGCTTCCGTTTCAGATTTTGCCAGGTATACCTTGACCTTTTCATTTTTGATCATCTCGTCGATTTTGGTCTTGAGCGTTTTCTCCGCAGAATCCGGTTGTGTCTGGATCAGGCCGAGCTGCGGCTTGTAGGTCGTGATCGCTTTCGTCTCCATCAGCGCCTGCGTCTTCTGCTTGCCCGGCACATATCCCCTCAAGCCTTCCATTACGCCGTCGTTGTACAGTACCCACCAACCTATGCCGTTGGCATTCATGAAGTCTTGATCAGATGAATCGTACTTCAGATCCGGATGCCCCTCTTCGTTCCATGTCCAGTGCTCGCCTTCCACCCCGAACATCGTCAGCTTCCGGCCTTCGTCGCTGGCCAGGTACTGGAGAAGCTTGATCGAAGCCTCCGCGTTCTTATTCTTCTTGGTGATGAAGGTGCCGGCGAAGCCCAGCCCTGTGCTAACCTTCTTGGCTTCTTTCGTCAAAGCGCTCGGCAGCATCTTGAAGGTAAACGTACCGTTGTTTTTCTGAATGGCGCTGTTGTCCGTATCCGCAGTACCTACAGTGTGGCCGTGGGCGAACGCTTTGCCGCTTGTCGCATACTGTTCATCGACCTGATCATTGGCAAATGCAAAGTTCTCGGCCAGTATGTAGCCGTTGCGGTACAAGCTGTTCATAAATTTGAAGAACTCCAGCATTTGCGGCTGTCTGATGTAATAATCCACTTTCCCGTCATGCTCGTACCAATTGTCAAACAGAGCCTCGGCCCCGAACTGCTGGAGAAAATACTGCTCGATCCAGTTTTTGTCCATGACCAGCGGTACCATATCGGGATATTTCTCCTTGACCCTACCGAGCACCTTCACGAAGTCGTCCAGTGTCTTAATCGGGGGATTTCCCAGTTCCTTCAGGATATCTTCACGCACCGCAATCCCCGGATTGCCGTCCCCGCCAAGGGCAAATTTATTCTGGGCCATCTCTTCTTGGGTGGCAAAAGCATTGCGGACCGTATAGAAGTTACCGTCATCCATCGTATTGATCGCAATTCGGGTGGGTTCTAGCTTGAAGTCCGGCGCATATTGCTCGATCAGCTCATTCCACGAATAGGACAGCTTGGAATCTGACATCCGGCCTACGTTGCTGGAGGTGAGCACCAGATCCGGCAGATCGCCGGAAGCAATCATCAGCGGAAGCTGCTTGTCGTCTGTGGCTACGGTTACATTCAGCTTAACGCCAGTCTGCTCGGTGATTTTCTCCGCGATCGGCCCCTTCCACTCCTTGGTTGCCCACCAGGGAAAATCAATGAACAGGGATAATTCCTTCACAGCTCCAGCTCCGGCTGTTGCGGCCGCACCCTCCTGCTTGGTACCCTCGCTATTGCCTCCGCCGCAGGCGGATAGCAGTCCCAGGGCCAAGGTAACTGCCATTGTTGCCACAAGCGTCATGCGGCTGGTTGTCTTTGTCAATGTAATCCCTCCGTATCATTATTTAACAGGAATATCCAGACTTACCGGCTCAAGCCCGTCAGCGCTGACTGTGAGCGTGGAGATTCCTGGCTCATATCCTGCACGGACAACGGCCAGCAGTCTGCCTTTGAAGGAAGTGAAGTGGCCTGTCGTATAATTCTCAGTTGTCTGCGGTCTGCCGGTGCCGAAGGCAGCCAGCGTAGCCGCACCTTCTACCCGGGTAGTCGCCACAAGCGAGGCCTCCGGCACACAATTACCGGCTGCGTCTATTATTTCAACAACCGCGTAACAGAGCGATTGTCCATCTGAGGCAAGCTCTTCTGTCTCCGGAACAATCCGGATTCCCGCAGGTTCTCCCGTGGAATGAAGCACATCGCTCGAACCTTTGCTGCCTTGGGTATAACTCACAGCCTCCAAGATGCCCGGCATATAGGTAAGAACAAACCGTGCCTTGAAACGGTTAACCTTGCCTGCGGGTTGTCTGCCCAAGCTTTTACCATTCAGAATCAATTCAACTTCCTCGGCCGCCGAGTAGACTTCGACAGTAACAGGTTCGCCTTCGTACCCGCTCCAGCTCCAGGCGTGCTCGCATTCCGTCCAACCCCATCCGCTCATCAGCTCTGTTTTGCCGTAGTTTTGGGGATGATGGGAGGCAATAAAGGTTTCGTCAGAGCCCCAGACAATCCGCCGATAAGCAAGCTGGGGGCGGGCGAAGCCGCACAGATCGAAATCCGCGTCATAAGACAGACGCCATGGATACGGGGACTCAGGCAATTTTTTCCGTTGTTCATCCGCCTGGTCCGGTTCCGTATAGATCGTTTTGCCAAGGCCCGCTTCCCCGATATAATCGAAGCTGGTCCAGTTGAAATCGCCTATTATATAAGGATGACGCTCCACGCCTTCCCAATATTTATCCATATCTCTGGCTATACTCTCGGTTGAGCAGATCACCCGGTCAGGGTATTTGTGGGCAGCGGCATCGAATTGATGAATCAGATAATTGTAGCCGACAATATCCAGCGGAGCGCAGAAGGCTTCCGTATAGCCATCCCACACCTGCTTGCCGAACTCCGTGTCAAAGTTGACGAAGCCTGCCGACTCCTTGGGCGGATTCTTGAGATCATCATAAAACCGCTGCTGATCCTCATCCTCCAGCCCGCTGAAGAAGGTGCATACCGCGTTGGTAACCGGACGGGTCGGGTCCAGCTCCCTTACCCATGCCGCCAGTCGGGCAGCCCATTCATATCCGCGGGATAACCCCCCGCGCTCGTTGACTTCATTGCCTGTGGACCACATGATAATACTGGGATGATTGCGGTCCCGAACAATAAAAGCCTCTATGTCAGACTTCCAGTTCTCCTCAAAATATAAGCTGTAATCATGCGGGTTCTTGTCCATCGTCCACATATCGAAGGCTTCATTCATAACGAGCAGGCCCAGCCGGTCACAGGCATCCAGCATATCCCTTGACGGCGGATTATGGGCGCAGCGAATGGCATTATACCCGTTGTCCTTATGCAGCTTCATTTTGCGGTATTCGCTGTCCCTGTAGGAAGCGGCTCCGAGAATCCCGTGATCATGGTGCACACAGCCGCCTTTCAGTTTCACAGTGCGTCCGTTCAGCATTAGACCATTCTTCACATCTACGGTGAGTGTACGGATGCCGAATAGTGTGCTATCGCTGTCATAGTGCTTATCGCTTCCATTCAGAGATGCGGTAATCCGGTACAGATTCGGGGAATCAATATCCCATAACTCGGCATGTTCAACAGCGACTGTTACCCTGCCAACGGCCTTCTGCGCTGCCGGTACATAGACTTGCACTCTGCCGCTTCCCGCCTCACCTCCTACGGCTTCCTTCTCCAGCTTAAGGTCTACCCACACACTGGCAGGGGTATCCGAATGATTCTCTACCGTGGTCTCCACAATAACAAAGGCTGTGCCGTTGACGATATGCGAGGTATGGGCGTATATTCCCCAAGGAACGATATGCAGCTTAGAACTGGTCAGCAGATCCACATGACGGTACAGGCCTGAACCCGTATACCAGCGGGAGTTAGGCTGTGCGGCGTTATTCACCGTAACCGCGAGCCGGTTTGCCTGGCCCGGCTTGATATAGGGAGTGAGATCAGCATGAAATGGCGTATATCCGTAATGATGCTGGGCTACAGTATGTCCGTTAAGCACCACAGTGGTGTTCATATAAGCGCCGTCGAATTCGACCACGACCCGTTGTCCCTGCGCCTCTTCCGGTATGTCCAGCATCTTGGTGTAAGTTCCTATGCCTCCGCCGTAATAGCCTGTGGCTCTCCCTCCGGGCGCATCCGCCCAGGTGTCCGTTTCAATCGTGAAGTCATGTGGCAGATGAACGATCCGTGGTTGTTCATCTCCCTTGCGATGAATGTGGAACGGTTTCCCGTGTTCAAACTCCCAGTTTCGGTCCAGATTTTCTCTAAGCAATTCCTATCTCTCCCTGCTTCTTTTCTATTGTTTTTTCAATCTCAGCCTATTTATCAGCCTTTCACAGAGCCGAGCATGATCCCGTGTACAAAATACTTCTGCAGGAACGGATACACGCAGATGATCGGCAAGATGGAGACGACCATCGAGGTGACCTGCAAGGAAAAGCTGGTAACTCCGCCGCCAGGCCGGTTGGCCACAGCCACCGAATCCATTGGGGCGTTGCTCTGATTGATGACTTCCATCATGCGGAAGGTAAGCGTCCTCAGATTCTCGGATTGTACGAAATAAGCGGAATCCAGCCAGGAGTTCCACTGGCCCACACCCATGAACAGCGCCATTGTAGCCAGCAGCGGCATGGAGACCGGCAGGATGATCCGGAAGTAAATAACGAATTCCCCTGCGCCGTCCATGTGGGCGGATTCCTTCAATTCTCCGGGAATTTCCCGGAAGAACGAGATGGCGATGAGCAGGAAAAAGGTGTTCAGCATAGAGGGTACAATGTACACGCCGAACGAATTCAGCAAGCCTAACGAGCGAAGCACCACGTAATACGGAATCAGACCGCCGGAGAAGTACATCGCAAATATAATCAAGGTGAAATAGAATTTACTGAACAACAGATCCCGGTGAGACAGCGCGTATGCTACCAGACTGGTGAGCAGCAGTCCGAGCGCAGTACCCGATACTGTCCGGGCCACAGTAACCAGAAATGCCTTCATCCATTTGGGGTCCTCCAGAAAAACTCTGTAATTCTCGAAGGTTATATTCCGTGGCCATAAATACATCCCGCCCAACAATGTGTCTGATCCCTTGTTAAACGAAGCGATTAATACATAATAAAAGGGGTAGAGCATAGCTAGCCCAATAATGGAAAGAAGCACATATATCGTACTGTCCATCACGAGATCTTTTTGTTTTTGACTCTTGAGCACAACTCCCGCTCCTTTCCCTAGAATAGACTTGAGCCAGAGACTCGCTTCGCAATGAAATTGCTGGAAAAAATCAATATAACCGAGATTACAGACTGGATTAAATCAATCGCACTTGCATAAGAGAATCGTCCGTCGCTTAACCCCACCTTAAACGCATAGGTCTGCACAATCTCCGATGTAGGATTATTGATACTGTTCCCCAGCAGATAAGCTTGCTCAAAGTTAGAGCCTACCAGCCCGCCTCCAAGAATGCTGCCGATGGTCAGAACCAGCACGACAACGATGGTCCCCTTCATTCCCGGCAGTGTGATATGGCGGATACGGGCCAGCCTTCCTGCCCCGTCAATCTCTGCGGCTTCATAGAGAGAAGGATTGATGCCTGTAATAGCCGCCAGAAAAATAATCGTCCACCAGCCCATCTCTTTCCACACAGCACTCCCCACAGCCAAGCCCCAGAAATAATTGGGACTCGTCAGAATATTAAGCGGCTGGTCGATGAACCCCGCTTCCAGCAGCGCTCTATTCACAAGACCGATGTCTGCGGACAGGAACGCATAGGAGACCCCCACAACCACAACCCATGAAATAAAATGGGGCAAATAGCTGATCGTCTGGACAAACCGCTTGAACGGCATACTCTTCACTTCGTTCAGCAGAATGGCCAGTATAATAGGGGCTGGAAAAGCGAAAATCACCTTTAAGAAACTGAGCACAAGTGTATTCCTGACGATCTTGCCGAATTGATAATCATGTACAAATTCATCGAAATACCTTAGTCCCACCCAATCACTGGTAAAAATGCCCTTGATACCGTCTGAAATGCTGTAGTCTTTAAACGCCATCAGAATACCGAACATCGGCGTATAGGAAAAAATGACCAGAAATATCATGCCCAGCGCGACAAATAAATGGAGCACCCTTTGTTTTTTGAACCGCTTCCATATTTGGTCCCGGTTGGTCAGCGGACCGGTTACGTTGCTTTCAAGCTGCATTTTCGTTCCTCCTTTATCTGTAGTTTAGCTTTTCCGGGGACGGCGGCGTAAGCTGATATTTTCTAGAAAGCGTTGTCATTTTTATATATCAGGCACCGCTTTCTAAAACTAAAATATATTATTCTTCTCATTATAATGATCAATATCCCTTGACGAAATAATAATATTATACTATTACTAAAACTATATTAAGATTTTATATGGTAGAGGAAAGGCGGGTAGAGGATCACATGCGAACCTATTGCTTACCCAATTTTACAGAATTCCGGTTTTTCTGCTTTCCGCACTCCTTGGGTAACTTCATCCAGCCGGACGACCATAACGTGAACCGGCCGAATGGTGTCAGAGATTTCAGTTTGCATTATATCGCCAGTGGAAGTGGGTTCATTGAAATAGAGGATAGAACCTTCACATTAGGCGCAGGAGATGCTTTTCTCCATTTTCCGAACGACCGTATGCGTTACTACTGCTCGGAGTCGGACCCGTGGAATATCTTCTGGATTCAGTTTAATGGCAGTGCACTCCCGGCTTACTTTCTGGATAACCGGTATTCCGGTTCTTCGATCTGGACGTTGAAGAATGCTTCTCTGCTACAATCGGCTTTCGAGGATTTATTTCATGAGCTTGAACACTATAATTTCCTCCGCCCCTCCCGGATCTCCACCTTAACCTATAGTGTGATCATTGAATTTGTAAGCAATTCGCTTCCATATTCATCCTACCGCAGCACCAATCACCTGGACAAAATAACCGCGCTATTGCCCGAAATGCAAAAAAAAGCCCACCTTCCCTTTGAGCTGGAATGGTGGGCAAGCAAAGCAGGACTGACACCGAATTACTTCTGCAGTCTATTTAAAAAAGCAACGAAAATGACACCGGTCTCTTATATCACCAAATGCCGGATTCAAACAAGCAAGCAATTATTGCTGGGCAACCCCTCTATGTCCATTAAAGAGGTTGCCATCGTCTCCGGGTATCCGGGAATCAGCTACTTCAACAAAAAATTCATGGAATCCGAAGGAATTACGCCAGGTGAATTCCGCGAGATTCATTAGGAGGAGAGCGCGAATGGCACTTATTCACTATGTCGAGTGCAATACGACACACGCTTCGAATTTCGTTGTAGATGTTCCCGCTGGCGCACACTGGCTCCTGGTTATTACCAAGACACCGGCGCTATTCTGGGTGCATGGCGGACTCAAGCAATACCCTGCCCACAGCGTAGTTCTCTACCAGCCGCAGCAGAAGGTGTATTATCAGGCCTGCGCCGGCCAGTTCATCAATGACTGGATTCGTTTTGAATCCAATGAACCTTATGTTACCGAATCTCCGCTTCCCTTAGGTATCCCCTTTGCGCTTAGCGACCCTGACTATTGCCAAAAGCTGCTTGAGCTGCTCGCCAGCGAGCATCATATGGGCGGGGACTGCAAAGCCTCCTCCATCGATCTGCTCCTGCGCGCGCTGTTCAACAAGCTGTGGGAATCCTATTTTCAGGACAATATTACCCCGCAATACTACAAGCTGCTGAAGCTGCGCACGTTAATTCAGACTAACCCGGGAGAATACTGGACCGTCTCCAGAATGGCCGATGTGCTTGAGATCAGTCCAGGCTATCTCCAGAGTATCTACAAAAAAAACTTCGGACTCTCCTGCATGGAGGATGTCATCAACAGCCGGATTCGCATGGCCAAGGAGTACCTGATCCACAGCACCGAGAGCATCGCCGAGGTCGCTGCAAGGTGCGGCTATCCGAATGTGGAGCATTTCTGCCGGCAATTCAAGCAGGTGACCGGGTACACACCACGAAATTACCAGCGACAGGCCAAGGCCGGGGCTTCGCCGCCGTGACTTCAGAGCCTATCAGGCTTCCGGCCGCTGCCCGTCAGCAGTTGGCTGAATCACATCCGCCTCAGACCGGGCTACCAGCCTTCTTAAAATACTGCTGCACCAGAAAATTCATGATCTCACCCGGCTGTTCTTTGGAAAATTCAGCCTTGTCTGCGAACAGCATCCCGTAAGGTGCTTCCGGGGTGTACGGCTCCCAGCGCGGCAATTCTTCGCCTGTGGAATCCGGTCCGTTCGGGTCACCGGTACGAATGAAGTGTGCGGTGTAATTGCACATCTGGCGGGCCAGATCGTAATGCTTGCCGACAAACGGCCGCCAGCACTTGGCCAGCGTCTCGAAGAAGAACCACAGATCCACAGAGTGGAAGGTGCCCGGATTATCCCAGCCCGGAATCTCGGCATCGAAGTTATAGTAATAGAGCGGCGTTTCTCCTCCGGTATCCGCGTTCGCCTGCGCGGCAATACGAATCGCGTATTCGATCCCGCTTACCGCTGCCCGCTCCGCCGCTTCCTGAACGGCATCCGGCCGTGCGCCGCTAAGCTTCAGGAAGGTCTCCGCATCCTCCCCGAACATGTCCGCTGCAAGCTGCTTGAACTCCTCATAGGACTGCACCTTCGGAGTGCTGAAGAACTCGGAGGAGGTATGGCCGAGCATAACCGGCACCTGCAAGCGTCTATTCTGCACGAACAGATCGAACGGATTCCCCACCTGGAACTTCTGGTCGGCAACGGTGCCCCAGAACCCGCCAAGCGCTACTGCCTTGTCCCGCAGATAGACCGCATCCAGCTTCCGGGCTTCCGCAAGCGTGGATACCCCCAAATATTTGAAGAACTCGATACCATCACGTTCAGCCTCTTGCAGATCACTGCGCATAGGAGGCAGCAGCGTTCCCGGATACAGCCTGGTGAAGATACCGCTTTCAACAATCGCCCGCTGAAACAGGCCTTCGTTCTGTGGAGAGGTAAGCTGGCTCATGACACTTCCGCCACCCGCTGACTGCCCGCCGATGGTAATGTTATCCGGGTCGCCCCCAAAGGCTGCAATGTTACGCTTCACCCAGCGGGTAGCCGCTTGCTGGTCAAGGTTGCCGAAGTTAGCGGGCGCCTCGGGCGATTCAGCCGTAATCTCGGGATGGCAGAGGAAGCCGAAGATATTCAGCCGGTAATTAATAGTCACAACTACGATACCTCTGCGGGCAATCCGTTCGCCGTCGAATTCCATCTCTGCCGGATGGCCCACCTGCAGCCCGCCGCCGAAATACCATACATAGACGGGGAGCTTCTCGTCCGCCTGCTTGGCCGGAGTCCACACGTTCAGATACAGGCAATCCTCGCTCATCGCAATGTCCGGCTCGACCGCCCATTCACGGGTATAGATATTGTTATCATCCAGCTCCTGTCTGACCTGCATGGAGACCGGTGCGAACTCGTGGGCTTGCAGTACACCTTCCCAGTCTTCGGCAGGCTGCGGTGCCCGCCAGCGGTTGCCGCCTACAGGCGGAGCCGCAAACGGTATTCCCTTGAAGCTCGTAATCCGGGGATCGGCTGCGGGCAAGCCTTTGACCGTACCGTTCTCCACATTGACCAATCTAAGCATATTACCGTCTCCTTTACATGCACATAGTTGCTTACCCCCAAATTCTAATAGACCCCCTGGCCCAAAACAATGATCTAAGCAGGATCGTAATTGATCTATTCTAACATGCCGGCGCACGCCAAAAACCCTCTCCGCCCGGAGAGGGTCTACCTGAAAGGATTGTTAATAGCTACTGATTAGAAGACGAGGCTTCATCACTCTTCACACAGTCAATGGCGACCACAATCGCGATGATGATCGCCTCCAGCTCCTCATTCCATACTTGCACACTGTAGCTGTCTCCCCAGGTGAACCACTTCTTGCTCACTTCCCCGACGACCGCCCCGCGCTGCAAAACCTGGAAATCCATATCCCACCAGTTCCCGTGCACCTCAATATCCGCCGAATCTATCGAATAACGCGCCTTGAAGAACGACAGCTCCTTCTTAATTGTGAGCACCTCACGGCCATCCGCTTCTACGAAGAACTTGGGCAGGAAGCTGAACACCTTCTTCGTAATCTGTGCAACTTCCCTTCCGCCTGCATTCATAATCGAGAAGGTCTTTGGAATCCGCATGAAGCTGCCCTCTACGTAATACACATCCTGTTCCCGCTCATCCTTCACCGTAAACTTCTCGCCTATGCTGAATATCTTTTGCTTGATGTAGAGTTGTTTCATGGTGTGTCCTCCGCTATAGTAGTTTGTTAATGCAATCTATCCGTTGCAGCTTATCCATGTTTCCCAAACATGTTCCACATTCCCCAGACCGATACTCTATTCATTTTGGAGATCGCCTCCACAATCGGAATGTCCATGGGGCAAACCTCCTGGCAGGCAAGAGATTTGGAACAGCCATCATATACTCTTTGGGTATATTGTTTTTTATAGGCTTTGTCCTCACTTAATAAGGTCAGATTAGTCATCGACATCGCGGAGGACATTCCAGTAAATAACTCACCCAGGCTATAATTGGGGCAGACCTCCAGACAACTGCCGCACATCAGGCATTGGGACACTTCATATTGCAGCGTTAAATTGGCGGTTCTAACCTTTGCCGGATCTTCCAGCCATAGCTTCATGTCCTTCATCACTTCGAACATTTGACTCCGGTCCACTGCCAAATCGCTTATGACCGGGAATTTACTTAGGGGATGAATCGTAATTTCATTGTGCTCTTGTACCAGATCATCGCAAAATAATTGGCAGGACAGTACCGGCTTCTCATTAACCACCATTGCACATGCTCCGCACAGTCCCTGTTCACAGCTGCAGTCCCAGCGGATGGGCCGTTCTCCCTCGTCCTTTTCCAGCATTTCACTATTCAAATTATTAATTAGAGTCCCTATGGATACATGTAATTCACCCGAGTATTCAAAGCTCTGCCAGTATGCTTCCTTCGCCCCATTTTCCTGCCGCTTGATATTAATCCTGATACTCATAGTACTGCCTCTTTTCTTAATTAAACTCAATGCAGATACTATTATTCAGAAATACTGCATTCGTAGATTTCTTGAATTGTGTATCATTTTTTTCACTATAATCGATTCTCTGATGTGCCCCCCGGCTCTCTTTTCTAGCCAATGCCGACTCGACCATTCCCCTTGCCAATAAAATATTGGCTGATAATGTTTTGTATTCATAAAAATGATGATGATACCATGACTGTGCGGTGTCGTTGTTCATTTCCTCCAGCCTTTTTTTGGCTTCAAGCAGCTGTCTCTCTTTTCTATATATACCCATGGCGCCATACATAAGCTCTGATAATTCTTGTTTGATCTGAAAATAGCCTTTTATAGAAGTATTCGCCCTCTTCTCCCAATGCTGCAGCTCCTGATTTGCTGTCTCCAGCTGCTGTTCACCTATTTTGTCTGCGGCAGCAGTATCCATTGGGCTGACCATTAGAGAGCTTTCCGCTGCAACCCATCCTCCACAAATCGCGCCTAATAACGAATTTCCGCCCAGTCTGTTTGCCCCATGATATTGAGCGGAGCATTCTCCTGCGGCAAAAAGTCTCGCTAGATTCGTTGTGTGATTCTTATCCGTCTTGATTCCCCCCATAAAGTAATGAATCCCTGGAGCAACTGGAATGGGTTCCTTATACGGGTTGACCTTTAAGAATTTCGAACAGATGCTGACAACCTCGTCTAACTGTACATCAATAATTTCCGGGGACAGATGAGAGACATCCAAATAAACCTCCTGGCTCCCGTTAATGCCCAGCTTCATCTCATTACATACTTTATAGATACTCTGACTCACCACATCACGCGGCATTAAAGCCCCATATCCCGGAAACCACTCCTCCATGAAGTACCAGGGCTGCCCCTCTTTGATGACGTACAATCTTCCTCCGACGCCACGTGCAGCCTCCGTAATCAGCATACGTTTGGAAGGGGTATGTACTGTCGTAGGATGATATTGAATCATCTCCAGATTCGAAAATTCGACCCCTTGTTCAAGCAGCATTCCCGCGGCATAGCCATCATTTAATCTGGAGCCGGTAGTTTTTCCGAAAACGCCATTCGGCCCTCCGACGGCCATAATCACAGCATCGGCAACCAGACTTTTCAATTCGTTCGTGTTTTCGTGCAACAGAACAGCACCCGCACATTCCTGACCCTCGATTAATAGGGAGTGGAATCTCCAACCCACCAGACGCTTGATTTGGCCAGAAGCTTCATATTTCCGGCATTTAGCTATGATAGCTGTGGCAATTTGTTTACCGGTACGCGCACCGGCGTAGGCAGTACGTTTCTTTTTTTGTCCGCCGAAATTCCGTAAATCCACTCTGCCCTTCTCATCCCGGGTGAAATTCACACCGATTTCTTCAAGCCAGCGGATGATCTCCGGAGCCCTCTGTACCAGATTAACCACGGCTTCAGGGTCATTAAGATCACTGCCTCCCCGCATGGTATCCTCAAAATGCTCATTTATCGAATCATCTTCTTGTTTGGTATTCAAGGCAGCATTAATTCCGCCCATGGCCATTACAGACTGTGCTCTCTCTGAATAAGCCGGTGACACCAAGGTAACAGCTGCTCCTTCTTCCACAAGCTTCAGCGCTGCCGTCATTCCGGCCAGGCCACTGCCCATTACAAGTATATTCTTCATCCGAATGCTGACACTCCTCTCTCTCCCCAGACAACAGCTTCACCCAGCTGTCTATGCTGCCCAGAACATAATTTGGGAACCCATATACATCACCAGCACCAAGGCTAAGAAGACATAGGTCCCTCTGATGAAGAGCGGGTAATTCTCCCGTTTTTTAATGACTCCCATGGATATAAAGAGCTTGGGCACGCTGATGGCCATATGTAGGCCTACAGTTAAGAGAAACAAAAACTCTGCCGAAACATAAATAATATTAAACATAGTCCCGTCTATCCTTTTACTTAATTCAATCACCAGGATATGCACCAATAAAAATATCCCTGTGAAAATACCTGTTGCGGACTGGATTACAGTGCCCATATTCAGCTGCGGATATTGTTTGGCTTGTTTATCCCTTTGGCGATTTTTCACCATCAGGAAGATAGCGGAAAGCATATGGACGGACATGACAATGGACAGAATTCCGCCGATTGTCATATGAATATATCCATACGGCATGATTCCTGCGTAATAGATACAGGCCACTATAAGATGTATCAAAAAAAACAAAGTGCTTAATGCTCCGGAAATCGCAACTATTTTCTTCATGCCAGGAACTCCTTACCAGATTTTATCCATTAACTTTCACTCTTAATATAGGCTACAAGGTCATGAAGTGATATTTTTTCCATATTGATATGATCAGGTGTGCTTACGCAAACGGCAAGCCTGTAATTATCCTGTAGCAAGTAACGGTAAAAATAAACTGTATGGTCTTCTTGGGAGCAGAGCTGTACGGTTTCTCCATTAATCATGAAATAAAATGAGTTCAGCGGCTTACTCAGCCCGACTCCCAAAAACTTAATATAACTTTCTTTTAACGTCCAGAAATCATACAGCGAATGAACCTGCTCTCTTATTTCCCGAGAAATGATATCCTCATATTCTTTGGCATGGAAGAAGCGTTTAGCAATATCCAAGTCAATGTCCCGAATTTCTTCAATATCTATTCCAATATCCTCAGTATCCAATCCGCAGACTACATACTTTCCAGAATGAGATATATTGTAGAATATCTCATTCTGATCCTTTACATAAGGTTTTCCGTATGGATTTTTGTCAAATTCAATGTCTTTCATCGTAACTCCAGTTTTCTTCGCGATCATGAATCTGGCCAGCACTTCCCCGTACAATGTTCTTTTTCGATCTGCCTCAAATCTGAATTTGTGTATGGCTTCCCTTTTGTCTGAAGCACATGTGCCCAGTAACGTCTGATAATCTTCAGCACTTATGGGGTCTTCGATATTCATATAATAGAGTTCTGCCATAGTTATATTCCTATCCTTGTCTAGTTGAATTCGTTGCCACTTTAGGAAAGACTTCTGAATTTCTTTTCCCGCTTGCTGGTTATGATTACCGAAATGGCTAGAATCAACGCTGCCATTCCGCCAAGTAAAACCGCCTTTCCAGCTATATCCCCCAAGGTTAATCCTTGCTGTAAATCCAGAATACTTCCCATAGCCCATCTTGCCGGTGAAATATAGGAAATGGCATTGATTAATTTAGGAAACAGTTCCACCTGAATAAAGCAGCCGCCCAAGATAACAATCAGCAGGTTCGCAAAATTGGAAATCATTGAAGCAGCATCCGCCTCTTCCGTAATGGAAACATAGAATGTCCCCAAGGAGACAGCCACCATAGCCGTCAGGAAGAGAATCAAGAACAGCACACCGGGCTCCACGCCAATGGAGGTATTCGTGAAGTATTCCATGCTGAGGATTGCGGCCAGAATTTGAAAGGCGACGATGACCAAATTGCAGAGTACATTGGACAGATAATACATCCATACTTTGGCCGGAGAGAGGAAGATCCTGGAGTAAATATTGCGCTCCCTGTCAATATTAATTACATTCGCTATGGCCGAGGAATTGAAGAAAATAAACAAGATCAAAAAACCGACAAAGATATTGGAGTTGTTGTATTCCGTATACAAATCGTTAAGAGAGGTTTTCTCCACAAACTCAGAGCTGGCGATATAATTGCCTACCGCATTCTCGAATACAGCAGCATCCCCCCCTGAAATCTTGCCCAAGTTGCGTAAATTCAACAAATGATTTTTGAGGATAGCCTGAAGCAAGGTATATACGTTTTGCTCTTCGTTTCCTTTCACCACAAGATGCTCGATAGAATTATTTAACAACCCATCCTGGAATCCGCTGCTGATAACCAAGGCTGTATTTATTTTATTACTTTGAAAATTGGCCTCCACTTCATTCTCATTCATCTTGAAGACCTTGATGCCATCCAGGCCGTCAACAATTTGGGTGATGGCTTCCGAGGCCCGGGTTTTATCTCCATCCACAATGCCCACGTTAACAAAGGTTGTCGAGTAACTGACCATTTTACTGGCAATGATTAAGACGATAATCGGAGTGATGGTCATTAACAGAAAAGAAATCGGTTTATGCATTATCGTAATTCTTAAGTTATTTTTTATTAATGCATAAAATGTTCTCATGCTCTTAATTCCTCCTTCTTTTCTTTGGCAACAACTATAAATAGACTGACGAATATTAAAAGGAGAAATATGGAAGAGCTTACCCATATCATTTGGTTGTCATGCGCGTAGGTACTTTTTAAAATACCAACATTCACCCATCTTAACGGGGAGACCAACAAGACTTTGCCGAATACGCCGTCCATATCGTAAGGAAATGGTGTATACGATCCCCCGAGAAAGGAGAAAATCGGCAGAATAATCACAGACAGAATCACATCCACTTTGCCGCGCGCTTTTAATAATTGGGCCACTAACATGCCTAGAGCTACATTGAATATGGCAAATAAAACAATATACAGGTACATGAATAAAGAATAATTGCCCCAGTTTACGTCCAGGTAGGTTATTGAGAAAATAAAGGCTGGAATAAATACCACAAAGGCAAAAATAGAGTACGCGGCCAAGGAAGCGAGATAATACTTCACCCTGCTAAGTCCTGTAAGTAAAATTCTCTCTTTGATTTTGGTTCTTTTGTCCGTAAATAAATCCCCAATGGGAATCAGCATCATATACATCACCATAAGCGTTAATTCCACCACCCCATAATAATCATAGGAGCTCATGGCACTTTTGGATGGAATCAGTTCTACAGGCACTTCATACGTCGCATTATCCGCACCAATCAGTTCAATCGCTTTTTCCCCGTCAATTTTATAGGCTTCCTTAACCGTCTGGATGCTGCTGGCCACGCTTCGGAATAAGGCTACTACTCTGGCCGTATTTAACGGCTCCGATTCATTTCCGTAGACCAGGATCTTCTCCTTATCCAGGTGCACGAATACCTTTTTGTTCACCCGTGCCTCTTTTTTGCCTGCTTTCTCTGAGCCGGTGTAGCCCATTTTTATCCCGTAATCTTTTTCAATGGATACAGAGGCTGTGGTTAAGGCATCAATAACCTCGGCTGCCATTCCTTCCGATTGATTGAGCAGTGCAACATCAACCATGGTCAGGTTTGATTTGTCAGAGAAGGCTCCGGTCAGAATCGAACCGATCAGAATCATTAAAAAGATAGGGAATATCATCAAGAATAATAACCACTTTGGATTTCTGATTTGATTTTTAATGATTTTCTTTATGATCTGAAACATATGATCTTCCTTTCCTCTAGACTCTATGGTCAGTCGCGTAATTTGCGCCCTGTCAATGTCAGGAATACAGTTTCCAAAGTAACATCTGTGGTGCCGATACTTCTGATTTTCACATTTTTGCTGTTTACGTATGCAATAATTGCATTCAAATTATCATTTTCTTTCAAAGACTCCACCTGGATCAGGTTGTCATTGATTTCAACATTAACCACGCCATCAATAAGGGAGATTGCTTCCTTATCCAGTTCAAGGGCGTCATCAACAGTTAACTGCAAAGATTTCTTATCACTGATCAGATCCGTTAATTCTTTCTTTGTACCCGAAGCAATAACCTGGCCTTTATCAATAATAGCTATGCGATTACAGATCGCTTCAACTTCCTCCATATAATGTGTTGTGTAGACAATCGTCACGCCTTTCTCATTTAACCGCTGGACAGACTTCAGGATGTGGTTTCTGGACTGCGGATCAATCCCGACCGTTGGCTCATCCATAATAAGAATCTGTGGTTGATGGACCAAGGCAGTAGCAATATTCAATCGTCTTAACATCCCGCCGGAGAACGTCTTCGCTTTTTTACGTTTGACATCGGACAGGCCGGTAAATTCCAAGGCTTCATCGATTCCATTCTCCAATTCTTTCCCCTTCAGTCCATACAGCTCACCAAAGAACTTAACGTTCTCATACGCAGTGAAATTATCATACAGGGCAATGTTTTGCGGGACAAAGCCCAGCTTTCTTTTTTCATCCTCCACCTTATTTCCGAATAGCCTGATGTTTCCCGACGTCGCATGAAGCAGGCCGCATACCAGATTAATCGTGGTACTCTTGCCGGCTCCATTCGGGCCTAACAGACCAAATACCTCTCCTTTTTCAATGGACAGATTGAGTCCGTTTACTGCTGTGTAGTCACCAAATTTTTTGACCAGGTTATCGATTTGAATCACATTCATCTTTCATCCTCCACTCTTTTTAAATGGCAAGCTGGTGTTATAGTGCCTCTCTCTGAGCTTGATCCATAAGCTTATTGCGCTTATTGCCTATATCCATTAATTTATTGCGCAGATGGAACAGCAGCATATTGGGATTATCCATAAAATAAAAATGGTTCCCCTGAAAGAGGGTAAGTGCGTATTTTTGGGTGGTGTATTTCTTCCATCCCTCTAGTTCTTTCTTAGTAGCAATGCTATCCCGGTTCCCGCCATAGATATCAAATGACACCGGGACGGCTTGCGCAGTCTCAGGATTATACGTTTCACACATTTTCATGTCTTTTCTAAAGGTAGGCAGGATTAATTCCAGAAACTCTCTGTTTTCACTGAAAGCGTCCGGGATTCCGCCGAGACTGATGATTGTATCCATAAATTCAGCATCGCTCTTCAGATATAATTTGTCATTTGCGTCTTCGGTCAGACTCTCCGTGAACTTGTTCATATAGTTGGGCGCTTTCATGCTTGATATAATTACATATTCCGGTAAGTTAAGCCCCTGCTTATATATTTTTTGCGTCAGCTCATAGGAGACCAGCCCTCCCATGCTATGCCCGAACAACACGTAGGGCACATCCGTGTACTCTTTCATTTCCTGGAGCAATAGATCTGTAAGTATATCCACATTATCAATGGCCGGCTCCGTTATTCTGGCCCCTCTGCCCGGCAGTCTGACCAAGCAGGTCTCCACATCCCGCGGCATCTGCTCTTCCCAGTGCAAAAAGGTTGAAACATCCCCGCCCGCAGGAGGGAACAAAAACAAGCGTAATCTGATTTCGGACTTTTCGATGTTTCTTTTGAAAAAAAACCATGGTTTAACCTCTTGTTTCATGTTACCCTCCACTATTCTCATTAGCCTGCAAAATTCAGATAGCTGTTAAGGGAATGGAATATCCCAAAGGTGATGGCGATCCCCACTCCCAAATGATCCCCCAGCCACTTCTCTGCTAAAGCGAAATACACGGCCGGGAAGATGGACATCCCCATGAATACGAAAAAAGTCCCGCTGATCAAGGTATAGTCCATCCCGCCCGCAAAATAACGAATCCATAAAGCGTAATAGAGCAGTAAAAATACGGCCATTCCAAACACATACCTGCTTTGCAATGACGGAGAACTTTTATTTACGCGAAAAATTAATACAAGCATGAGTAACACCTGGCTAACACGTTCAATATAACTAATCATTTCAACCTTGTTGTTAAAGGCCTCCCCGGTTCCGGCAGTTCCGTTTATCGCAAATGCGTAAAATAGCAGATTAGGAAGCAATACCAACAAAAGAATAATCAGGCCTTTGAGTGAAAATCCGAGCCTGTTTTTAGTTAGGATGGGTTGCATGCCTTTATGCCGCACTCTTTTTTTGCTCCAGCAAGGCAGTCATGCTTTTTTCGAACTGCGTTTGATTCTTTCTCATATCAAAGAACATCCAGATGTGATACACAGCCCCCATAATACCGCCGAGGAGAGCCGTAATCTGCATAACTGTCATCTGACCGCCATCGAAATAAATGATCGTATCCGTCATTGCAAAAACCATGGTGATGATCAAATCCAGTCCGACGATAATGCCCAAGATGTTGAGCTTGGAGGAGAAAACCTGATTTCTTTTGGCCAACAGCGAAGTTACCAGATACCATAATCCAAAGCCGCCAAACATCCAGATAAAGTCAGGGTCGAGCGGAAAGGCTGCTACTTCCAAGGCTACCCGGTACATTTCATTGCCTGTGGAATACAAAGTCATAACCTTCATAATAAAAATTTCTCTCATCCACTCCAAGGACAGCAAGCCGGCGCCGCCATAACCAACAATGGTTACCCATTTGTAAAAGCCTTCCCATTCATAGCTTTTGGATCTCAATGTTGAAACTGCCGTCGATATCCAGTAGATGGACAAGAAGCCGATCGCTACGAAGATATATCTCCATAAATGCGGAATAAACGGATGGGCGGCAATTTGCTCATAGAATTCCGTTCCTCTGTATTTCTCCGCCGGATCAATAGGCATCAGAATGCCTATTCCCATATAGAGCAAGCCTATGAGGAGAGAGACCCACATCCCGCTAGTGTACAGGCTCATTTTTTTTGCTGTAATTACATCCAATCTTTCCTTCATCATTGTTCCTCCTATAAAATCATATAATGTAAACTTTTCAGATCATTCACTTGCCCTCAACGGGTGAACTCAAAATACTTTGTCTTCACAAAGTAATCCAAATACCGGTTGAACACCTCCTCTCCTACCTCAGGGCATGTGATTGTAGTTTCACTCAAGCCATTGGTAACATTGGTAATGTCATACGTGATTTCCACATCCCATTCACCCATATCTTCCGGAATGAACGGCAGCATAGCCTTGGTGGTATTCAGATTAGGATTCTCGGCAACTCTGTCCACCAATTCATCCTTCCACTGCTCATAGGGCATTTTTTCAACTTTGAACCCGTACGAATTCATCCAGGTATACACTTGGTTTAGTGTGTTCATTTTACTGGCGACAATATGGAAGTTTTTGTTACTTGATCCCGCTTGGATGGACAATGCTACAATAGATTTGCTGACATAATCCACAGGAATAAATTCTATATTCACATTCTCCTCGAACAATACTCCTGCCTCTACACAGCTTTTGATCATAAGCCACATAATATCTCTGGTTTGACATGCTCCTGTGGTGCTGGAGCCGGAGATTCTGCCGACGCGGTAGATGCTCACCGGAATGCCTCTCTCTTTGGCCAGAGCCATTATTCTCTCGCTAACCCACTTACTTTGCTGGTATCCCAGTACAAGCACCTCATGATCGGACGGAATGGTATCCTCGTATGCGATATAGCCGTTTTCGTGTGAGAGCGTAGAGAATACATAATGAGTTGACACGTAATGTACCTGCTTTAACTTATGAGTGGATGCCAGACGTAGAATTTCCTGAACTCCCTGTACGTTTACATCTTTAATCTTGTTATACGGCTCCAGGAAATTAGTGATAGCGCCCGCATGATAGATGGAATCGATCCGGACTGCCAATTCGTTGAAATCCTGCAGCTGTTGGCCGAGCAAAGGTCTGGCAAGATCGCCCGTGCAGACTTCTATTCTGCTTCTGTAAGCTTCGTCCCATAAATTGTACATTTCCATATTAGCCACAACTCTGTCGTAGCCGCTCTGCACACTGTCCGCACGGACCAGCAGCACCATATGATAATCTGTCATAGCGATAAGCTCCTGCAGCAGAAATGCCCCCAGGAATCCCGTCACACCGGTCAAAAGGACGTTATGGATCCGGGTATGATCCCACGCTTGAAGTTCCTTTGCTCCGGTAATTTCCTCGTCCAGCCACACCTCATTTTTCAAGAATTCCCGGGTCTTATAGCGGAAATTACTTACGGCGGATTCATTGATATCCTGTTTATTTTGCTCGCTTTTGACCGCTTCAATATACATCGCCATTTGCTCAATGGACGAGCTGTCGAAGAAAATCCGCACCGGCAGCATCATATCAAAGGCATTCTTGAACTTTACAATGAGCTGGGCTGCCATGATGGAGGTTCCGCCAAGTTCGAAAAAGTTATCCAAAACTCCTACTTTATCAACGTTAAGAATATCTGCCCACAGGCCGGCAATTTTTTGCTCCGTTTCCGTTCTCGGCTGCAGATATTCAGCCTTAACGCCTGTTCTTGTTTTCATTTTCGAATCCGCAATCGCCCTCATTATTTCTTCAATAGACTTTGTATGACTAACCAGATCGTTAATTTGATCTTTTTCGGCTTCATCCAGCTTATTCCATCTATTGAAAATGAACTGGTAGGGGTCGAAGCTGCGGTCTGCCTTGTGCGGTTTGTCTGGAATATCCGGTTCTTTGTCTGCTTTGTTAGGATGGAGTGCTTCATTCGCATAATCCTCGAGCTTTTCACAAGAAATTGTCAGGGCTTCACCTGAGTGAACACGCTTCAAGTCGGTGCGGGTAATCCTGGCCAGAAATTGAGCCGCACTCTCATTCCTGCCGCTGGATTGATAGTGGAACACTATAGAGTCACACTGATGTTCTCTAATTTTATTGGCTAATTCCTTCATTAAATGATATTCAACATTTTTACCGAGCACCCGGCAATTTAAGAGCAGAGCGTCAACCTTGAAGCTCTTCTTATCAACTGTCCCAATGAGGGTACCGGCCGTACCGTAATCTCCAAATCTGTCTTGTACCTTTACGGAATAAATCAATTGATTATCCCCGTTAAGCGCTCCGATGATTTCTTCCTGTGTCCATAGTAACCCTGTCAGGTTGAAGTCCTTGGTATTATGGAGGATATGCTCGATCTGTTCGGCCTGCAGCTCATTAATTTCCCGTAGAGTGACTTCCAGATGGATGGATTGAAGGAATTCCTCCAGACTGTATTCATCTGTGCTGTCTGCCAAGACATCTTCGCCATTGCTGTAATGGGAAGCTTCAGCGGATATATAATCCAGAATCCCCGAGGCCTCTACGCTCTGCATCCAAAGTGTAGAATCCTCCGGCAGCAGCAGCTGGCGTATTCCGTTTAGGTACAGCTCTTTCGTATCCAGTACAATGAATTGATCCAGTGAAACGCCATGTTCTCTATGTATTTGCAGGATTGCCTCTGTTATCGATTCACACTCACAGCTCATATACTTACATTCTTGCTTGGTGAGGATGAGATCTTCCCTGTCCAATATGGCATTCAGTTGTCCTGGAGCGGATCTTGAACACAGCATGATTTCATTTCCCCAGCTTACAAGTTCCTGCAGATAGCTCTGAAATAAAAGGTAGGAATCATCCGTAACCACTCTTTGCTCATCCAATTGATGAAGAACTGCGTGTCCTGCTTGTTCCTCTTGCTCACACAATAGGACATCCGCATCAAACACAAGGATATTGCGCTTATTTCTCAGATCCAGCTTTATGAGCCGGCTAATCTGTCTTGCAGCCTCTTTGTAGATGCTATTCACATAAGGAGCTTTGGCAAAAGCATACATGCCCATGTGATAGCTCTGATCTGCGCCGTATCTGCGGATCAGCTCTTCCCCGTCTGCCAGGTACAAGCCTTCAACGAATCTAAGCTTATCCATCATAAACTTTCGCAGCATCATGGAAGTTTCCATTGCACCGTACACCATTTGCAGGTCACCGACTCCCAGCGGTCTGTTCTCATAGACAGGAGGGAGCATAAAAATCAGCTTGCAGCGGAGTGCCGCCTTGGCATGCAGAACGGCCTCGATCAACATCGACAGATCAGCCTTGCATGAATTAAAGCTCTCTTTCAGATAGAAATCTTTCCGGCCTATAATATCTTCCAACCGGGTCCAGATGACTAAATAATCCGGTTTCTTCTGAAATAATAAGCTGTCCGGGTCCATGCACTGGGATATGATCTGATTATAAGGTCCGGTTTCAATTTTGGACTGAAGCCCGAGTTCCTTGAGATCTTCTTCAAGATAGTCTTCCAGTAAATCAGCAGTGAAGCTGGATAATACATAAATATTGCGCGGCATGTCACTCACTATATCCTCCTCCTTCACTCTCCACTTCCGGGCTCACACCTTACACATGGATCTCAAAATGTTCAAGCTTGCTCTTCAGCCGCGTCAAAAATTCGACCGCATAGAATCCGTTCACTACACGATGATCGTACGCCAGGCCAAGATTGATATAGCTTCTTTCTGCCACTGTCCCTTCTTTCAGGACCAATTCCTTCATTACCGCACCCACGGAAATCATCCCGGTCTGTCCCGGCAGAATGATGGGAATGACGCTGACCACATCTGCGCTTGAATTCAGACTAATCGTTATCGTTCCGTCCATCAGATCCGCTTCGGCAAAACTGCTTCTTAAGGCTTTATATTTATATTCCATCATTATTTCTGCAGTATGCTCAATCCTTCCAGCGTGTTCAGCTTTAATTACCGGAATGTAGAGACCTGTTCCCACATCTATGGTCACACCGACGTTGACTTCAGCAGCAGGAATAAATGTATCTTCATCCCTCAGCGTTCCGTACATCAACGGGAATTCATCCTTGATTGATACCAGCAGCACCGGCAATACTTCTCCAAACCCCACAATGGCCTCAAGCTGCTCACCAATTTCCCGCATTCCGGTTAGAGCTTCATCACAATACACTTTCATTAATAAAAATGCGTTCGGAATATTCGTATGCGATTTGGCTACTGTTTTAGAGACCTGTTTTTGATTCTTACTCAAGAGAATCCGGGTCTCATCCCCATCGATTCTTTGCTTCAGCAGCTCCTCCAAATCACTTAATTTAATCAATTTCTTATTTAAGGCTGACAGCTCCTCCTGCGAAAATTGGTGCAATGCGGCAAACGCTTCTGCCTGATTGGAAAGTTTGTAATTGGCCGTGCTTTCTGCTGTGGCACTGCCCACGGATAATTCCTTGTATGTATTCATTTCTTGGAGGGACTCAAAAACAAAGGCAATAACCTCGCCGGTCTTCACATCGGTTTGTTCTTTAGCCGCAGGATAAAAATAGCCGTCTGCTTCACATTCGACATCAATAGCTGCCTTGGAGGTCTCCAAGGTGGTAATCAGATCACCGGAATGAATGAATTCACCCTCAGCGCAATAATAGTTCTGGATCAAGCAGCTGTTATCATTCGCATTTAACTGTGGAACAACAATTGGTCTCATACCCGCCTCCGTTACCCTTCTTTAGCGATTTTCATCAGCTTCAGTACACTTTCATAAATGTCCTGTTCCCCTACCAGCACCTGGCTTTCATAATACATGGATGCGGGAATAATACTGTCAGAAGAACTTAAGAGCTCAATGGCTCCATCCTTCAGCTTATTGAGATATGGATATAATTTGACCGCTATTCCTTCGCCCCAGGTATGCCCGCTGGTCCCCTCTTCCACAATGAGAATCTTGCCGGCTGCAATCGCATCTTCAATAATGGCCTCGATTCCGCAGGGATACAGCTTGGAAGGTACCGCTACCTTAACTTCAATTTCATCCGCCATAATCAGCTTTTCAGCCACTTTCATGCACATGGAAGCCAAGCCTCCGGGGCAAAGGATAAGAACATCCGGTACACTGTTTTCTTCTATACTGGCGACTGCCCAGTTCTCATGGTCACCTTTAAAGGAATAGTTGAAAAGTTCATCAATTACGCCATTTTCATACCTGTACTGGGAATATATTATTTTTTCTTCAAAAAAAATACAAGGATTTTTCTCACTCAACATCCGGTTAAACACATAATAATTATCATGAAAAGGAGACAGCTCATACACGCTTAGATTAGGGATGCCCATGAAATATTTTTGCATGCTTTGACTGTGTGTGGGTCCGTACCCCCTGTAACCGCCATTCGCACATCTGACAATCATGCTGAGATCCAGCTTGTCCCCGTACATGGTTACGGACTTGGATGCAAAATTGAGCAGAGGATCAAATGACAATGTAGTGAAATCCGAAAACATCATATCCACGATCGGTTTGTGGCCCATGATTGCCATTCCGCTTGCCATGTTGACAAATCCCTCTTCACTTATCGGCGTGCCAATCACTCTGTCCGGATAATCATCAGATAATCCCTTGTTGATTTTGAAGGCACCCCCATAAGGCTCACGTACATCTTCCCCGATTACAACGACTGCCTCATCCTCACACATCAGCTGATGAATGGCATGTCTCAAATTCTCATTTATTTTTTCTTTTTTCATAGTCCGCCCATTCTGCTCCCTCTCTGTGTATGACAAGCTCCTGCAGCGTTTGCATTTGATTCCGGACAGCTTCTTCAAGCTTATCTACCCTTGCCTTATCACTGGCTTTCATTTGGTTGTACCAGTAATTCTCCCGGACTCTTTCAAGCTCATCAGCACTTCTAGTGTCATCGCCTTTACTGTGGGACGCGACCCGATCTGTTATGAATTCCATGACCAGGGGTTTGGATTCCTTACGGACACGGTGTATAGCGTCACCAGTCTGTTCTCTTATTTCATTAACAGCTTTGCTCTGGATGCACAGATAATCAAGATCGAACCCCCGTACCCGGCCTTCTATGCTTCCCGACATGCTGTAGCTTTGATGGGTTGATATCGCTATTCCATTGTTCTCTACAACGATGACCATCGGGAGATTCCAGATGCCGGCAAAGTTCAAGCTTTCGTACACGCAGCCCCTGCCAAAGGTTCCGTCGCCAATATAGACAAATACCAGATTATCTTGTTGCTTGTATTTATAACTCCAGGCGATGCCTGTGCCTACTGCTATGCCTTCGGCCTGAATCCCTGTAGATATAAAGCGGTCTCTGCGAATGTGCTGGCTTCCTCCGATTCCATTACATACAGCGCCTTGTTTGCCCATGACCTCTGCCAGCAAGCCCTCAGCATCCCCATATCTGGCAATATAATGCCCATGCCCCCGGTGATTGCTGATCACAAAGTCTTCTTCTTCAATGAACGGATTCAAGGCTACCGGGATATATTCTTGTCCCATGCAGGTATGAGTGGTCCCTGTGACATGTCCGCTTGAAAAAAGCCCGAGGATCGATAGCTCATATTGACGGATCAACAGCATTCTTTCCAGATCATGATCACTAGTGCTTCCCGCCAGAACCGTCTGCCCGGCAATGGCATTATTCAAAGATTTCATTGCTTACTCCTTTGCTCTTTAAGACCGTTATAAAGGCGGCAAGATTTTTCAAGCTTTTCACTTCCTTGAAGGTGAACTTGACCTTATAGGTATCTTCAATGGTTGTAATTAACTTGATATGCTTCAGGCTTGTCCATTCCGGAGCATTCTGCGGTGACAAGTCTTCGTGAATCGTTTCTTGGTCCGGGATGGCCAGAATATCCGCAACAATCTCTTTTAATGTCATAACTTCAGCATCCTCTCATCATTCAGCCCGTTGACTGCATTGCTGTATTGTAAATACTCATGACCAGTTCTGTGCCCATCGCCGTGTAATACTCTCTTAAATAAGGAACATGCCCTTCTTCATCACCAAGACCGTCGTTAAACTCACTAAGCTTATATTTCACAGCGATTTCGTCTCCATGAAGTACAGAAATATTCCCGTTTTTCGCACATTCCGCAGCTATTTTTTGCTCCGACTGTTGAATAAGCCGCTTGGCTTCAGTCATCTGATTGACTTTATCCGATGCCGGACACAGGTACAGGATGACCTTGGACTGATGCTTGTTCACAAAGCTGGAGGCACATTGGATGAACCGGTTCGCATTGTCCGTCAGCACGGCTGCAAGCCTGGCATCCTTAGCATCCATGCCTTGAATCCAGTCTTCCAAACGGAGTAACAGGATTCCTATGCCCTGACTGCTTCTGCATAACAGTCCCGTATCATCAATCAATTGCTGGAACATCTGGCTATACGGTGCGAATTGCAGCTTATAGTCGATCCGGAGCTTGTCCAGCCAGAATTCCATCGGCTCTCCTACAGGCCCGGATTCGAAGGAGGAGACTACCGTCATCACTACTTTCTTACGCGATAGAGAGGAGACGAATTCCCCGATGGTCCGGTCAGGATTCTCAGTAATCAACTGGATTAATAGCTTGAAATCCTCAATCATCTGCAGAATGGTATCCTGGGCGAACAGATCCGTATTGTACTCGAACCCTGCAGATATTCCATTCTTCAGAATGGTTGCGTACAAGGACAAATCAAATTGTGCCGTTTCTACCGATACCGGGAGTACTTCAACCTCAATTCCCGGAATACTAACACTCAGCATCGACTCCTCGGTCTGAACATACAGCACCTGGAACACTGGTGAATGCTGCATCTGACGTTCAATATCAAGACCTGTGACCACTTGTTCAAACGGAATCTCCGCATGATTAAAGGCTTCCATGCAATGGTCTCTAACCTGGGTGAATAACTCTGCAAAGGTCATGCTGCCGGCTATTTCACTTTGGATAACTACCGTATTAATGAACAGGCCGATTAATTTCTCCAATTCAAGCTGGTTTCTGTTGGCAACCGGTGTTCCAATACAGAGCTTATTATCCAGACTGTAGCCATGCATCAGAAGGGTTAGCGCGGACATCATCATATGGTACATCGAGCCATTCATTTGCATACATCTGTCGCTCATTGCCTTCACTGCTTCTTTTTCAATGAGAAAGTACTCCGTCCTTCCCCGGTAAGTCTGTGTGCTGCCTCTTTTATAATCGTAGGGTAAATGAATGGCCTTTGGTGCATCTTTAAGCTTGCCAATCCAATACTCCAGCTGATCATCCAGCTGGCCGCCTTCAATTCTTTTACGATGCCATTCCGAATAATCGACATATTGTACCTGGAGCAGTGAACGGGCAACTTGTCCATGAAGCCTGTCCCGGTAGCCCCCGGCAATTTCATTCATAATTACACCGAAAGACCAGCCATCACAGATAATATGATGAAGGGAGAGGGTTAAGACGATTTCTTCTGCAGACAATCTCAACACATAGAACCGCCACAAAGGGCCTACAGTCAAATCAAAGGGCCGTCTTGCAATTTCACTGTTAACCTCCCGGATCTTTGCATCCCTCATCGCACCGTCGTATTCTTCCAAATGAATAATATCCAGCCGGAATCTTTCATACGGTTTGATAATCTGTGACGGTATATAATCTATGGTGTTGAACACTGTCCTAAGACTTTCATGCTTCTCAACGACTGCATTCAATACATCTTCCAGAATATCAAGCTTTATATCGCCTTTGAGCAGATAGGACTGCGGGACATTAAATACGCCTCCGTTCATGAACTGCTCCATAAACCATTGTCTTTGCTGTGAAAAGGACTGGCTGAACGCATTCGAGGTTCTGGCAACCCTCTCAATATCCCTTTTTTTGCTGTCCTTGGACTTCGTAATCAGTCCTGCGAGCTGTTCCCTTGATAAGGATTTGAGTTTATCCTTCTTAGTCTCCATATAAGTACTCCTTACTTATCTTTTCAAAAGCTCCTTAAGGCGCTTCCTCTTTACCTTCATGGCTTCCTTCTCTGTCTCCATCACTTCACTTGCAGAAGCGACTTCGGCAAAGCTGTTCGTTGTCTCCTCCAGATATTCACAAAGACTGCGGATGGTTGGGTATTTGAACATATCCACCACCGTAATATTTGTATCAAAGCTCTCCTTGATCTTGTAATAGACCTGAACCACAAGCAGCGAATGGCCGCCAATATCAAAGAAATTATCATTGACGCCAATGTTCCGGGCATTCAGGACGGCTTCCCATATTCGCTTGACCTTGGCTTCGTTGTCATTGGCTGCTTCTACAAATTCATTCCTTACGCTTCTTCTTATACTTCCAGGCTCCGGAAGCATCTTCTTATTCAGCTTGCCATTTGGCAATAACGGCATCTCCGGCAAGACAATAAAGAACGATGGAATCATATAATCCTGCAACTGACTTCTGATATGTTCTCTGATGACAGGAATATACTTGTGGTTATCTTTCCACTCCAAAGGATTGGTGAAGTATACACTTTGGTCCTCATTGTAGCGGATGAAATTCGGCACTTCATAATCATAGGCACAGGTGTCCGCTCCATATTTATTCTTATGGAACAAGATCAGTTGATAATCTCCGCTCTCGCCATGACCATTCCACAAAGCGCGAAGCCGGTAATTCCCGACATCCTGCAAGAGCAAATCATATAAGCGTGGAGCATACAGTTGAAGCTCCCTAACGTCTTCTCTCAGCTCACGGACAGTTGCAGCTTGCACCGCCTGGTCGTTCAGCAGCGACTCAAGCTTGTTCTCATGAACCAGCTTATCCATCAGGACATCTTGGATTACAATAACCTCATCCTGCCGCCCGGTGAGTATATCCTGGAGCCCCTGCTCTGATTGTATATTCCGCCAGCTGAACTGAACGATATTCTCCAGTTGCTCCGCTGCTTTCGTCCGGATCACTACCTGATAACGGAATTTACTCATCTCATTCTCGAACTTTGTTACTTTAGGCAGAATGGAGACATTTTGAACCTGCTCCAGGGAATCCTTAAGACTCAAGAAATATTTGGAGTCTACCAGCAGCTCATTCTCCACAGTAATGGAATTCTTAATTCGGTCGTTTAATTCTTGCACGGTAGTTTCCGCAGGAGCCTTATACCATTCCACCGAAGTATGATAGCTTTTTAGCAGCGGCAGGGACCGTACATCACCGATAAAGAGGGTTCCCTCTTTGTTCAGCATGCCTAAAAGAGTAGTAATCACCTCATTCAGATACGCTCCGCTCGGGAAGTACTGAATGACAGAGTTGATAATAATGGTGTCGAACGTCTCATTCTGCAGCTCGCCAAGCTCATCAGCTGATTTCTGATATAGTCTGACATTCATGGAGCTGTCCAAATTCCGTTCGATATAATCGAGGCCTATCCTTGATAGATCAATACCCACGTACTCTTCGCATAACGGGGCGATTTTGAACAGAATCATACCTGTACCGCAACCGACCTCCAGTACTCTCCGCGGCTTAAAGCTCTTAATCAGATCTACGGAATCGGTAAGCCACTCTTCCATTTCCGGGATACCAAGCTTCTCCCCGGTGTAGCTGCTGTTCCAGCTGATTGTATTTAAACTGAAATCTTGAATCGTTTCTTCTTTGTTGTAGGCATTATCGAATATCGACTCCCACTGGGTGACCTGTTCCTTGCTCTCCTCCATGACATCCTGTTCCCTATAATTCACATCACGGACAATATAGGACACGATTCTTACATCATTTCCATCCTCTAGGTTAATGACTACGTTATCCTTAACGGAAGGGTGTGACTGAATCACCTTTTCGATTTCCCCTAATTCAATGCGCAGTCCTCTTACTTTGACCTGATTGTCAGCGCGTCCTATGAAGTTGATGTTGCCGTCCGGCAGCAATTTGACAATGTCACCGGTCCGGTACATCCGTGCAGCCACATATTTACTGAACGGATTCGGAATGAATTTCTCGGCTGTCAGGTCATCACGTTTGTAGTATCCTCTGGCCAAGTTCACACCGGCAATGAATAGCTCTCCGCTCACATTGTAAGGAACGGGATTCATGTACTCGTCCAGTACATACAACTGTACATTGGAAATAGGCTTGCCGATCGGCACAATCTCTTTATCCAGCTGCTCGCTGCAATCGTAGTAAGATACTTCAACGGAGGCTTCGGTAGGGCCATACAAGTTGTATAGACCTGCATCGAAGGTCTGGAAGAACTGTTCCTTTAACCGGTACGGCAATGCCTCCCCGCTGCAGAACACTTGTCTCAGGCTGCTTCCTGCCTGCTTAGCTCCGGGATGCTCCAGAAACAGCTTCAGGATCGAAGGAACAAAATGAGAGATGGTAATCTGTTCATCCCTGATCAGCTGAGCGAGATACTCCACGTCTTTATGCCCTTCCGGCTTCGCTATAACCAGACAGGCGCCTACCGTTAGTGCCCAAAAAATCTCGCTGCAGGATACATCGAAGCTGAAGGGCGTCTTCTGCACCTGTCTATCTCCCGGCTGCATCCCAAAATCTTTTTGACCCCATACAATACGGTTTCGGATGCCGCTGTGAATATTAATCGTTCCCTTAGGCTTTCCTGTCGAACCTGAGGTATAAATCATGTACGCCGCGTGGGCACCTTTAACCTTTACTCCCGGATTATCCGTACTCATCGGCAGGAACAGTTCCTTGTCCCGCAAATCCACCTTCCGGATTCCCGCAAGCGCATCGGTCTCGTCCATGCAGTGCAGCACCAGCTTAACCTCAGAATCCTGAAGCATATAATCTACCCGGTCCCGGGGATATGTTGGATCAATAGGGATATAGGCCGCGCCTGCTTTTAGAATCCCATAGACGGCTACCATCATTTCAATGGACCGGTCTGCGTACACACCAATGAAATCCTCGGTCCCTATTTCCTGCGCAATCAGATAATGGGCGACTTGATTCACCCGCATATTAAATTCCTGATAAGTAAGCGTGTCTCCCTGGAATTTCAGCGCCGGTGCATCCGGTCTTAAGAGCGCCTGTTCTTCAAATAATTCATGGATAAATAATTCTTTCTCAAAGGTATAATCCGTTTTATTGTGCTCATAGAGGATTTCATTGATTTCTTCTTTATCCATGAAATTGAACTGCTTGATTTTTTGATAAGGATCTTCGCACAGGCTGTTGATGATGTTCTCCAGATGCCGCATCATCTTCCGTATGGTGCCTGTTTTATAGATATCCGTATTGTATTCACATAAGGTGTGTACTCCGTCTTCCAGCTCTCGCATAGAAATCCAGAAATCGAACATTGCTGATTTATTGTCTGTTTCCACTCTTGTAATCGCAAGATTCGGCAGCTTGAAATCTGGCAGTGCTTCATTTTGAAGGGAGAACATCACTTGGAACAACGGGTTTCTGCTTAAATCGCGTTCCAGCTCCAATTCGTCCACCAGCATCTCGAACGGCATATCCTGCGCATCATAGGACTCCAGCGCACTTGTCTTTACCCGTTCAATCAATTCCATGAAGGAAATATCGCCTGACAAATCATTGCGGAGCACCAAGGTGTTCACAAAGAATCCGATCGTATTCTCTGTTTCCATCCGCGTACGGTTGGCAATCGGAGTTCCAATGGCGATATCCTCCTGTCCGGTATATCTTGCGAACAAGACATCGACCGCCGCCAGATAAATCATAAAGGGTGTAGCGCCCGTAGTTTCTGCCAGTTCATTCACCCGGTCCATCATCCTCTTGTTATATACAAAGAAGTCCTTTTTCCCATTAAATGTTTGTACTTTGGGTCTGTCGTAATCCGACGGGATATCCAGGGTAGCAACATCCTTGAGCTTGTTCTTCCAATATACGAACTGGTCTTCTTTAACCTTTCCGGTGAACCAGTCTCTCTGCCACTGGGTATAATCCGCATACTGCCATTCAATTGCGGGTAATTCGGCCGGCTTTTGATTCACTAAGGCATCATATAGCAGGGCGAATTCATGTACAAAGACGCCCATAGACCAGCCGTCGGAAATAATATGATGCATGGTGAGGAAAATAACATGCTCATCTGAGGCAAATTTAAGCAGCTTACATCTGATTAACGGTCCGTTTTTGAAATCAAATTCCTGATGGACTTCTTCATCTGCCAGTTTGGTAATTACCTGCTCTCTTGCCTCTTCTTCCACATGCATTAGATTCTGCAGAGGGACCTCGAAGGCATCCACATCATGCAGAACCTGCATAATTTGCCCTTCAATGTTGTCGAAGGTCGTTCTGAGTCCTTCATGGCGCTTGACGATTTCTGTAACAGCCTGCTGCAGACAAGAGACATTTAACTCGCCTTTAAGCCTGATAGACTCCAGGATATTGTAAAACGCGCTTTCTTCATCATATTGCTTTAAGAACCATAGTCTTTGCTGGGCATACGAAACCGGTATGCCCTGTTTCTTCTCTTCATCAGATAATTTTGGAAGGTGACCTTCTCCCTTGGAATCCGTAGCCGGGCGAACTCTCTCTTCCACAAGCTTAGCCAGCGCTCCAACGGTCGGATGATAGAATAAGTCATTGATGGCAAATTCGATCCCGTATTCTTTTTTAATTCTGGAGACGACCTGGGTTGCCTTTAAGGAATGTCCTCCAAGCTCAAAGAAGTTATCATTCATCCCTATCTTCCCGGCGCCTAATACTTCGGACCAAATGTTGCTTATGATTCTCTCAGCATCTGTAGACGCTTCTACATATTGCTCTGCTTCTTCCTCTTCGATCACTTCGCCATCCCTATTGACCGTGAGCATCTTCAGTGTGCTTACCGCGCCATAATCATCTAGGACCTTGGCGTTCTCAGGCTGGAGAAGAGCCTCTTGATCTTCCTGCCTGCAGACAGCAAGATATTCTTTGGCATACACTTTCTCATCGATTCTGTGGCTGATATGCACATTATTCTCGTCAATTCCTACATAGACCATGTCGTCACCAAGGTTCAGCAGGGCTTCAAAGAATAACAGGCCATCCTGCTCACTGATAACGTGCTGCCCAATGGATTCACTGAGACTGTTAATGGATTGCAGGCTTCCCGCAGTCATTCCGATCTTATCCCACATCGTCCAAGAGATACATTTCACTGCATACCCTAATTGGCCGGCTGCATATTGGCAGAACATTTCCAGGAAGCTATTTCCTGCCGCATAGGCACTGAAGGTCGCACTTCCGAGCAGCGAGGTCACTGAAGAGAAAGTGATCAACAGCGCATCTTTTCTGCTTTTCAAGAGTTCAAACAGATTTAGCACGCCATAGACCTTGGCACTGAATTCTTCGGCAAAAGTCTGTTGTCCGATTTCCGTAATCAGGTATGAATCCCGGTTGTCAAAATGCCGTTGGTAGCTTGAATTCCCGGCAAGATGTATAATTCCGTCTATCTGAATTCCCTTCGACTGCTCATAATCCTCAACTGCCTGAATGATGGAATCCAGATCACACACATCCGCCTGCCGGTAAGTAATGGAAGGTTCAAGTGCAGTCCTGATATCACTTCTTCCCAGGATCAGAAGATTAGCTTGATAGTTTTCAATGAGCTGACTGCAGATTTTTGTGCCGATGCCCCCAAGGCCTCCGGTTACCACATAATGTCCGCCTTGTTTGATCTTTGTCTTGGGCTCTGCTTTCCGTAAAGGCACATTCCGGAGCTTCCAGGTTAATCTCCTGCCGTCACGGTAACTGATTTCCTTCACAGCAGTCTCTCCGTGCATAATCTCAGCGCGTAAAAAGCGGGCATCCTGCTTGATATCCCTTCCTTCCAAATCGATCAGCAGCGATCGTAAACCCGTATTCTCCGTATCCAGAGTAGCCATGAAGCCGATTAATGCGGCATTATCATAACGGGTTTCCAGACCGCCTGCATCCTGGAACACATTGCTGCTACCCACATACAGGCTTGTAGAAGCGCATAGGTCATTGTTCGCCAATGCCTGCAGTAAGTGGATTAGACTAAAGACACCGAGTTGGTTACTGCTTGTGATATCTGTATCTCCGCTAGCGTTTATTTGATAAGTGGGAAGATAGATAATATGATCGGCCTTCCACCCGATTTGCTTAAAATAGTCAAACAGCTCTTTGCAGCCCTCATAACGGGTATAATCACAGCCATAATGATTCCGGTCATATACCTGGAAGCGGTCCTCTTGCTTGACCGATATGACCCTGGTTTCGTCCAGGCCCATACCTTCTATGAATTCACCCGCCAATCCGTGGCGGTCCTCAAACACCAGGATATTGACGCAGGGGATGGTGCCCTCTTCAACCTTAAAGCTCAGCGGCTTCCATACTTTCTTGAATATCCATGGCTTTACGGTGTTCTTATTTCTGACGATTTCCAGCTTTTTCAGGACAGCATCGTATTTGCCGGCAAGCAGGGAATCTCTTAACAGAATCCGTTGAATTTTACCAATACCTGTCTTTGGAATCTCTTTTTTAGCCAGAGGAATGATGTATTCAATAACAATCCCGATTTTTGAAGTGATTACCTTTTGCATCTCTTTGATGATCCCTTTGAGCCTCACGGCATCCATAGATACCGGATGGAAGAATATCGCTAATTCTTCCTCTTGTGAACCGCTTGCTTTGACTGATACCGCAGCTGTATAAGATACTTCAACCCCGTCAATCTCCTCAAGGATGGCCTCAATTTCCGAATTATTATAATTGACACCATTGATGATAATGATGTCTTTGGCCCTGCCTGTAATGGTAAGTCCCCGGTCGGTTATAATCCCCAGATCCCCCGTATCGAACCAGCCGTCTGACGTAAATGCTTCGGCGTTTGCTTTGGGGTTATTGTAATATCCCGGTGTGATACACACCCCGGTCATCTGAAAGCGTCCCTCTGTATAGAGAGGCACTAATTCATTCTGAGCATCGACAACACGGATGCTGTTCCCTGGAAGAGGTCTGCCTACACTTACACTGCTATCCTCCTGCTTCACTACATCTTGACCGAAATCCGTGGAATATATGGAACCCGCACAAGTCTCGGACATCCCGAAGCACGGCATCATTGCCGACTTATCCAGATGATATGGCTTAAGGATTTCAATAAACTTCAGTGCGGTCCGCGCCACCACCACTTCTCCGCCGTTGGTTATAAATCGCAGGGCAGACAGGTCAATATTCAGTGCTTTGATTCCACTCTCAAGGCTGTTAATCAAATTAAAGGCGAAGTTGGGTGCCCAGGTATTCGTAGCTCTAAAATCACTCATCAGCGTAAGCCACCGGAGCGGAGCTTCCAGAATATAATTAACAGGTGCCAGAATCTCCTGGCAATGCAGGTAAATGTCTCTTACATTACACATTACAATTCCGCCCACATGGTCCATAGGCATCCAGTTAAAGGTTACTTCTTCTGGACCAAACCCGTTATTTTGGCAGGCAGCAATCGTGCGTCTCAGAATATTTCTGTGGGTCTGCATAACTCCTTTCGGCATTCCTGTGCTTCCTGAGGTAAGCAGCAGCAGCGCTACATCATCTGGCTTCACCTCGTAGGTGATTTCTAGTTCCCGGCTGTTCATCAATTGTTCAGCGGAATAGACGGTGAACTCTTCTTCGCCGCCAAGAACTCCGGGAACACTGCGAATACTCTCAGCCAGAGCTTCATCCGTCACAATCACAGGCTGTTCAAGCATTTTCCAAGCATTCAACAGTTTGCGGATCACTGCATTATCTTCTTTATAAGAAGCAGCTACCGTGGCCGGAATCCCGATAAAGCCGCCTAACATACAAGCCCAGAACGTATTTACATAATTCCGGTTGTTATCCATCTGATAGATGACCTTGTCCCCAGGCTGCAATCCTCTTTCGATAAGACCGCAGCAGATAGCCTTGGCTTCACTGTAGACCTGTTTATAGTTAGCAAACTCAATGCTGCCATCATAATTAACAAACCGGATTCCATAATCATCAGGAGCTTGATCGGCAGCCCGTTTGATGTAATAACCCAGATCAAAGACGGTATTCTCAGGAATGATCACTTCTTCTCCAACAATGAGTGATAGCTGTGTGTCAGCGCTGCTCTCTTCCTTGCGGGTTTCAACCACTTCAACGTTATCCGTTTTGCCGGAGCTCTTCTTCTTAATAAAAGAATAATCATCGGCCAAATCGGAGATATGCACGTTATCCCGGCTGATTCTTACAGGTTTGCGTACGAACTTCACAGGAGATTCATTCAGAGCGCTCTGCTCTTCCGGGATAACTAAGTTACTCCAGCGCTGAATGAGGTTGTCATTAATAATTTCCAGTTCGAGCAGATCATTGATTTTGACAACGCCATCTCTGTAATAAGGAATGTTTGACACAGGAACGAACTCTGCTGCCGCCAGACAATTCTTCTTATTTAAGTCAAGCAAGATGCACAATCTGTCGATGATTGCACTTCTTATGGCTCCGTTTCTCTCCTCCTCGGATGCGGCTTGTTCCACGACAACATCCGTTACCGGTTCCACATAATAGACAACAAGCCTGGATTCACCCTTCCTGTTATAACGGTGAAGCATCTTCACGTCTTCTACTAATGAGTCAGCCTTTAGGGCACGCTCCAGCGCAGGCAAATCACGTTTGATTCCGCCAATTACCATGCTGGTGCTTAAAGACTCATTAATCATTAACGTTCCATCTGCATAATAACGGCCCATATACCCGGAAGCGGTCTGATCCGGTATACATACACTGCCCTCGAATCCATCCGGAAGCGGGTGCCCATAGGGATCAACGATCAGAACGCGCGGTATATCGGAAGTTGAGATCTGAGGGATAGGCTGGTTATGTAAGTTCACAACGGCGGATACTGCCTTCCCTGCTTTGAAATCTGTATTCCGCTCAGATGGAAGCAGTTGAATAGTGCAGATAGCTTCATTTATTTTAAGGACCATTTCATCCAAAATCGTTATGAAGCTCCTTTGAAATTCTTCAATGATCCTGTCGCTGAAATAAGCGGAATTATAAATCGTCTCCACAAGGATTCCGTGATCCGGCTTAACCACCCAGGCCAGCGGATAATTGATTTCTTCTCTTAATTGCAGCTCTGTTATGGAGAACTCCGTGATATCCTTATAAGCCTGCGCGTTGGCATAATTCTCATATACAAAAATACTCTGGAATAATTGAGGCAGATTATGGGCGCTGCTGATCTCAGCCAAAGACATATATTCATGGGGACTGCGGCTGATTTGATCCTGTGTGAGGTTCTCCAGGCACTCCAGTAAGGTAAGGTTACCGTCTAACTGAACACGAACCGGAATGGTATTGATAAAGATGCCTACGGTTTGATCGATACCTTTTAATTCCGCAGGTCTTCCCGATACAGTCGTCCCATAGACGACATCTTCTTTTCCACTGTATTTACTCAACAGGATGGCAAAGGCAAGATTATACAGTTGATAGGCGCTGAACCCGTTACTTTTAGTGATCTGCTCAATAGAATTATGTATATCCTCTGGAAGCCGTAAGGAGAGTTTACGGGTCTCACCCTTCTGCTCTTCCACTGAAGCTTCAGTATACAGAGGCAAAGCTTCCTCAAAGCCCTTCAGCTTTTCTTTCCAGTACTGTCTGGAGACCCCGGCATCCTGTTTATGCAACCAATGGATATAGTCCTTAAATGATGCGGATTTGTTCTTCGCCGGTGCTTCCCCTGTCTTGAACGCTTTATAATTCCCGAACATTTCCTCCAGCACCAGAGGCAGTGACCAGCCATCCATTATGATGTGATGAAAGCTCCAGACAAAATAATAGCTGTCTTCTGTAATTTGAATTAGAGCAAACCTCATCAGCGGTGCCTTGTCCAGTTCAAAACCCATCATTCGATCATTCTCAAGAAACGTGCTATAATCATGCTCGATTTCTTCCTGCGGCAGATTGCTCCAGTCATACTGAATGTAGCTGCAATCGCATTGCTTCAGAACTACCTGAACAGGTTTTTTCACACCTTCCCAGACAAAGGCGGTTCTTAGAGCGGAATGATCGTTAATGACCTTTTGCCAGGAATCCCAGAAATATTCGAAATTAATCTGCCCGTGTAATTTGCACGAGAATTGCTCCAAATACATGCTGCCGCTGCCACTTTTCAAGCTGTGGAACAGCATGCCTTCCTGCATGGTGGATAATCCATAGATATCTGCAACGTTCCTCTTGTTCATGTATTCTCCTCTTTCTTGTCCCTGAGTGACCTTAATTGAACTTTGCCAGTATGAAATCTAAATCTTCCATATCCACATCGTCAAAATCTGCAGCGGAAACTCCATCATCCTCAGATTCAATACAGTAGCTGATCATCCCCTTAAGCGTATCCATGAAAGCATTTGCCTGCTGCACGATGTTCTCCCCGGAATGGATATTCGGGTTATATCCCCATTCGAATGTTAAGCGGTCTTGCTGGATATACCCGTTGACTTCAAGCAGACTGACTCTTGTATTCTTCAATCCCCGGGTATACAGCGGTTCTCCGGTAATCAGCCGGAAGTGTTCATGCTCGGAGGTCTTGTTATCCAAATGCCCCATGTAATTAAAAACAATATCCATAGCTTCACGGGGGCAATCACTAAGCATGAACTCGAACTTACGCTTCTGCACGGCAGCTAATCTGTCTTTCACTTTTTTCAACGTAGCTCCAGTATTTGAAATATCATCTGCGGAGAAGTACAAAGGGTACAGGTTGGTAAACCAGCCTACCGTTCTTGAGAGATCCACCTGATCGGCAAGCATATCTCTTCCGTGACTTTCCAGATATATGCTGTGGTCTGCTCCATCCCTTTCATGCAGCATCGTTTCCAGGGCAGCAATCATGACCTCAATAGGCTGAATGCTGTAATTCTTAGACACTTCAGTCATTAGCTTGGCGGTATCTTCTTCCGATAAGGAGAACAGGCATTGCTCTGCATCTCCTTCAAGATTGTCTGCGCTGGACCGGCCTTTTTTGGTATTTCTTGAATGAGCCGCAATTTCTTTTGTCCACTCGTTTTTTTTGCTAACTGCTTCATGGCGTCCGGCATAGGCTTCTACTGCGTTGCTCCATCTTATAAAGGATGAGGTTTTCTGCGGAAGTCTAATTTCCCGCTTGTCAATTAAGGCCTGATAGCTGTTCAATAAGTCCTGAGCGATGAACCTGAAAGACACTGCGTCGCATACCAGATGATGTGCCGTCAATACCAGTCTGCTGCTTGACCACGTATCGGACACAATAAGCAGCCCTTTAAATACTTCTCCAGATTGCAAATTGAGAGATTGCTGAAAAGCCGTCAATTCCTGCTGCATCCTTTGTTCGTAGTCATCATGAGCTGGGATCTCTACTGTCTTCAAGCGTTCGGTATAGGCAAACGGCAGAATATCCGCATATCTTGGAGCCTTTCCGGGAAGTACACGGGTTCTTAACAAATCATGCTGCCGGCACACTTCATTGAGTGCTTCATTCAATCGCCCAGCATCTACAGTCTGCTTCAATTCAAAGCTTATAGACTGATTCCAATGGTTATTTTCCGGGAAATTATTGGTGAAGAACCATTGCTGGATAGGTGTCAACAGGTACGAACCTGTAACCTCTCCCTGATCACAATGGATATGTTCAACTGCCGTAGCCTTTAATGCCATTTGTTCAATACATTTATCATCGTAAAAAGACTTTAATTCGAGCTTAATTCCTGCCTCTGCCGCCTTAGCAATAACCTGCATGCTGATAATCGAGTCTCCGCCAATTTCGAAGAAATGATCGCGGATACTAATCCGCTCAGCCCCTAAGAGCTCACACCAGATTCGTTCCAGCGTTCTTTCAATCTCTGTGGACGGTTCGGCGAATTCGTTCTCCGCTTCCATAGGCTGACCTAAGGACGCCAATCTGCTGTTGTCCGGCTTGCCGTTCGTATTGAGCGGAATGGCCTCAAGTGTATAAAATGCTGCTGGAATCATATACGAAGGTAATCTATCGTTCAAAAAGCTTCTGATTTCTGTCAAAGTTACTACTGCATCCACAACTAAATAAGCTGCCAGATAAAGATTGCTCTTGTGGTCAATCTCCGGGACAACAACCGCCTCATTCACTCTGTTATGAGAAGAGAGCTTATCCTCAATCTCTCCGATCTCGATGCGGTGTCCCCTGATCTTGACCTGATTATCTATTCTTCCGGTAAAAGCAATATTTCCGTCGTCCAGCCAGCTTGCGTAATCCCCCGTCCGGTACAATTTACCGGGACCATAGGGATTATCTATGAATTTCTCCGCTGTCAGCTCCGGCTTATTCAGATACCCCCGGGCAATGCCTGCACCTGCTATACATAACTCTCCAATAATCCCTTTTCCACATAAGGAAGTATAATTCATAATATAGATTTGCATATTGGAAATCGGCTTGCCAACCGGAATTCTATTCGGGATTTGAACAGTCCTTTCGTATTGCCAGTCCGACGCACAAACCGTAGTCTCGGTAGGTCCATACGCATTGAAATATTCAATCGGCTCAGCCAAATTCTCCACCAGATTGACGCTTGATGCTGATCCCGCTGTGATCAACAACCGGATTCCGATAGGCCTATCCGATATCACATTCCAGTACGGCGGAGGCAAGGTGGCAACAGTTACGTTATGCCTTTTTAGCTCCTGTTCCAGCAGATTCACATCCAGTGCAGTTTCTTTGGTAATGATGCATAGTTTTGCGCCGGTGAGAATTCCCATAATCATTTCCCAGACAGAGGCATCAAAAACCAGATTGGCAAATTGCAGGATCGTATCATCCGCGGTCACTTTGTATTTATTCCAAAAATAATCTCTCAAGTTAACCATGCCGCTGTGTTCCACCATAACGCCTTTGGGCTGACCTGTAGTTCCCGAGGTATAGATTACATAAGCAAGATTATCCGGATTACTGTGGTCCGTAAGATTGTCCGTAGACTCGGTCTCTATGTGCTTATCATCTATTGAAATCTGCTCAATGCCTGCATAATCCAGCTGGATGCCGGAAGTTATCATATACCGGACTTGGCTGTCTTCCAAAATATACTCCATCCGCTCCCGGGGATAAGTCAAATCCACCGGCATATAAGCTCCGCCAGCCTTGGTTACCCCCAGTATGGCAATGATGGCCTCAATAGATTTATCCAGCATAATGGCCACCAGACTCTCGCAGCCCACACCGTATTTCCGCAGATGATGCGCCAGTTGGTTGCTGCGGTTATTCAGTTCTTTATAGGTAATCCTCTCATTGCCGCATACTACGGCTACTGCCTCTTCCCGGAGCGCCGCCTGGGTCTCGAATAACTGCTTGATGGTCTGTGGCTTATAGTCCGTAACCTTTTCGTTAAAAGAGTAGAGTATCTCAGCCTTTTCTTCTTCCGAGATCATTTCAATATTTTTAATAGGCTGATTTTCATATTCAGCAATGAATTGCAGAATATTCAGATAATAGTCTTTGATTTTTGTAATCCGCTCCCGGGAGAATTTATCTGATTTATACTCAAACCAGGCACTTAAGCCATCCTTTTCATCATTGACTTCCAGCGCCAGATCAACCTTGGCCGTTTTTAAATCCAGTTCTTCGAACTCTATGTAGAAATCCTTTGTTGTAATATTCTTTAGCGCATTGGTCTCATAACTGAACACCACCTGATAGATCGGGGTGGACAGCAAATCTCTTTCTACTGCCAAATCCTCTACTATGAAATCAAACGGCAAATCCTGATGCTTCAAGGCCTGCATCACCTGGGCATTCTCGGCCTGGATATAATCGAATAATTGTTGCTCTTCACCAATATTACTGCGGATCGGCAGCATGTTCAGGAAGCACCCGATGATGCTCTGGCATTCCTCTTCATTTCTGCCGGTAACCGGGACCCCGACAATAATATCGTTTTGGTGTACATACTTATGCAGCATGATTTTGAGTGCGCTCATTAACAATACAAACAGTGTAACCCCGTGTTTTTTTGCAGCAGCCTCCAGTTTGATTTTCATCTCCTTGCGGATTGAAAAAGCTACCCGTTCGCCATGATAGGTAAGCCCATGACCGGCCGTGTAATCCGTTGGAAGCATACAGCTCATGCTGCTGCCTGACAAGTGTTCCCTCCAGAACTTAAGCTGATGATCGAACTCGCCTTTGGCAATCCGGTCATTCATGTGGATGACATAATCATAATATTGCACAGCGGGTTCCTGTACAGGTGCCATGCTTGCGTCTGCATAGGCTTCATACAGTTGAAGTAATTCTCTAATAAAAATGCCGCTTGAATAGCCGTCCGATACAATATGATGCCATACAATTTGTCCAATCCATTCCGTCTCACTAAGCTTGTAACAGATCAGTCGAATAAGCTTGCCCTCTGCTAACCGGAACGGCTGTATTCCTTCTGTGTACATCCTTTGCCTGATATCATCAGGCGATATTTCCATCCCCGCCTGGGAGCAATCATACCTTTTGAAGACCGGCTCTTCGCTATCTTCGCTGAGCTCAACCTCAAGCTGTCCTTGTCCTCCCTTGAATTTGGAACGCAGCACCTCCTGCTGCTTAACCACCGTTCTGAAGGCCTTGTGCAAAAGCTCCACCTGTAGTTTTCCATGGAATTTCACATAACCCGAAACGTTATACGTAATCGAATCATTGAAGAGTTGTTCGACATACCAAATTTTCTTTTGCATATAGTTGGAAGGCAACACGGTCAACTCCGGTGCTCTCTTGATGACTCTATGCAGCCCTTTGTCTTGCAGGATGATCTGCCTTTTCTTTTTTCTTTGTTCCTCCAAGAGACTCTCCAGCAGCAGTCTCTTGGCGTCCGATAAGGCATTCACTCTGTTTTTCACACTTCCACTTTCGTTGTTCTGCATCTCTCCACACCTCTATCTGTCCATATTTAGACTGCATCCAAATCGAGGCTTTCTGACAACTCTTCCAATACAAGGTCAGCTACATTCTTGACAGTCGGTGCTTCGATAAACAGTTTCAACTGCAATTCAATTCCATAGAGTTCCTTTATTCTCAGGACGACTTGTGTGATCATCAGCGAATGTCCGCCAAGCTCAAAGAAGTTATCGTTGATTCCAATCGGCGTAATCCCCATAATATCCTGGAGGATTTCCACTATACTCTCTTCAATCGCATTGTCAGGCTGTTCATATTCCACCGATAAATCCGGCCGGTTATACTCTATCGCGTCCGCTTCTACAGCACTGTCTGCTGAAAGCTCCCTATCCCAGTCATTGCTTCCAGCCGCTTCATAAGCCTTCTGCTTGCCAGCTTCAATCCAATGTCTTTTCCTTTCAAAAGGATACGTCGGCAAAGGGGTTCTGAATAAGATTTCTTCTTCGTAATATTTTGCAAAATCAATGGTTAGGCCGCTGATCCAGGCCTTCTTTACGAACTCCGCCAGAAATTTATTATCATTCATCGTATTCTTAACGCCGCGGACCGTTTGGAACAATAGGCACTCCGCGTAGTCTTTCAAATTATCCTGCATAAAAACAGAGAGAGTTTTTCCCGGACCCACTTCGATGAAGTATTTATAATTATTCTGTGCCAAATGAAGTGAAGCATCTTTAAATCTGACGGTGCCCAGCATATGCTGTATCCAATAGTCAGCACTCATCGCCTCTTCCGGCTTCAGCCACTCTCCCGTGACATTGGACATGATCGGGATCATCGGCTTGTTGAACGTCACCGTCTGGAGCACCTTCAGCATGTCCTCAACTGCACCCTGCATCATATAGGAATGAAAAGCATGGGAGGTGTGAAGAATTCTGTACTCTCGATGCTCTGTAATCTGTTCGACCACTTCCTGCAGCGCTGCGCTATCCCCGGCCAATACCACCCGGTTCTCGGAATTAATCAAGGCCAGTGAGACCTTCCCGCTAATATAGGCCTGCGCTTCCTGCTCATTCATATTCACATACAGCATTTCGCCCGCCGGCAGACTTTGGATGATCCGGCCCCGCATGACCATTAATCTAAGCCCATCCTGGAGTGAGAACACCCCGGCCAGACAAGCAGCCACGTACTCTCCGACACTATGCCCCAGCAAAGCTTTGGGAGTGATTCCCCAATGCATCAAAGTCTTGGCCAAGCAGTACTCAATGGCAAATAGAGCAACCTGCGTATTCCGGGTTTCTGTGAGCGTCTCCTCACCCTTAGCATCCGCTTGATCTGCAAAGACAAGCTGTCTTAAATCATAGTTACACTGCTTCTGAAGGATCTCGAAGCACTTATCCAGCTCATGCCGGAATATAGGCTTCGTATCGTACAGTTGTTTTGTCATATTCACATACTGCACGCCTTGTCCCGGGAACAGGAACACAATTTCCTTTTCGTTCTCATTCGGAGATTTCACCGCAGGAAGGCTACCGCCCAATTTATGAATCAGATCTTCTCTGCTGTTACAGACCAGACCGCCTCGATAGGGCAGTCTCTTTCTTCCGATATTCATCGTATACAGGATATTCCGGTAATCAATGTCTTCATTATTTTGCACAAAGTCCAGCAGTTGTCCGGCCACCTCTTCATAGGCGGTCTTTGTCTTTGCGGATAGCAGCAGCAATTGGAATTGCTCATGGCTCTCGACTTTGCGGGTGTCGATCGCTTCCTCCAAGACTACATGAACATTGGTACCGCCAATGCCAAACGAGCTGACGCCTGCTCTTCTTACCCGGCAATCCGGGTTCCAGTCACTGAGACGGGTGTTTACATAGAAAGGGGAGTTCTTCAAATCAATGTTGGGATTCGTTTCTTTATAATTAATGCAGGGCACAAGCTTCTGCTTCTGCAGCATCAGACTGGTTTTGATTAACCCGGCCGTACCTGCTGCAGAATCCAGATGTCCAATATTGGCTTTCACTGCACCCAGGGCGCAGAAATTCCGCTTGTCCGTGGCTTCTGAGAAAGCTTCTGTAAGTGCTTGTACCTCTATGGGGTCCCCCATGGGAGTCGCTGTTCCATGAGTCTCAATATAAGTAATCGTTTCTTCATCTATCTCGCTTAGGATCTGGGCGCTCTTAATCGCATTGCGTTCACCTTCAATGCTTGGTGCCGAATAACCAACCTTTGCTGAACCGTCATTGTTAAAGGCGGCTCCCTTAATGACAGCGATGATATGATCCCGGTCGTTTACAGCATCTTCTAATCTTTTCAGCAGCACGGTTCCTACTCCGCTGCCGCTTAATGAACCGCTGCAATCTTTATCAAACGGCCGGCAATGTCCGTCCTCCGCAAGAACCTCTCCTTTAATGTAGAGATAACCGCTATCCTGAGGAAGTGACAGGGAGCTCCCACCGGCAATGGCCATATCGCATTGATAATTCAGCAGAGCCTGACAGCCCAGAACTACGGCGGTCAGGGAAGTGGAACATGCAGTCTGCACATTCACGCTCGGTCCCTTCAGATTCAGCTTGTAGGAAATCATGGTCGAAGCATAATGAACATCGTTCCCAATCCATATTTGTCTGATCTCGGGAGTGGAATCCAGATCCATACTGGACATAATATTCTTCAATAAATACTTGCTGGTTCCCGTCCCGACAAATACGCCAACCTTCCCTGCATATTGGTCCGATTGGTACCCGGCACTTTCCATCAGCCGCCATGAGCTCTCAAGCAGAATTCTTTGCTGCGGGTCCATCAGGGCTGCTTCCCTGGGCGTGAAGCCAAAGAACGCCGCGTCAAATTGCTCAATATCATTTATTTTGAAGCCGCACTTTCTGTACTCCGGATGGGTGAGCAGCTCTTCCGGTATCCCTGCTGCCCGAAGCTCCTCATCGGTGAAGAAGGTAAGCGACTCCGTCCCGTTGCACAGATTCTCCCAATACTGCATTACGTTATCTGCTCCCGGAACCTGGCAGTCCATCCCGATAATAGCAATATCGAGGTCTCTAAGATCATCATTCTGGGCGGATATTTCCATGCTTCTGTATCCTCCTTTCCGTTTTTATTTAGATAGTAGAAGTGCAGCCTCTTCTTCTGTCAGATTCTCTAACTGGTTCAATAAAGCCTCCAGGTCTGCTTCGGATTCGTCTTCAATAATCAGGTCATTGATGTCATTGAAGTGTTTTCCGGCCAGGTCAGCAATGCTGATTCCGCCCAGAAGGTCAACAATGGAAATGTTAATACTGCATTTCTTATTTATTTTATTTCTGATCTCTGCAGCTATAATGGAGTCCACTCCAACCGAACTGATCGGCTCATCAAGAACAAGTGCTTCCTTCTTCGCATGAATGGTCTCGGCGATGATCTCAGCGAAGAAATCCATGATAACCGCACATTTTTCTTCCGTGCTGGAGGCTTTGGCCAGAATGCTGAACAAGTCGGTCTCCTGCATGTCCCCGGCAGCATCTTCGTTTTGCACGGCGAGGTGATTGTACAATGCAGGCTTGCCCGGATAATTATTAAGCGCAAGCGGCCAGTCCGCTTCACCGATTACCGCATGGCATAGCTGTTGTCCGAACACTCTTTCCAGCGCCTGCATGCCATTCACCGCGTAGATCGGGTTCATGCCTCTTTGATATTTATAATGATCAATCAAATTCTTTTCTTTAACCATCCCTACCCCCCATGGTCCCCAGCCCAGACTCAAGGCAGATTTGCCTTTACTGCGGCGATAGTAGGCCAGTGAATCCATAAAGGAGTTCGCTGCGGCATAATTCACTTGTCCAACCGCCGTAACGACCGATCCTGTGGAAGAGTACATGATGAAAAAGTCCAGTTCAACCTCTTCAAGATATTTATTCAATAACCATGCGCCTTTAACTTTGGTGTCATAGACCTCATCGAACTCATGTTGCTCCATTTGCATCATTAATTTGTCTTTGACTACACCGGCAATATGGACCACACCGCCGATCGGCATGGTTTCTTCGTGAATCAATCTATGTGTAAGCTCCCGGACTGCTGCTTCATCCGCGATGTCCAGCGCGGCTACTTCAACGGTACAGCCTTTCCGTTCAAGCTCATTGATAAATTGCACCTGGCTGTACAGCTTATGGGATGAAGCCATCCCTTTTCTTTCTTTTTTGCCAGGGAACGGAGTACGGCCCACCAATACAAAATGTCTGGCTCCCTTCTCGTACATCCAATTCACAGTGATTTGCCCGAGTGAGCCCATTGCACCCGTGACCAGATAAATCTTATTGTCCGCCATAGTTACCGGGATGTTCCCGTCCAGATCGTAGATATGCTCCAGTCTGGCAACATAACGGACACCGTTTCTATACGCCAGTTGATCTTCACGTGTATAGTTCTCCAGATCATTGATCAAAAGTTCGACAGAGGCGGGGTGATGATCGATATCTATACTTGCTCCCCAGCTTCCAATACACTCGGAGTGGCTGATTACTCTGCACATACCGATAGCCGCTCCCTGCAGGACATCAACTGACTCTTTGCCGTCAACACTGACAGCCCCTTGGGTAACTGCCCAAGTACGATATTTCATGGAGTGCTCATTCAAAGTATTCATAACATGGCGGATACTGTTGACAGCCTTCTGCTTGGAAGCCTCAATAGCATCCGTATCCATCTGATCATGACTTGTAATGTCCAGACCCCACAGGTGGATAATGCCGTATTCCTGCTCTTGATCCATGTGCTGAATCAGCTTGATATAATCCTCTTGATTATTGCTGACAATAACACTGCCTGCATCCTGGTTGCCGGAATTCTGATAATCCGCGTAGAACCGTTTGCAGTTATAGCCTCTGCCGCTTAAGTTCTCGGCAATCCTGTCACCCATGCCGGAAGCATCACACAGCACAACCCAGTTCGTATACGAATTACGAGCGGTGATCAGCTGTTCATCGTTCTCTATCTCCTGAGCCTTCCATTCTATGGCATAGAACCATTCTTTCAGATTCTTCTCGCTAAGCACGGCATCTTCCGGACTTTTTTCTACTGATCTGGCAACAAAGTTGTCTACCATGACAACAATGTTTCCTTGCTCATCATAGATTTCAATATCCCCGGCAATGAACTCCTTATTGGATTCCTTCACTATAGAACGGACCCGCAATGGACCGGATGTGTTACCGTATACGACTACAGAATCCACCGTATCCGGCAGCTTAATATCAACTTGTCCGTGATCTCTCAGCTCATCAAATTGATTAACGAGCAGCGACTGAAAGGCAGCATCCAGAATAGCCGGATGCAGGATATTATCCATGTCCTGGATGCCTAACTCCTCCAGCATGCAGATCTCAGCCAGGACTTCATTATGATTAATCCATACCTTCTTAAGCCCCTGGAACATAGGGCCGTAGGTGAAATTCATTTTCTCCAGCAACCCGTAGCATTCCGCCTGATTCAGAATTTCCTTGGCACTGTGCTTAAGAGCCTCCAGATCGGCTGTCCGGTTGACTCGCAAGGTCTGTTTTCTGACAAATTCCCCGCGGAAATTCTCGGTAGTTCTGGATACATCGCCATCTGCCAGGCTTCCGATCTTCACCACACCATGCTGCGGATCATAGTTAATAGACATGTGGCCGGCATTGTTCTCATCAAGGAACAGCGCTCTTTTAAAGTGGATATGATATAAACCATACACCTCATCAATGCTTAATTTGCTGTAATCACGGAGCATTTGGAACGAGGCTTCAATGAAATGGGCCCCGGCCAGCAGTACACTGCCATTTACACAATGGTCTGAGACGAACGGCATAATATAATCATTGATTTCCGCTTCCCATACAGGAACCACGCTGTTCTTGCGGTATCCGATAAAAGGATGCTCTTTCTGTCCAAGGCGTCTCTTCATATGCTCTTTGGATTCTTTCCAGAACCTCTCATGCTCCCATTGATAATGCGGCAGCTTCACATACTTAAAGGTTCCTCTGTAGATCCGGGACCAGTCAATTTCATAGCCTGCACAGAATAGCTCAGACAAGGTTCTAAGCATTCTTGATATTTCCGGATCATTTCTGCGGAGGGAGGGCGAGATCAGGACTTCTATATCCATCTCACTCGCAAGCTCACTTACTGAATTCGCCAGTACCGGATGAGGGCCAACCTCAACAAAACAGGTATAGCCTTCCTCCAAAATCTGTTCCATGGCCTTGGCAAAGTACACGGAACCGGATACATTCAGCCACCAGTATTCATTATCCAGCTCCGGCCCTTCCGCCAGCTGGCCATTTCCGGTGGTATACGTTCTGATTTTGGTTGGTTGCGGATGAATATCGCGCAGGGCTTCCAGCAGCTCCGACTTAATCTCGTTCATAAACACGCTATGATAAGGTACCGTTACTCTTAAGAACTTGTTAAACACGCCGTCCGCTTCAAGCTTGCTGCTGATCTCTGTAAGGCAGCCCATATCTCCGGACAGGGTTAAGCTTGTATTGCTGTTGATTGCCGCAATGGATACTTTGTCGTTATTGTCAGCAATCAGCTCTGTGGCCTGCGCTTCATTCAAAGCAACCGCAAGCATCCCGCCTTTACCCGTCAGCCGCTGCTGGAGCATACTGCGGTAATACGAAATCCGGACCGCATCTTCAAAACTGTAGACACCGGCAGCATACAATCCTGCCACTTCACCCACACTGTGTCCGATAATCAGATCCGGGACGACCCCCATGCTCTTCCACATCTCAACCAAGGCCACCTGCACCGTAAAATTCAACGGCTGGGAGACTTCGGTGAACTGCATGCTGGATTGTTCCTCATTAATCAGGAATTCATCCATCAATGACCAGGACAAGTATCGGGAGAACTCAGCGTGGCACTTCTCGACCGTATTGCGGAATACCGTATTCACATGATAGAGCTCGCGTCCCATCGCGTACCATTGAGGACCCATGCCGGTAAAAATAAACACCAGTCTCTTGTCTTTGCCCTCATTCCCCACAACCACATTCTGCGGTAAAGTATCCTGCTGATAATCTGTCAGACCCTGAATGATCTCCTGTGTATTCCCTCCGAATAACACAAGGGATTTCGGGAATTTCTCACGTTTGGTAAGTGCGGAATAACAAATATCCGGTAAGCTTTCGGCGGTTTGATTCAAAAATTCAGTGTATTCTGCGGCAAGAGCCTTTAAGGATTGTTCTGTTTTTGCGGAGATGGTTAATACTTGAGGCAGTTCTTCGTTGACTGTTCCATCGTACTTTCTGTCACTCGCTATTCCCTGTAAAATCACGTGCGCATTGGTTCCGCCAAACCCGAACGAATTGACACCGACGATGGCGTCTTTGCCATCCTGCGGCCAGCTCTCATTGGTTAAAGGAATTCTTAGCCTCAGCTTGTCCAGATCAAGCTCAGGATTAAGCTCTTTCATCCCGATATGCGGTACAATCTGTCTACGATCAAGAATGCACGCCGCCTTGATTACCGATGCTACGCCGGAGGCTGCCTCCAAATGCCCAATGTTAGGTTTGACCGAGGCCATGATGCATCTGTTATCCTCGGTTCTGTGCTCTCCAAAGAACTCACCGACCGCATTGACTTCAATGGGATCACCCAGTGCTGTTCCTGTTCCATGCAATTCAACATACTGAACTTGGTCGGAGGCAATCCCTGCTCTTGCATATACATCCTGCAGCAGCATCTTTTGGGATTCGCCGTTAGGAACCGTAATGCCATTCGTTTTTCCGTCCTGGTTCACAAGGCTCTCTCTGATCACGGCATATATATAGTCGCCGTCTTCGAGCGCTTTTTCCAGACTTTTAAGGACAAGGATTCCGCCCCCTTCTCCCCTGACATAACCGTTCGCAGCAGCGTCGAAGGTCTTGCAGCTTCCGTCCACCGATAAGAATCCGCCTTTGGATTCAGCTATGAAATACTCCGGGGCATAGATCAGTTCCATGCCGCCTGCCAAGGCCAGCTCGCATTCACCGTTGTGCAGACTTTTGCAGGCCTCATGAACAGAAACCACGGAGGACGAGCAGGCTGTGTCTATGGATAGAGAGGGACCCATTAAATTGTATATGTACGAGATTCTATTCGATAACATCGTCATCATGCTTCCTACTGCAGCATGGGTTCCAATTTGTGCAGCGTCAGCAAATTGCAGGATTTTATAATCGAGAGTAAATCCGCCGATAAATACACCGGTGCGGGAACCGCTCAGACTTCCGGGCTTAATTCCTGCGTCTTCTAACGCCTCCCAGACAATCTCCAGCATTTGTCTCTGTTGCGGATCGATCTGATCTGCCTCCCGGGCATTAATCCCAAAGAACTTTGCATCAAATTGATCAAACTTATCGATAAATCCTCCGCGCCTGGCGTGGCTTTTTCCTTTTACCTGTTTGTTAGGATGATAATATTCTTCAATACTCCATCTATCCTCGGGAATATCTGTAATTGTATCCTTGCCTGACTTCAAGATATCCCAGAACTGTTCTACATTATTTGCGCTCCCTGGGAATCTGCAGCCCATCCCCACAATCGCCACTAGCTTGTCTGTCTGCTTATTCATACCTTTCGCTCCTTTTACTATGCTTATCATTCACAACTGTAAATAACAAAAAAATTCCATTAAACTATATGTATTTTTTTGAATAAACATGCATTTTACAAGGGATTGGTAGACTTCAGAGTGGTTAAAATTAACTATTACCATTAAAGGGGATGAATAGGAATAAAGTAGGGCGAATTAGTATATGAGGTAATATTTACATTTTACAAGATAAAAATAGCATATATCCCAAAATTAAAATGTGACTTTCTTCACCAAAAAAAGCTCACCTCGAGGTGAGCAGCATAACCCTATTGATGGTCGCATTGTGAATCATTTCATGAATAATCGCCTCGCGATAGAGACCTTCTGCCTACAGCTCTCCAATCATTTGCAGCTCAATTTGCTTCATACGGTACAAGTAGCCCTTTTGTTCCATTAGCTCCGCATATGAACCTGTTTCGATGACCCTGCCTTGCTCCATGACGATAATCCTGTCCATACCTTCCAGGCCGGTAAGCCGGTGGCAAATGAGCAGTAAAGTATCTCCGGCGGACTGTTCGTAGAGATGGGTTAACACGCGCTCTTCCGTTACATAATCCAGCGAAGATGTCGGTTCATCCAGCAGCCATAACCGCCCTTTGCGGAGCATGACCCGGGCCAGAGCCAAACGCTGCTTCTCGCCGTCGGACAGGTTCTCTCCTTTTTCGAATACAACATCGGTTAATGCCACATCCTGCAGTTGGGCTTTCGCGAGAGCTTCTAATAATACTTCGTCAGACTGTTCTTCTCCATTCAGCAGCAGGTTGTCTCGGACCGTTCCACGGAAAAAATGACTTTGCTGTAATACGACATTAGAGGCTTCCCAAATGCCTGTCTCATCCAGCTCTTGTACCGAAACACCGTTTAGAAGTATGTCACCGGATACAGGTGTGCGCAGCTTGAGCAGCAAATCGATCAGGGTTGATTTGCCGGACCCGCTCGGTCCGACCACGGCCGTTCTGGAGCCTGCCGGGAGCTGCAGCGACACCTCTGTCAGCGCGGGCCGCCACTCATCGATATATTGGAACGTAACGCCGGACAGCTCCACCGAAACAGCATCTCCTGCCGCCAGAGTGCGGCCCGGCTGCACAGGTAAGTCACCGGCAGGCATTACGGTTTCAGTCAGCCTTTTGGCCGCGTGCTCGCTGTCTTGCTTATATGCAGGTAAAGTAGCCATGGCCGCAGCTTCTTCGAACACCGTCTGTGAGGCCATGACAAGCATAGCTAGAAATACTCCGGCCAGCGCACCTTCCATAATTAGATAGGCACCTAACGTCAGTACACCCCACGAAATAAAGAAGGTTACAAAAGTATGCATTGCCTGTCCGCGCAGCAGATGGCCTGCTGCACGCTGCTGCTCTGCTGTCAGTGCTGCCGAAGCCGCCTGGAGCTGCTGTTCCCGCTGGGGCAATTGCCCGTACACCTTCAGATCGCGGAAGCCATACAACACCTCGGTTACCTCCGTTGACAGCAGCGCCCGCTGCTTACGGACGCGGCCGTGTATTGACCGCTGGCCCAGCAATACGATTCCCGGTACAACCAATGCGGTCAGCAGCATTCCTGTTATAAACAAGCAGGCCATCCAGAATGAATAAGAAGCACTGAACACCATAGTTGCCAGAAACACCGTGATGACGATAACCGGCGGATAAGCGACACGCAAAAAATAATTCTGCAGGCTCTCTACATCGCCGACAATCCGCGCAAGCAGATCTCCACTGCGGTTCTTGTTCAATATACCGGGCGTTAACGGGATCAGCCGGGCAAAAAAGCCTGTGCGCAAACGGCTAAGCATGGAAAAGGTTGCTCTGTGCGAATACAGGCGTTCCCCGTAACGGCTTGCCGCCCGGAGCAGACCCAGCAGCTTGACCAGCGCGGTAAGTACGATAAGGGTGTAGAGCGGCGGCATAAAGACCGTCTGTGAAATCAGATACCCGCTTGCGGAGAAGAGGGCCACACCGGCTGCGCCGGCAATAAACCCTCCCAGAATCGAAAGCAGAATATCCTTACGCTCTGCTATCATGGCCTTGGACAAAATCGCCAGCTCGTTCATGCTGACCCTCCTTTTCGCTGAATATCAACCATCTCGGCATATTGAGACACATGTTCAAGGAGCTCCTCGTGAGGTCCTGCCGCCGCCAATACTCCATGGTCCATAAACAAAATGTGATCCGCTTGCCGGATCGTATATAACCGGTGTGCGACTGTGATCATCGTTGCATTTCGAGCCAGCGCGGTTATGGAGCTTTGCAGGATTTGTTCGGTCTGTAAGTCGAGGCCCACCGTAGGCTCATCGAACAGGATCAGAGCCGGACGTTTCAAAAAGGCCCGCGCTAAAGCAAGACGCTGCTTTTCCCCTCCCGACAGTCCCCTGCCGCCTTCCCCGACGTAAGTGTCCAAACCCTGCTCCAGCCCGGCAACAAGCGTTGAAAGTCCCGCTTCCTCTGCGGCCTGCTTGATTTCATCCCTGGAGACCGTACGTCCGGCGCCGATGGCGATATTATCAGCGAATGTGCCGGCAAAAATATAGGGGTGCTGCGTAATGTAGCTGACCTGCTCAAACCATGAGTCTTCCTCCCACTCTGTCAGCGGGCTTCCGTTCACCATCACTGTCCCTGATACCGGCTTCAGAAGCCCGGCAAAGAGATGGAGCAACGTTGTTTTGCCCGAGCCGCTTTTACCGACTATGGCAATATGCTCTCCCGGTCCTATGGAGACGGGTCCGGCCTTAAGCTCAAATGAATCGGGTGCATAATGGAAATGTACATCATCCAGCGCAATGGATGGCGGCATCCGGAGCAGCTTGGCTGAGGACTGCTGGCCCTCTTCCGGCTGTGTGCCGCCGCCTATTTCCGCAAGCATTTGCTCCACCTTACGGACCGCCCCCATACTGGTCCGCCCGCTGTGAAAAGCAGTGCCTGTATTCTTGAGCAGGTTAAAAAACTCGGGAACAAGCAGCAGAACCAGAAAGGCCGTGTGGAACGGCATCGATTTGAATACGAGCAGTTGAATAGCCAATTCAAGGGCAACAATCCCGATGCTAAGCATGACGATGGATTCCAGCATAAAAGTATTCGTAAAGGCAACCTTCAAAATATCCATGGTCGCGTCACGGTAACCCAGGCTGCTGCGCTCAATCTGCTGCTGCTGGCGGCGGGATTGTCCAAATATTTTCAACGTCACCAGCCCTTGAAGCGAATCCAGGAACGTACCGGAGAACTCTGCAAGCTGTGCATATTTCTCTTCGGATTTGTTCTTCGTTTGCAGTCCCACCAGAATCATAAACAGCGGGATGAAGGGTGCCGTAAACAGCAGAATGAAGCCGGTATTCGCATGTAAGATAAACGTAAACACCAGAATCAGAACCGGGATGATCGCTGCTTCGGCCATCCGCGGCATGTAGTGACTGAAATAGCTGTCAGCCTCGTCCACTGCATCAAGAGCCACACTGACCTTTCCTCCCGTCTGCCCCCGCAGCGTTGAAGGCATGGAAGCATGGGTAAGCTTCTGCAGCACGGCTGAACGCATATTTGCCTTTGCTTCGGCAGCCATAGACAAGCCTACCCTTCCGTTTGCGTATAACAGCAAAGTGCGGATAGCCATCACTGACAGCAGAAGAGCGAGCAGCAATGCAACCGAAGATAAGGAAGCCTTCTCCACGAACACCCGCTGGACTGCTTCAGCCAACAACCCGGCCTGGCTTACAATCGCAATGCCAAGCATGAGCGACAGGAGGGTCAGCAAAACCAGCCGTTTTCGTTGCCCAGACATTTGCTCAGCGATCAGGCTTTTTTTGTTGTCCATTTACTTCTTTCCTTTCACATAATCTGCGTCAAAGAGGAACAGCTTGAACACCAGAATCAGGGAAGGAATGAGCAAGCACATGCCGCCGATGAACACGATAACCAGCGCCAGGCCCATGGCCGGTGAGGTGATGCTGTTCTCAAGCGTAATGAACGGGTCCAGAATATAAGGATACTGCCCGATTCCGTAAGCGAAGAAGGCGCATAGAAATTGCAGCATGATGCTTATGAACGCCAAGCCGTAACGGCGTCCGCTGTACAGCAGCCACATGGCAAGCATGAAGAAAGCAACGGACAGCGCAAGCAGCCACCATAAATCCATCATATTTTGAAAATGCCGCTCATTGTGCTGTCCTAGATAAATAAAGGCCGTCAGTGCGATAACAATGGTCGGGGTGCTCCAGAACAGCGCATAGGTGCGCATAAGCTTCAGCGCGGGCTGATCCTCAGCCCTGGAAGCATAGAAGGCCAAGAAGGAGGCGCTGATGAACAGTACGGATACAATCGCCAAGCCTACAATGCTCCAGGATAACGGGTTGGTGAACAATGCCCAGTAATCCAGAGACACGGTCTCTCCCTGCTTAAAGATAAAGCCGCCTTCCGACAGGGTGAGCGCCACTGACAAGGATGCGGGAATCAGCAGGCCCGAAGCGCCGTACAGGAACAGATATACGATGTTATTCTTGGAGCCGTAATTCTCGAACGCATAGAACGAACCGCGGATCGCGATTAGTATAACGGCAATGCTTCCCGGAACTAGCAGCGCCGAGCCGTAATAATAAGCGGTATCCGGGAAGAATCCAACAAGTCCAATGTAAAAAAAGACGAAAAAGACATTGGTAATCTCCCAGACAGGCGATAAGTAGCGGGAGATCAAACGGTTAATCAGATGATCCTGCTTGGTCAGCCGGGCATAAAAGGCAAAGAAGCCGGCTCCAAAATCAATAGAGGCTACTATTAAATATCCGTATAAAAACAGCCAGAGCACTGAAATCCCAATCAGTTCGTAACTCATTTTGCGTGCTCACCCTTTACTTTTGATTTGTCGCCGGGAGGCTGATGCCACTTCTCCATCTCGGTTTCTGCCGGATTGTCCTTGAACATGCGGCGCAGCACAAGAACACATACAGTGCCTAACAGGATGTACAGCAACAAGAAAACAAAAAACAGGATTCTTACGCTCGGTGATGTCGTAGCCCCCTCTTCTACACGCATGTATCCCCTTAAGATCCAGGGCTGCCGACCGATTTCAGCGTAAAACCAGCCTAGCTCGACTCCCAGAAAAGCAAGCGGTGCGCCTAACGCGATCGCGCGAAGCAGCCATTTGTTATGCTCATTGCGTTTTTTCCAGAAGACAAACAGGAAATACAGGAATGAAATGCCTAGTAGTGCGAACCCTACACCGACCATCAGATCAAACAAATAATGGACCAGGAGCAGTGGCTGCTCATCCGCAGGAAATTCATTCAGACCTGTCACTTCTGCATTAAAATCGCCAAAGGCAAGGAAGCTGAGAAATTTGGGAATGTGAAGTGCGCCCAGAACCTCATGCTCTGCGTTAAGCCACCCCAACAGAATCAAATCTGCACCGCTTTCCGTTTCAAAATGCCACTCTGCCGCTGCCAGCTTCTCCGGCTGATGCTCAGCCAAAAATTTTGCAGACGCATCTCCAGCCAGTGAGTTCAGCAGTCCAAACACCATCACCACGGCCATCATCAGCTTCAGCGCTTTTTTATGGTATTCCGAGGCGCCCTTTTTGAGGAGTGCAAACGCGGCAATGCCTGCCAGCATTGCGGCAACGGCCAGATAGGCTGAGCTTAAGACATGGAACACCTTGGAGAACGTCGCTGTATTCAGCATCGCCTCCACCGGATTCACAGCTATGAATTGCCCTCCCGCCATGGCAAAGCCCTCAGGCTGATTCATGAACCCGTTTACGGTCGTGATAAAAACAGCAGACATCCCTGCACCGGCAACAATCGGGATCGTAAGAAGCCAGTGAATATACGGCTTTTTGAACCGGTCCCAGGTATAGAGGTAAATGCCCAGGAAGATGGCCTCAAAAAAGAAAGCAAACACTTCCATAAATAACGGGAGCGCAATCACGTTACCGGCAAGCTTCATGAAATTGGGCCAGATCAAGGCCAGCTGCAGCGAAATCGCTGTACCTGTCACCACGCCCACGGCAACAGAAATGACAAACCCGCGGGCCCATCTCTTTGCCATCAGCGTATAGTGAGGGTCTTTTTTGCGTATGCCCATGAATTCAGCAATGGCGATCATCAGCGGAACCCCGACGCCAATTGTTGCGAAAATAACGTGGAACCCCAGTGTCAAGCCTGTCACCAGTCTGCTCCACAGCACGGTATCGATGCCCATTATGTTAGTGCCTCCTTATAAAAGCTGATAGATATTTTAAATTATTATATCTTTAATTTTAAGCGAATCGGTTCCGGTCACCTTTTTGCCTTCAAACGTTCATGAAAGCATCAACTCTTTCTTACATCTTGGTGAATACGGCCGAAACTACTCTTTCGGGCTATTGTTTGATAGGGCATAACATGGTACGGGACTGTTCATTAATAAAAATAGCGGCAGTCTAAGACTTGATTAATAAAGTCTTAGACTGCCGCTGTTTGTTAAATTATCACAAAAAAACATATACTCAATTCTTCACCGGCTATACCCCAATTCTTACTATACATACCACTGCTCCTGCGTTGTATACAACCTTGTATACTCGCCCTCTCTCTGAATCAGTTCGCTGTGGCTGCCGACTTCGACGATCTCACCAGCCTTCATCACTACAATTCTGTCTACATACCGGCATAAGCCGGTCCGGTGAGAGACGATGACCGCAGTCTTGCCCTGTGCCACTGTAAGGAAATTCATCAGGATCTGATTTTCGATCAGCGGGTCCAATGCGCTCGTCGGCTCATCCATCACGATAAGCTCACTATTCCTGAAAAGTCCCCTGGCGATAGAGAGCTTCTGCCATTGTCCGCCCGATAGCTCTAACCCGTCGAATTCCCTGCCTAACATACGATCGAGCTGGGCGGGGTCCATATCCAGATCAACCATTGCCAGCACACCCAAGATATCACGGTCAGCATCAGCTCGTTCCAGATCCGAGATAGAGACATTCTCTCTTAGCGTAAGTGAATATCTCATGAAATCCTGTGAAATGATAGAGACCATTTGGAAGAACGTCTCCTGATTCAGCCCCTCCAAGGCTTCTCCATCATAGGTAATTCGTCCTTGCTGAACAGGGTACAGCCCCAATATCAACTTCGAGAGCGTTGTTTTCCCGCTGCCATTTTCTCCTATGATCGCTATCTTCTCACCTTTAAGAATTTCCAGATTAACTCCTGTAATCGTTTTGGCACCTGCATTGGGATAAGTAAATTCAAGCTGCTCCAGCCTTATGCTTTCGGTGAGACTTTCTTTTTGCACTGATCCTTTACGCTCTTCAGGTAAGTCCAAAAAAGCATAATAATCCTTGGCAAAGGATATTTTCTCAGGAAGACTGCCTAAATCCATTAAGAACTTCTTCGTTTCATTCTGGACAGCCAGAAAAGCCCCAATGCTTGCTCCGAACAAGCCTATGTTAATCTCGCCAGATATGGTTAGGACCAGTGCGAGAACGACACTCGCTGTATAACCAATGACACGAATCGTATCACAGAAGAGTAAGGATAATGCATCCTTTTTACTGAATTCCCATAACTCCTTATCAATCTCAACTCTCGTTTCTTTGAATTCCTCTCTTAAGTACTGGTCGAACCCCATGGTTCGCATTTCTTTCACTGCTGTCTTATCATTGAACAACTCCCATAAATAATCCCTGTAACGGACTCGCTTGGTTTGTCTCTGCTTCAGCGCATAGAAATCCTTGCCACGCAGCCTTCTGGCGATAAAGTAGGGCATGACTGTCAATAAGGACAACAGAATGAACAGCAGATTGTAGCTGGCCAGTACAGACACCAATGAAATAATGCTGATAGCGCTTGTAGCAAATACGGCGGAGGACATATAAATTTGACTAAGAACCTCACGATTCACACAATCCATGGCTCTGGTCTTGATATTCATAGTCTCAGAGTCCTCATACAGAATTAGCGGTAATCGGGAACTCTTCTGGGCAATGGCCTGTTTGTGATAATCTGTGCATCGCTCATAAACTCCGGCATTGATCGTGATATTAGAGATGAACTGAAGAATCTGCTTCAATACATAGCCTGCCAACAGAACTCCTCCGTAGAGAAAAAGAGGCTCCGCCTCCGCACTGCCCTGCGTATAAGAATAAATCTCGTTAAAAAGCCCAGCCGAAATTATCGTTATAAATACGGGGAAAATACCCTCGAGCAAATAATAAAACGGAGACAATATCCCTGACCAGGGAGCCGCTTTCAATGTTTGCTTGTATACTCTGAGTACAATCACCAGCGGTGTGTATTTATCCTTCATAGTCATCACTGTCCCTATACCAAGAGCTTTGCTTGCTCCATAGATTTGCATACATACCCTTCTGACTGATTAAGTGTTCGTGAGTTCCGTCTTCCGTAATAGCGCCGTCTTGCAGCACTAAGATACGGTCAGAAAATCTGGCGCTCGCCAAACGATGAGAGATAAATAAGCAACCCTTCTCACCCATCATGTCTCTAAAGGTTGCGTACAATTCACTTTCAGCCACCGGATCTAATGCCGCTGTCGGTTCATCCATAATCATGAAAGGGCAATCTGCCAAATAGGCACGGGCCATGGCAATCTTCTGCCATTGTCCTCCGGACAGATCTATACCGTTCTCCGAAATCTTTCCTAAAGCCGTTTCCAAATCAGACAGAAACCCATCCGGTGCTGCCTTGGTCAGAGCGTCTCTAAGATCATTGTCATTTCCTATTTTATCTATGTTACCAAAAGCAATATTCTCACGAAGAGTCAATGAATACTTGCCGTAATCCTGAAAGATAATCCCCATGCTGTTTCTAAGGTTTTCTTGACTGATCTGGTTCAAGGGTACACCATGTATCCATATTTCTCCGCAATCTGGAACATATAGCTTCACTAGCAGCTTAACAATTGTCGATTTACCGGCCCCATTCCCTCCAACCAGAGCAATATGTTCATTCTGATTAATGGTGAAGGAGACCTTCTTCAGCACCTGTTCTGCAGTCCCCGGATAGGTAAAACAGACATCTCTAAATTCAATGAATGGATGAGCTGTAGAGTCGAGCGCCGCAGAATGTTCGGATAAAGCGGTATTGTATCGCTCTGGAAGCTGCATGAACTTTTCATAATGCATAATCTCCATACAACGATGAGACAACCGGGAGAACAGCAATGACAGATCATCTGCAATTCCCAGAATACTGCCGGATGCCCCAATCAAAGAAACGAACAACCCGACTGAAACCCGCCGCTCCATGACCCCATGAATCAGCTCAAAAATCACCAATCCTATCCACATCAGAAGCAAGAAGCTGCTGGCAGCAAAATAGCGATGAGACTTTATCGTAGTCATCAACCGCTCTTTTAGCACCTTTTCCGATTTTTGCTTCCATTTACTCTGTATGTATCCAACCGCACCAAATACCTTGAGTTCAAGCAGGGATCTTTTATCACTGAGCAGTCCCCCCAGATAGGATAATTCACGCTCATCCCGGGATTGGCTGGTGAACAGTCCGTTCATCATTTCCATGGCTTTGAAGTTCAGTACCACCATTAGAGTGAAAATCACCAGGAAGGCCACAGTGAACCAGCCCGATACCTGTAAAAAGATAGCCATCAAGCTTACTAAGCTGACCAGCTGCGATATCATCGTTAAGGTCTGGATCAATACCTCCAGAATCTTTTCATCCGGGTGATTTCCCATTTTGTTCAAATGATCCTGTACCTTCGAATCCTCGTAACAGGAGTATTCCATCCGGTTAAATTTCTCCACAATCTCTTCCATAAAATCCTGGTTCAGCTGACTCCTTAAGCGTAGGGTAATCATGCTATCCATGAAGGTGCTATTCGCTGTGAAGAGCAAGGTAGCTACTAAGGCTGCTCCCCATTGGATAAGCTGATTAAGCGGAACACCATTATTGATATAACCTTGTAAAGAATCAATCAGATGCTGTGTTATGTATAGCGTCAGCGGAGTGGCCAGAGCAAGCAGCAGGATCTGTAAGAACTTCAAGATGATCAGATAGGGGGCATATTTGTATAAAATAGTAATGGATTTTATAGCTTGCTTGAGCATAATCTCATTCATTCTCTCCTTCATCCCTACCCAACAACACAAAACGCCCGGTACGCTTCAGAGCTGGATAAGAGATCGTAATGATCTGCATGTTCACACGAATACTTGCGGTGCGTAATCAATATGACGATCTGCTGTCGTTCATGGACGCGTTGCTGTAATGTCTGTACAATGTTCTCCTTGCATGACTAAGCACGGCTCTCGCCAATGCAATTTTTTGCTTCTGCCCTCTTCCGCAGGAGCCGTTTCTTTTTGCAGTACAGGGGTGCCCTTCAACAATGCGCGGGCGATGGATATCCGCTGCCGTTGCCCTCCAGATAGCTCCTCGCCCGAGACTACAGTATCATAACCGTCCGGCCATTCACTAACACACCTATGTACACCTGCTGCCGTGGCTGCTGCAATAACTTCCTCACGCGTGGCATTTAGCCTTCCGTAGCCAATATTGTCCAGAATCGAGACGGGAAAGATATAGGGCTCTTGCGGAACGAACGAAACTAGCGGGGCAATTGAATGGAAGCCTGGCTGAGCAAGATCATGTCCGAATAGCGTAATGGAGCCTTCTGACGGTCTATCATAACCACAGATCAGCTTGACTAACGTACTCTTTCCGCTACCGCTTCTCCCCGCAATTATAGTGATTCCAGGGGAGTCCAACTTGAAGCTAATATTAGATAAGGCTGTTTTTTCTTTATAGACGTAGGAGACCTTGTCACAGGATAGTGTTCCTTCCCGGCCCTGAAGCTCCGCATATTCTCCTTCCGCCTCACTCTCTTCATACAACTCTGTGATCCGGGATAGCACTCCTCCGAGACGTCTTGCACTCGACACCATCCCCGGCAACAGGGATAGCGGACGGACCAGATAACTCAGGAGCTGAAGAAAGCTAACTAATTCGCCCACATTCATCTGCTGCTTCTGCGTGAAGTACCCGCCGCTGCTTTATCTTTCGAGGCGTTATAGGGATGGCCGATCAACCGGCCGAATCCATCCACACGCAGATCACGGGCAATCAGCAGACTCGACTGGTTCACGGTATTTTGATTCCAACATTAGATATGGCTTACAAAAGCTAATAAGAACCTTCATTCCCTATCTCCTTCATGCATTTCCCAAAATATAACTATATTTCGGTAAATCTACAACCTGTTGGATTATAGGGAAAGGTTCAAGGGAAAAAACAAACCCGATATGTTTAGGGGATGGATAAGCGTTCATTACTATTTTTCACCCGATTAGGCAGTTCTCAATATTACGAGTAGTATAAAATGCCTCCTTACTCTCCGACTATCTTAATATAGAATCAAGGATATTCATTTAGTGATATTGTAAAGCACTTAGTTGAGTTCCAAAGCGATGTAATTAGTGAAAAAACTAAACGGGGACTCTTTGAGGCGAAGCAAAAAGGGAATATTCCTGGAAGACCTAGAAAAGCAGATGAAAACGTTGAGAAGGCCATCCTCATGTATCAGTCTAAAAACTATACACTTGATGAGATTAAAGAACAAACAGGAATCAGCAAATCGACTTTGTACAGGTATTTAGAGAATTAATAATTTTTGTGATGTAAACAAAAAGGCTCCTGCCAGAGAATATTCATCACTGGCAGGAGCCTTTTAAAACATATTCCACTCTACTTTGCTGTTTCAGTTTTCAATATCTGTTCAGTAAACTTTAGCCAATAAGCAGCTTATCTTCCGGATACCGATATTTTTGCTTCACATTTTTTTGTGCCAGTGCTAAAGCTAAAGTCAAGGGCCCTAGTCTCCCTATGTACATTGTAATTATGATGATGCATTTTCCCAGTGGCGAAAGCTCTGGCGTTACTCCCATAGACATTCCTACGGTTCCAAATGCAGAGGTTGCTTCAAAGAGAAGCGCCAGGAAGTCTTTAGGATGAGCATATTCTGTAATGGATAGAAGAAAGGTGGCTGTAAGAACTACACCCAGGGATATGGTCATTACTGCCAGTGCCCTGAATATGATATCCTGAGAGATGCGTTTTTTAAGCAGTTGCACATCTGTCTTCCCCTTAATCGTTGAGACGATACTTAACATGAGTACAGCAAAAGTGGTCGTTTTTATACCTCCTCCAGTCGATCCGGACGAAGCCCCTACAAACATCAGGAAAATCATGAAAAATTGTGAAGCCGGGAGCATTGCTCCAATATCGATGGAATTAAAGCCGGCTGTCCGGGTAACAACACCCTGAAAATATGCCGCCCAAGTTCTTTCACTCCATGAGAGAGTACTGAATGTTTTCGTGTTAAAGAGTTCAATCGCAAAAATCACCAAAAACCCTGCCATACAAAGGAGCCCAGAGGTAATTAAAACTATTTTTGTATGAAAGGAGAGAGCTCTCCATCTTCTTTTCCGGTACAGATCCAGAATCACCGTGAATCCAATCCCGCCGATGATAAACAAAAAAGAGATAACAATATTAACTAACGGGTCACCCACATAGCGGCTCAGACTGTCTGGCCATAATCCAAATCCGGCGTTATTGAAGGCAGACACTGAATGGAATATTCCATAATAAATGGACCTTGTTGTTCCTAGTTCATGGGCCCATCGAAGGGCCAACACTATAGCTCCAGTTGTCTCCACGATAAATGAAATGAGAAAGATATTGAGTGATAACCGCACGACTCCTTGTGTTGTTACAGAATTAGATGATTGCTGGATAAGCAGACGTTCTTTTAGTCCAATCTTTTTCCCCATGATCACGGCAATCAAAACACTGAATGTCATAAATCCCAATCCGCCAATTTGAATCAGAAGTAAGATGATCATCTGTCCAAAATGAGAAAAGTCGGTACCGGTATCAAGTACAACGAGTCCCGTTACACATACGGCTGAAGTCGAAGTAAACAGTGCTGCCAGCCATCCTATACTAAGTCCGCTGGACGAAGATATCGGCAAGGCCAGCAGCACTGTACCAAGAAGTATAGGGACTGCAAAACCGAGTAAAATGATTCTGGATGAGGTCAGTTTGAGTTTTGTGATGAAGGATGAGATTTTGTTAAAGAACATATCATTGGCTCCCATTATAATTCAAGTTAGTTGCCAGCTGCCGCCCGCTGAAAACTATGCTGTTCCCTAAGATAATCCAGTAATATACGGTTGAAGAGCTGGGGTTGACACAGATGAGTCGGATACATCGCATCCTCAAGGATCGCCAGACGGGCAGACGGATACTTGCCGGCTGTTCTTATCACCTGCTCCAGCGCCCATTCATTCTGATTCCCGGATACAACAAGAACAGGAATCTGCAGCCGTAATGCGAACCCGTAGCTGTCCGTTTGTCTAAGTGCCAGCCGCTGCTTAATTAATTCCGTTGTCCGTTCATGCACAAGCTCTTTCCTGAGAATATGATAAGCCGAGAGCCATTTATTGTAGGTGATGCGCAAGGAACGGATGAACATTTCGGCAGGAAGATAATGAGCCGCCCATGCGCAGACCTCAAAGATTCCTTTCATTTTACTGCCTCTCGCCGTGTAATCCTCCTGAAAATAACTGTCCACCAATACCATATTCATTACCCGTTCAGGGTACAGATAGGCGAATTTCTGGGCGAGCACAGCACCACTGGAACAAGCTACGATAACAGCCTTCTCTACAGATAAAGCATCCAATAACAGCTTCAAATCTTCACATTGTGTGTCTACGATCCGGCTGATCTCCACATCCATTTTACCCGATTGTCCGTTCCCTCTCAAATCGAATACGATCACTTTGACACGCTTGCTGAAATAATCCGCTTGCGGCTCAAACAGATGATGAGAGGTCGAATAATCATGAATAAAAACAATGGGCAGACCGCTGCCCGACATCTCATAATACAGCGATGTTCCATTCAATTCAATATACGGCATATATAGTGCATCCTCTCATGAACGCTTGCGGGGTTAGCTGCCGGATTCGGGCCTGAAAGTAGCCCTACTCGTTTTTTCCGAGATTCACCCCATGTAACCTGGTTCCCCCGCTTCCTATAAGGAATTCAGCGATTAACTATTATTTCACAGACGTTTCCTTACTTTCTTCCTTCAGTGACTTCAGGTCATCCTGAACGCTTCCCTTCCATAGGGGCACTCCGGAACGGTAGGCAGCCCGGCCATTTAAATGACCTGCTACCGGTGAAGTGATGAATACAAATACAATCGCCAGCAGAAGCTTGACGTTAACCGTTCCGTCTTTGAACCAAAAGTACAGGAAGCCTCCTGTCAGCAAACAGAGTACCCCGAAGGTTGCACTTTTGGTAGCAGCATGTGAACGCAGATACACATCGGGCAGCCGTACTAAGCCGAAGGCACTTAAGCCGCAGAAGACTGCGCCCATTACCACAAGAATAGAGCTAATCAGTTCACCTGTCATTGGGGTTCCCTCCATCCTCTATAACGGCTCCCCGTTCAATATATCTGGCCAGTGCCGTAGTACCAATAAACGTCAGAATCCCGATAACCAGGATGACTTCTATAAAATCCTGGGTATCCAGCAGCATACTAAAGACGGTTATCATAGCAAGTACATGAATGCCTATCGAATCGAGTGCGGCAACCCTGTCGGAGCGGGTTGGCCCTTTCAGGAGACGGAACAGGCAGGCCAGCATCGCCAGAGCCAGAATGATCATGGCCACGGTTAGCATAACTGGGATCATTAACGGGTCACCTCCCTAATCGCTCGTTCGAAAGTGCCTCTAATCTGCGTGACCAGCAGCTCTGCATCTTTAATATCAATTGCATGAATGTACAGCGTCTTGCCATCCTTGGAAACATCCAGGGTCAGGGTTCCCGGTGTCAGACAAATCAGGCACGAGAGCAGTGTAACTTCCCAGGGCGTGGTCAAAGCAGTCTCATAAGCAAAGATACCGGGACGTATAGCCAGTTTTGGACGGATAATATGACCTATGACCACGAAATTCGAAACCGTAAGTTCACGGGCAAAGATCAGCAGGAGCTTAAGTACAGCCCATATACGTATGAGATAGAATGGCCGGGACTGGGACCTGGATTTCCTAAATAACAGTAAAAGCCCGATGCCCAGCAGATAACCTACAACGAAGGTTGAACCGGAGTTATTATTATTTATCGCCATCCACAGAAAGGCAATCAACAGATTAAACAGGAATTGTAAGGCCATCTCCTCTACTCCTTCATTATGGCTTCTATATATAGCGCAGGTGAAGCCAGAACGTCACCAGCCTGCGATACATAAGTATACACAACCTCCGCCCCGATCCCCATTGCAATCACAAGCAGCAGCAAGCCGGCAGCCACAGCCGAAGCAGCCTTCAAGCTCACCTTAGGCTGCTCTTCCTTGGGTTCATTTCCCCAGAATGCCAGCCGGAACACCTTCATCAGGGAGAACAGCACCATAAAACTTGACCCCAGACCAATTAGAGACAACGTAAGCATCCCCTCTGACAACGCTCCGCGGAGGATCATAATTTTGCCGGCAAAACCGCTAAGCGGCGGAATCCCCACCAGGGCGAGTGCCAGAATGAAAAACATCCAGCCGAGAAGCGGATACTTTCTGATCATCCCGCCCATACTTCCAAGCCGGTCCGTTCCGGCTGCGGATATAATCATCCCGCCCAGAATAAACATAAGTCCCTTGGCCAGCATATCGTGCAACAGATAGAAGACTGCCCCATTCATTGAATCTGCAGTCCCTGCAGCGATTCCAAAGGCTACAAATCCAACGCTGATAATGATGTTATAATTCAGAATCCGCGGGATATCCTTATAAGCCACTGCCCCCAGGCTGCCCAGGATCATGGTAGCAGCAGCCATCCAGGCGATCCAGTCATGGGTGAAGCCGGGATCGTTCACGAACAGCAACGTGAAGGTGCGGATGATTGCATAGAGTCCTACTTTGGTCAGCAGGGCACCGAACAACGCTCTGACAGCCGCCGGAGGTGCACTGTAGGACCCTGGAAGCCAGAAGAACAGGAACAGCCCGGCCTTCAGGGAGAATACAATCAAGAACAAAATAGCAATCACATTAAGCACGCCGCCTTGTCCCGCTTCAGCGATACGCTGGGACAGATGCGCCATGTTGAGTGTTCCTACCGCTGCATAGAGATAAGCTACCGCAGCTACGAACAGTGTTGAGGATACAATATTGATGAGCAGGTATTTCGACGTTTCTCTTAGCTGAAGCTTGGTCCCTCCGAGTGAGATGAGCGCATAAGAAGAAATCAGCATGACCTCAAAAAAGACAAACAGGTTGAATATATCCCCGGTAAGAAACGAACCGTATACCCCGACAAGCAAAAACTGAAAGAACGTATAATAATAGAACCGCTCCCGCTGCTCTCCAATACTGCTGAAGGAGTAGCACAGAATCGCAAAACTGACGATCGAAGCCATCATTACCAGCAATACAGCAAACATATCCCCCACAAATACAATGCCATACGGAGGGAGCCAGCCCCCCATCTGCAGGGTCTGTATGCCCTCTGAATGGACACGTGTAACCAGCAGCACCGCAATCAGAATATTCAATAGACCGCTGAGCGCACTAATCACGCGCTGAAGCCGGATCTTCTCTTTGAGAAAAATCAGGATGACAGCCGTAGCCAGCGGAATGAGAATCGGGAGCACCAATAGATTGCTCATTCGTTGTCCTCCTTAATGCTGTCCATTTCATCAGTACCCCGCGTCTGATAAGACCGGTATGCGAGTACGAAAAAGAAGGCTGTGACCCCAAAGCTGATGACGATGGAGGTTAGAATCAGCGCCTGCGGCAGCGGATCAACATAGGTATCCGCCTTGCCTAGTACAGGGGCTGCACCCTTTTTGAGCCCGGCCATCGTGAGCAGCAGCAGATGGACTCCATGCGTCAGCAAGGAGGTTCCCAGCACAATGCGCAGCAGGCTTTTGGAGAGAATCAGATAAACACCGATCATGAAGAGAATTCCGACCGCTACCGCCATTACGAGTTCCATTTCTTCTCCCCTCCGATCGATAAAATGATGGTCATCGTCACACCGACTACGGCCAGGAATACGCCAAGATCAAACAGGACGGCAGTCGCCAGCTCCGTATCCCCGAGTACAGGCAGATAGAAGTGGCCGAACGTATGACTTAGAAAAGGAGCATCAAACAGGAATGAACCTGACGCTGTCAGAATAGCCAGCATGAGCCCGGAAGCAGTAAGCAGCCGGTAATTCACAGGGAGCACCTTACGTACCTGATCCATGCCAAATGCAATTGCAATGAGCATAAGCGCAGCAGAAGCCATCAAAGCCCCGATAAAGCCTCCCCCGGGATGATTATGTCCGGCAAAGAACAGATAAAGGGAGAATATCAGAATGACAAGAACAATCCCCTTGGAGACCGTCTGTAGAATCACATCATTGCTGCGTAGCGGCAATAGTTCTTTCTTGGCAGGCTCCAGCGGCGGCAATTCCGTCTCCATTCTCAGATGTATCAGACCATAAATGGCCAGTGAGGCGATGCCAAGCACCATGATTTCAAACAAAGTATCAAACCCGCGGAAATCTACCAGGATGACGTTGACAACATTCTTGCCGCCAGCCTGGTTGTAGCTTTCCTTCAAGAAAAACTCGGAGATAGGTTCAAACGGACTGGTACCCATCGCCGCCAGAGCAATCAACGTCATCGTGATCCCGGCTCCAGCCGCTATCACCAGATTGGGCAGCTTAAAACGCAGCGGCTCCTTCTGCTTCTTCAGCTTCGGTAAATACCGGAAACAAAGAAGGAACAGAATGACCGATACGGTCTCTATAATCATCTGTGTGAGTGCAAGATCCGGTGCCCGGAAAAGAACGAAGAGCAGCGTCACCATGTACCCCACACCACCGGTGAACAGAATCGCGCTCACACGTGACTTGGCAAATGGAACTGCAAAGGCAGCCAGCAGCATTGCTGCTACAACCGCTAGTTCATAAAAAGACAATGAGGCATATTGATCCATACCAAAGCTAATGCCTGGCTGCCGGAGCAGAACTGTGAGCAAGGAAATGATGAAAAAGCTAAAAATATAGATCAGGTAATGGCGACCCGAGCCAGTCATATAGGCATCGGTTAAGCGTCTTGAACCCTGCTCGAGCAGTCTTAACGAGAAGTCATACATACGGCTCAGTGCATTGGTGCCGCCGGCTTCACGGTCTAGTACACGTAACCGGGTATAGATTCTAAACAACAGCGTACCTGCTGCTATAACGCCGAGGGTCATGAAGATTTCCGGTGTCCAGCCATGCCAGAAATGAATAGAAACCTCAAAGGCTTCTTCCGGTGCGAGTAATCCCGTATGGATGGAAGACATTGCCGGTTCAATCAGCGTAGCAGAGACCAGGTCAGGGAAGAAAGCAAACACTACAGCCAGTGAAATTAGAATCACCGGTGACAGCAAGAGACCCAGTGGAGCTTCATGAGGCACTTTATCCAGTTTGTCTTCCCTCAGCTTGCCGCGGAAGGTCTTGAAGACAAAGATCATGCTGTATACAAAGGTAAATACACTGGCAATCCAGGCAATCACCGGAAAGAGCTGGGTCCAGTATCCTGAGCTCAGGATGTCAAACTCCCGGATATTGAGTACAGAAGTGAAGAACATTTCTTTACTGAGGAATCCGCTGAACGGCGGCAATCCGGCCATGGAGAATGTCCCGATCAATGCGATAGAGAAGGTGACCGGCATGAGAGACATAAGCCCTCCAAGCTTGCGCAGATCACGGGTACCCGTCTCATGGTCAATGATGCCCACAACCATAAACAGACTGCCTTTAAATACAGCATGGTTAATAAGATGAAAGAGCGCTGCTGTAGTAGCCATCGTATAGAAAACCGCATCCCCCGTACCGGTAAAGAAGGCTGCCGCCGACCCCAGTCCAAGCAAAGACATGATCAAGCCAAGTTGACTGATCGTGGAGTATGCGAGTAAGGCCTTGAGATCGGTTTGCCGGATGGCTTTGAACGACCCGTAGATCAGAGTTACCAGTCCTGTGACTGAAACCAGCCAGAACCACTCGGATTGTCCGGCATACAGCGGGGTGAGCCGCGCTACCAGATAGATCCCCGCCTTAACCATGGTAGCCGAGTGAAGATACGCACTGACCGGAGTCGGCGCTTCCATGGCATCAGGCAGCCAGATATGGAACGGAAATTGGGCGGATTTCGTAAAGGCTCCCAAGAGAATAAGCAGCATGGACGGGATAAACATTCCACTTTCAGTTAAGGTCCCAGCCTGTGCAATAATCTCACGTATACTATAAGTGCCGGTCATTACATATAGCAGATTGAATCCGGCAAGCATCGCCAGACCGCCGAACACCGTGATCAGCATGGACTTCATTGCTCCATAGGAGGATCTTTCCCGGCGGTGCCAGAAGGCAATGAGCAGGAACGAGGATATGCTCGTCAGTTCCCAGAATCCGTACAGCACCATCAGATTATCTGACAGCACCACTCCTAACATGGCTCCCATGAACATGAGCAGGTATATATAGAACTGGCGGATTCCCTCCATGAGCTTATCGAGATAATAAATCGAATAGAGCACAACCAGGGCACCCATTCCGGTAATCAGCAGGACAAAGAGCAAGCTGAGCCCATCCAGTACCAGCGAGATATTCACCCCAAAGGACGGCATCCAGGTGATACTGTTCTCAATAGGCTCTCCCGCCCGGATGGATGGAATTCTCATCAGGAAATAAATGAAGAGAGCCGCAGGAAGGGGCAGAACGATCCAGCCCAGGTGTAACCGGGTGTTCTTCTGCTTCATCAGCAGCATTAGCGCAGCCAGCAAAAACGGAAGCAGGATAATCATATGCAGCAAGGCTTAATCCCCCTTTCTAGTATTGGTATAATCCTCTTAACGGGGCTTCACCCATTCGTTCTGTACAATTCTCAAATATTGCGCTTCACCGTTTCTGACGATTTTGAACAGGCCGGTATTGAAATCTGTATCGAGCTCACGAAAGAAAACCCCCTTCATGGCTTCATTCCCATCCGGTTCATCCATAAGGATATGGCGGTCGCCCTCTTTGACCAGATAAGCAGAGAATCCTTGCTCATGGGACTGCTCAAGCAGCTCCGGATACCGCTGTACCGCAACGATATGAAGATCAATCGGACCCATCCGCTCCAGCAGATCATTGATAAAGCTTCCCCGTGTAATCTCCTGCCACAGCGTTTGACTTGATTGTCCGAGTACAATTTGTGTAATTTTGTTATCCTTTGCAGTCTCCACAATCACATCAACCGTTTTTTTGCCATTACATTTGCGGATCACAAATTGTCCGCCAGCCTCCTTGGTCTGATTCTCCCAGCCAGACAGGTACTGCTGCTTCTCCCTGTTATATTCATTGTCTCCGGATGCATCTACAGTGAGTACCATCAGCGGGGCATTGAGCAATCTGGCCAATTGTCCTCCCCGCTGTATTAACCGCTGCCCGTGCGGCCCATAATGCACACACACCATGATGCTCTCATTGTTCATTTCCATTTCAAACCCTCCACAGCAGTAAATTTATTCCAGTAAAAAAACACAAAAAGAGCCCGCTGTTGGCAGGCTCCTCCGGTTAAATCCGTATACAATTATTGCAATTATATAGTCACCAAAGGAGAATGTAAAGGCATTTTGCGGTGAATAATCATGGAAGCATCAGGGGAGCCTGTGTGAAAAGGAGGAATTCCTCATTAGCTACTGCTTCATTTTTATTTCTTCCCTTTCATTATCCCCGGTATAAATTCGCAATATGCCCCCCTAGCACGAATGGGTGCAGCACATAAGGAAATAACTATGAAAAGGGGATCTTTTCGGTTCAAGAATTTGATCGAGGGGGACTTATGATTATAAATATTTACTTTTATATTTTGATTGCATTCATATTACCTTGGATTATTAGCATCCATTATCTAAAAAGAAAACCTTCTCTTTTTATCACTTATGTACCCGTTGTATCTAGCATTGCGATGTTAATGAATATAATCGGTTTTCACTTCGATTTTTGGAAAATCGAACCTTACGATATCGCTTCCCTTCCGTTTGATTTTGGAATTTATCCTGTATTGAGCTGTTTTATGATAAATAGTATCGATTCAAAAAAGTATTCAACACTAACTTTTTTAGCCTTCTATAGCCTATTGACTACAATAATGGAGTACGGGGCTTTTTCAGTAGGGATCGTCGATTATGGAAACGGATGGAACATTGCTTGGAGTCACGTTTCTTATTTGGCGGCTTATACAATAGTAATCATCTATAGAAAATTGATAAGCGCATTTGTTTAAATCTATAAATGAGCAAATTCACTTCCAGTAAACTGTAAAATCAAAAAGAATAGAGACAAAGTGCTTTCCTTGTGTTAAAAAGTAGTCACCACAACCAACTTTTAACAAAGGGGAAATCACAATGTCTCATACCGCCATCGTACCTGAACCTACTGCGATCCGCAACTATTTGTTGCAGCATCGGCTGCCCTTGTATTATTCCAAGCCTGTTTTAGCCCATCTGGAAACTTACATGACGGCAGCAACCGCTAAAGGATTTCGTGACCGATTTGGCGGAATACAGCGACTGCCATCGGACCACACTCGGCCATTTTCTCGACCAAGGAGTATGGGACGACGAAGTGCTACAACACAAAGTCAAAACGGAATCCCTCCGCCAGATCCTAGAGACTTCCCAACGCACGGGGGAGCCGCTGTTTGTCATTCACGACGATACGATTGCTCAGAAAACAAAGCCTTCGTCACAGGCCCGTTCTCCCATCGAGCAAGCCGGTTTTCATCACTCTCATCTGCTGGGCAAGGTTGTCTGGGGACATCAGGTGCAGGCTACCGTTTTAGGGTGTTCCGACCTGTCCTTGATTCATTCGATTGACCTCTACGACAAGTCAATCACTCACCCGGACGGCTCCGTCTATTCCAAAATCGACCGGGTCTGCGACCTGGCTCAGACCTTGCCTCTCCCGCCTCATGGCGGCTATTGTCTGGTCGATTCATGGTTTACCTGTCCCCGTGTCATGGATGCGTACGCAGCGGCAGGCTATCATGTCATCGGTGCATTGAAAACCAATCGGATTCTCTACCCTCAAGGCATCCGGGTCTCCATCCAAGACTTCGCCCAGCACATCCGCAAAGAAGACGTTCGCCTCGTCACCGTGAACGGTTCGTCGTACTGGATGTATCGCTACGAAGGGGCATTGAATGGAATCCACAACGCCGTGGTTTTACTTTGCTGGCCGAAGCAGGCTTTTGGGCAGCCGAAGGTATTGCGCGCGTTTTGTTGTACCGATCTTTCATTGGAAACAGAAACCATTGCATCCTACTATGCCAAACGCTGGCCTATTGAGATTTTCTTTCGGCAATCCAAAAACAATTTAGGCTTCGACACGTATCAGGTTGGCTCAGCTAAAGCTTTTATTCGATTGTGGATACTCTTGACTTGGACTCATCTGTACTGCACAGTCGGGCTGGGAGACCCTTGCCCTTTTGGCGATGGCCTACGCTTCGTACGCAAGAAAGTCCAGCGAGACCGCCTCCGATCTGTCTATGAATCTGCCCAAAAGGGCATTTCATTTCAGGCCGTCTGCGAGCGATTCAAAATCGCTTAGTTCTATTTTGCTATTTTCTGTATCCGTTTTTGCTCATTTATAGATCATAGTATATGTATCCTTGTTTAATGCATGACGAAATCCCGTTTTGCTCTCCAGAACGAAAAAATTGGTAAGTATCTTTATAATGATTGACCAAACGAGCAAGTATTGAATGTGTAAAATAATCCTGACGAATTTTATCGATTTCGAGCAGAAACATTTCAGCTTTTTGAGTATGAGCCTCGATTAATTGATTCTGCTTTTGAATAGCTTTTTCGAAATTAGCGTAGGAAGTCCAATATCTTAATTTTTGATTCTGAAAGATGCCTACTAGTTGGATATACATTGGGAATGTAGCAAACTCAATTTTGGCAGTCTCAAAATACGTTTCAAGAACGGAATTAATTTTATAAGGGGATTCCTCAGAGTAAAACCCATGCACGTGAGGATTTAGGAACGTAGCTATTTGCTCATCTGAAATAAGATATCGTTGCAACATTAATTTTTCTTGATGATGAATAAAGTTCGGCTCAGAATTTGGAAGAAGAATCATTTCGGAGGACAATTGTTGAAGCATTTTAATTAATTTTCGTTTCCGAAAATATATCTTGATCCATTGAATCATGTGTATCACATTACCCTTAATGCTTATTGAAACTAAGCGTAATTATTTTCTATAGATAATAGTACCAAATTATAAGGGATAGTACACTCATGAATAGTATTACAAAAGCTACCACTCGAAAATAGATACTATATCCCGGTCATATGAAAATAAAAAAAGCGAACTTTTTATGAGTTCGCTTTTTTATTTTCGGTTCTAGAGTACTTGTCCATATATTCATCCCAAATATTCATCCCAATAATTTTCATCATCATTCACAATACTGTGAAGCCAAAAATACATCATCAAGTTTTCTAAATACTGCTTCTTCCCTTTTATAAAAGGTTTCCCTGAAATACGCGGATAAAGCGTGTTTAAATTAAACAAATTGTTCTTCTGCTTAAAATCATAATTATACTTAATCCATTGTTCATTACTTTCTATTTTATGCGATCGCGGCCAATACTCATCATGATCAAAAAAGTGTTCAACCCAATGAGAACAGAAAGCATACAGGTTAACCTTGTACTTTTTCCACGTCTCTTCTATCCAGAAATCCACTTCATCAGAAATCTTTATCTGAAACTCTGTACCCCTGGGTTGGCTTTGAATCTGATAGAAGTCCTTAATGAATCTATATAGCATTTCAGTCTGATCCTTTAAAAAAGGATTTTTTTTAATAACAAGCGCATAAATTTCATAGGAGGAACTCCTAAATTCATTATCGGTATTATATAGAAAAAATAAATCATCTTTTTTCAGTGAGCGTCCTATCGAACGATCGATTTGCTTGTTATGATCATCATAAATTTGTACTAACCAATCTTGAACCTCAATTTCATATAAAGATATACTCTTTCTGTACTTGTCCAGACGCTCATCATTTAATATGGTTTGTTCATCCATTTTCGTGATGTCGAGGTACTGATTAAAATACTCAAATACATAATCGACACATATTTTCATGTTAGCGGTTCGATCCTTTAAACTGAATTCGTTTATCTGATCTTCTTTCTTCCTACGAGCCATATACTCTTCAATCGTAAGCACGCTTCACCCTCCAATTTATCCTAGCTATTCATCCTCCACAGCCACTAAACCATCAACATAGTCCGTCATCTCTTGTAGCAAGTTTTTTGCTTTTTCATCATACACACTAGCTGATTTCTTTTTTTCCAGTAAAGTGGATTCTACCTCAGTCAGTTCTTGTTCTAAATTCTCCATATACCCATTCACCTCAACCTCTGTGTATTTAGGTAGCGGAGTCCCTGAGCTATTTTGGGCTGCTGCTGTTTGAAGCTGCTCCCAACCCAACCTAATTCCCTCTCCTTGGCTCTTCAAAGCATCCAAATAATTACTAAAGTCATATTCAACATTTCCAATTTGATAAGCATCGTTCTGGATTTGATATTCATCATTTCCAAGGATGTAGAGCTTGTCCTGAACAATATAAAGCTGATCAAAATTAAACGGTCTCACTTTAGCTGCGTTGAGGAGATCCTGCTTATGCTTCTTCATTTCTCCCCAGTGCTGTTCATAACTCTGAAATACGGCCTCAAATTCCTTAGCAATATTCTTATTGGATTCCATATTTTTAATTAATAGTTGAATGGCTTCGGATAAGCGTTGATTCGCATGTTCCACAGCACTTTGTTGTTTTTTATTAGCAAGTTCTTGCTCTTCAACTTCCTTCTGCTTTGCCGCCAAGGCTTTACTCTGCTCTATTTCGTTTCGTAGGATACTCACTGCCTGATTATAGTCATCGACAGTTGCAACAGTGAACGAAGCAGGCAACAAACTTCCATCTTTTTGATTTGGGAAGTACAGAGTTAACGAACCCTTGTCAAAAGTGCCCGTTATCGTTATCCCGTTTAGACCGCTGAAAATCCCACCTTGAAAATTAAGACTGATGTTTTTGTCACTAACTCCCCCTGTAAAGGGATAAGATTCCGTTTCGATTTTCTCTTTACTTTTTGATGTCCGCTGCATCGTACCATTTAACTCTTGCTGCTGTTCGGTCCAACTAATAAAAAGCAAGCCTGTCTCTTCTGTAAATAAATAACCCTTTAGAGCATTTTCTTGTGGTATAGGCGTAGGTACAGGTGTTACTATGGCGATTGCTCCAGAGGGGACTATCGGTGCTGCTGAGTTTGAAATTTCTTCAGGTTTGTTAGACTTACAACCAGTCAGTGTAATCGAAAGGACAACAATCAATAACATTTTTTTTAACATCTTGTTCTCCCCCAAAATCCCGTTCAACTTTAGAGTAATGCCCCTACTCCATAGGAACGAAATAAAAATTATGTATTTCTTCGTTGATGTTCACCTCGACTTTTGTTACTTGTTTTGTCTGATAAAATGATATCCACTCGACATCTTCATTTGTTGTTGGATGTGATTCCACCACTTCACCGTTAAGCTTAAAAACAGGGTCAATATCTGAAGTTATTTCAAAATCAATAACAACCTTCTCATTTTCCATTAGTTCAATTGTATAACCGTCATAAATTTCGAATATACCATTTCCATTTGATTCAGGGAGGAAATATGATGCTGAAATTAAATGATTTCTTATTGGACCTACTTGAACTTTTTGTGTTTGTGTTTTGACATTCTGATTCGCGGATTGTGTATCGGATTTTTTTGATGAAGTCTCGCTATTCTCTGATGATTGTTTCGTGGGCGCGTTTGAATTCTTGGAGCTCGGTGCATCATGACTACTATCGCCAGGATTGCCATATCCCGCTTCATTTGAAGCATCTATGATTTGAGGTGTATCTTCTACAGTCTTAGAATTAGTATTACCGTTTAATATGCCTCCACTATGAAAAGTGTCCTTGTTATTACTTGACTTGTCTAAACCAGTTAATGAGGAATCATCGCTATCTGAAAATATAGAAATCAAGATTACAATTATCCAAAAAGCTACCCACCCCCAGGAAATAAGCAATTCTAGAACTCCACCCAATTTATTAAAGACGCTTTCCCTGCGACTAGGTGTAGGTAAAGCTTGGTCCAGAAAATGCGCTTTCCGTTTATAATCCACATGAGTGTAGTCGTTATATATGGATTTCTCTGCTTTTACCTTGATGGCTAAGGGATAACGCATAGCTCGATGTTTATTCATAAGTTCTACATACTCTTGACTTGGCGACTTTGTTTCTCGTAAAGCCTGTATTGTTTGTTCACTCTCAGTTAGGCTAAGGAAGGTATGAATTACATGGTTACGAGCCATTGTATAAAACGTAATCTCTTTAATATATCGCGGGGTTGTATGTTTAATAAACTGCTTGGAGAGAAACAGTTCATTCTCTATATATTCTTTTCGCATGGCTGCTTTGATATCGACCGTAGCAAGTTCTTTTATCTCCGCGTTCATCTTGAACTCCGTTTCGTCATTATCTCACCAAAATTTATTTTACAAGTAGACAAGTGTATTTATTATAAATCATTCTAAGTTGAAACAATCTCAACTTTTTCACGATTCCAAAGGTCAACAATTTGCTTATTGCTTAATCGGGGAAATAAAATTCTTAAAAAGAAAATATGATTTTTTATCTCTTTGTCAGTCGGATCAGTACTTTCTCCATCATATTTTTTCAAGAAATGTTTTGTCATTTCCTTCGCAATTTGTTCCTGTTGATCTATATTTTCTGGCTCAGTATTTTTTGTACTTATTATAGGCAACAAATACAGTGAATGTTTAAGTATTTCCCAAATATCATTTACGGTATCTTCCATTTTATCAACGGTATACTCTACATTACTTGAATTTGACTCAGCACTGTCAGCAGCACTTTCAATAGTATCTAACGTATTTTGGACGGAAAATTCAAAATCTTTTAATGTATCTAGCATCTTGTCTGTTTCATTAATAATCGCCTCTCTAGTTAACGTAAGCTGATGTTCTAAATTATTTGTGACATCTTTAAAATTCGTAATAAATTTATCCCGTTCGCTTTCCATAAATAATGTTAGTAATTCATTAGGAAACAACGCCCGCTTCTTACCGTCATCACGAATTTTATAAGTCCCGCTTTCTGTGCAATAGGGCTTATATTCACCGCTTGGAATCACAACTACGTATACATCCTTACCTTCAATGTTTGCAGAGCTGATCTCAATATTTACCGCAGGTCGACAATTTTGGGCTTTGCTTAATATAGTTAGCCTATTCGAATCACTAATTTGACATCCAATTATTGTTCCCTTCTGCCTTCCAGTAGCTGAAGCATCATCTTTAATGCCAATTATTATGAAGCCCCCTTTCTGTGAATTAGCAAAAGCAACGATGTCATCGGATTTCAAGCCTGAAATATTTTCTTTAAATTCAGTTGTCAAATTCTCTTCATTTTGAATTATTTTTAGCAATTCTCTTTTTCTCAAACTTGATTCTCCTTTTGTAAATTAAGCTATTTATTTTATAACGCAGATTTGTTGTGTAACCATAATATTATAATCTCAATTTTCAATATGGTATATATCAACATTTATGGAGAAACACTATTTTTTAAATTAATAACCTATCGATGCTGAAATCTAGATACAGTTAAAATTTCAGATACGACGGATATTTATCCTGAAGAGTACCATTTGTAATGATAGCGATAAAATTGAGGATAACCATATAGGTAGTTCAATATCTCCAAATGTGGAAAATGTAGAGGAATTAAAAGAAACATTAAAATTCAGGTTACTCTTTATAGAGTCTACAATCAGCGTAATTGATATAAAAGCATGCTGCATAAGTTATTGTAGGAAAAGAAGAGGAACAAAACTTGCATTCATCCACGGAAGTGAACAAATAAATATATAATACGCAAAGTTTATGAAACTTATTGACAAAAACCAATCAATGCTGTATTCTCTTAATAAGAACAAGGTTTACGCCAAATTATAACGGAGGAATTTAATTGAAAACAAAAACTCCAAGCGGACAAACTAAGGCTCTGATCCTCGAACTTTTAAGCAGCGATCCGTCGAAAGCATATGCCTGGGCTGAAATGAGAAAACATGTTGATTCCAAGATCACAATCACAGATGGAGTTTTTGCAGGTTCCATACAAGCCCTTAATCACGGCGGAAAAATGGAGAAAGTCGGTAGAGGCATGTACCGAATTGCAGCGTTTGGCAATGAGCCTTCCGACACGCTTAGTCCAAGAATCCTCAAAATATTAAAGGACGCAGAGGATAATATTCGCGCGGAAGTTAACGGAATAGAAGTGCTCGAAATCGAAGAAGATGATTTCGAGACAATCCGTCACATCAAAAAACTCGTTGTGGACCTGGCAAAGCTACGCGCCACGTTCGAAATAGCCGTACCAGCCGCCTCAGCACAATAAAGTTCGTTTAACTTAACAAATATCGAATTTTGTTACGAATACCAGGAAGGATCAATGCCTAACTTTCCTTTTCCACCTCACGAAAATGAGCATAAAGAAACGGTCCCCTTACGGGGACCGTTAACAAGGATTGCATGTGAGCGACAGCATGAAATTAATCATGTGCAATTAAGCAACGCTCCCCAATCCTTTGTATAGTAATATGTAAACATGAAGAGAATTATACAAACAAAAACAAAAAAATAAAAAGAGTTTGCGTGTGAACTTCGGATTAAAAACTCACTTTTCTCAAAGAAAGCCGTAAGTTATAATCTCCATGAAATTAATCATGTGCCTTAAGCAAAGTTCCCCAATCCCTTTTGAAGTTATTATAAGTCCAAAAAGGTAGTATGTCAATAAAGTAATTCAAAAATCAGCTTAAATCTTGGATTTAACTAAGGCATGACCTTAATACCGAAACGATCAAATTTCCCGATACTTCCATCATACCTTAATCCCCTCAAATTTTGATATAAATTATGCTTATTTTGCTTTATTCCCAAAGTATTTCTAGCGAATGGATTAGGAATAAAATCGGCAACTTGTAGCCCAACATTATTTTCTGTTTTCGGTGGAAAGGAAATATCTCTTAATAATTTTTGCATCGCATGAGGACTGACAAAGAGGCTTCCCATGGCTTTAATATGATGGAAATGCATCCTCACTTCAGTGTCTTGAGCCTCTCTAGATTCAACAAATACATGCCCTACACCATTTTTAGTTTTCAAAAATTGACAATAGTTTTCAAGTACAATCTGCATTGCAGTTAAATAGCTTGTCGTTTGTATATCACAATTAAAGTAGCTGTTCAGAGTATTAAAATGAATTGCAGCCCCAAGAACATGACATGGGACCGTATCAAGAATATTCTTCAATCCACTAAATAGTGGGGTCAATGATTGAGAATTTCGAAACCTTCTAAAATGAGGTTTAATATCTGCTCTCGGTTTTCGATTAAATTGTGCCTCTCTCACTTCTTTTTCGTGCAAAACCAAATCAGTAGGATTAGGTAAGTCACTCCATATACTATTCTTCAAATCATTCATTAACGGAATTAGACTATTTTCATAGTCCTCTTTCTTTAGTACAACACCCGCAACACAAAAAACTTGATCAAGGAAAGCCCCGTTATGAGTCACACTCTCGTCTAAGAATAAATAATATTCATCCACTTGATAAATCCTCCAAATAAACAAAAGTTTTTCTAATTATATCATTTCAATTGTATTGATAATAGCCGCCGACATTAAAAAACATGCGATGGTTATTGGTGGGATCGAAATCTTCAAATTAAACAAACGTAGAAAGGCAAAAATCATTAATATTATTCTAATACTGATTAACTATACATGGAGATCCCACCGTACCTCATCCCACGAAATTTAATCTTCTTTGTTAAAGAAAAACTATACACATTATTTATTCTATTCTAGCTTTCAGGCCTCTCTTTAATTCGAAACAACCCTCGTCCTAACTTTTCAACAAAAGAATTCTTGTTAAGTTGGTTCCAAACCGAATCCCCCTTACTTTTGTCGTCGATGCCACTGATTGAATGCGTCTTTTCAATCTCAGCTTTGACCTCCGTATAATGCGCCTCTCCACCCATAATGCGAAGAGCTTCAAGCGCTGCTACTCCAATCTCGGCCCCTTTAAGTGGAACTTCTTTAATTGGAATTGCTTTACCCGTTAATTTCGCAAGCTCAAGTTCGAATGCCTCTATTGCATTGTCGACCTGCTTTATCTGCATCATTATAAGATCACTTTGTTTTTTTAATTCTTCTTTTTCTGTTTCTTTGTCCTGAAGCAATTGCCGAATGACATTAATCTTCTGCTGTTGTTCTGTCATATTATCGCCTCCTGTATTTGTTGATTTTATGATAACACCCATCAAGAAAAACTTCAAGAAGAACTTCAAGTATTACTACAAGTATAACTTTAAGAATATATTTAATAATTAATATACATAAATTTATCATGTCACTCTGATGCTTCATGAGAACACTTTTATGTTCAGTTGCTTGAAATAGTATTATAGAACGATGAGCTTTTAAAAACGGCACACTATAACAATTATGACAATGATCAAACTAAAAATGCGACTACAATTGTAGCCGCATCCCTCACATCCTTTTAGATTAATTCAGGTAAATAATTTTTTCTTGAAATATAACATCCTTCTACGCTAATTATCTTCAAATATATCCTAATTAGCAAATCATAATATTCATTGAATATCTCAATTTTCTCCTCTATCGATTTAAAAGGGATACTACCTGTATGGAATAATGGATTTCTAACTCCAGCTCTAAATTCATCTCCTAATAAATTCTTAGGTATGAACTTAAGTTCCTTATTAACCCTTCCGAGTTTTTGCTGTATGTTTAAGTCTTCAACTTCATTTATCTCCATACCTTGTAAAACCAAATATTTGGATAAAAGGTTTTCAAATACTAAAATTAAGTTCGCCATTTTTAATTCGATAATTTTTTGATTTTGAAGCTCAGTCATTAGATGAATATATCTGTTCAAATCCAAAACAGCTTTAATATCTTTAAATTTTTGATATGATTTTTCAAATGCTTTTAAGAGTCCTGCTGTTATATGATGATTATCAATGATTACATTGTTGTGAATTTTAGAAATTATTGAATTAGAAACTTCAATTTTCACTAGAGAATCACTTGAGTAGTATTCAGTCAAATGTGCATAGTTTGTATTGAGTGTCAGCGAACTCAAGAATAATGTTAAATCAGTAAGTTCTTTAGAAAGTGTCTCAAAGGTTTCTTGAGTCTCAGAATAAATTGATACCGTAGATAATATACCAGATGAAATTTTTTCTGATTTTAAGAATTGTTTTATTTTGCTATAATTTTCAACATACTTGAATTGACATGTTTTTTCTCTAGGTTTAAAGAAAACTTATCTCGTTTTTTTTCTACGGTTGACTAATTTGCTAACATAATTTGTTTTCAATCTGTTTAAGGTAGGCCAATGGGTCTCGACGAAAACGTCTGCGTTTCGTAGTTTCGT
>NZ_JBHUKY010000002.1:0-23163 GCF_042684125.1 Paenibacillus rhizoplanae | reverse complement strand
CGCTGGGAACGGAAGCGATTCAGCGTGCGGAAGTCGGGTCGCTGCCGTCCGGCCAGCCACATGAAGGGAATGTTCTCCCGGACCGCTTTGGCGATTTGGCGAGATGAATAGATTCGCTGAGTGTAAGCGTAGATGATGACTTTGGTGAGCATTTTAGGATGGTAGCTGTCACGGCCGCCGCCGGGATAGGCCGCGTCAAAAATGGCGTTGTCCAGCCGATTGACGGCGGCATTCACGACGCGAACGAGGTGATTTTCCGGGATATCTTCCTCCAGATCCATTGGCAAGCAAAGTTGGTCCATGGTATATTGAATGTACAAAGAAACCTCTCCTTTGAAATGGTTGTGTGGTAACTCCATTTTAACAAAAGAGAGGTTTCTTTTTTTGCGTTTTTATAAATATTGTCGTCCATTTTCCGCTTAAACAGCGGAGAGAACGGAACGATTGTGTAAAAGCGATAGCGGTCGCCTTGGTCTCCGGATTTTCACCGCTAAGGGGAATGAAAAAAATCTGGAGAGCACAGCGATTGGAACAACGGTCCGTTCGCGCAGCGTCCACCCAAGTGTTCACGTTGATCTTACTCCAAAACAAAGGGCCGTCCCAAGCAGCCATTTCATGGCTTTTGGGACAGCACCTTAATTTTTTGAAATATAAACGTACCCCTTGTTCAAATACAAAGTATTATTCCGACAACGCGGCCTTCAGCTCTTCAGGCGAGGCGGCCCACCACTCTTCATTGTGGGCTATCAGCAGCGATTTCAGCGCTGCCCGCTCGGCACTTCCAAGTCCCTCCAGCATAAGCTTCCGCTTCAAGGCCGCATCCAGCTTATTGACATGATCCGCGAGAATCTTCCAGCCGCGGCGCGCTTCGGTATCAATCCACATCTCACAGGCGGTAATCCCGCCGTAGAACTGCCCCTCCGGGGTACGGTCAACAGCCACCCATACGACCCATACCTGTCTTCCCGCCGGAACATCCTCACGGTTCATGGAGAATTTGATTCCCTTCTCCACTTTGCTCTTGGCATGCATGGCACCGATATCGATAACGGCGATCCCCTGGTCAATAATGACAGGCGATACATTGTTCAGATCAATCGAGCCTGCACCGAAGCCTTTATGTTTGGCTCTGGCGTTCACAATATTCAAGGCAATTTGTTTTTTGCCCTCCGGTTGTACGTTATCCACATGTGCACATCCTTTCCATTCACTAATTATTTAATTTTAGCTAATAATGCGGCGATTGCAAACATATACATCCCGTAGATGCTTGTCACGGGAGGAATCATAGTATGAAGCCACATTCATTAAGGTATACCCTCATCTTCGCAGTCCTGGCTGTCCTCACCTTGCTTGGAGGCGGAATATGGTTTCTGTCAGGGCATAGCCCTGCCGCATGGACTGCCTCTGTTCCAAAAGAGGCCAAGTCCCCCGCCATTATCCCCCGGCAGCAGCCCGTGCAGTCCGATCTTTCAGATATGATCTACACATCGGAGACAGAGGCTTTAAGTCAGCGCGTGGTTGAATATCACATGGATGTGGAGCTCCTGCCCGATAAGGAGACACTGGTCGCCTCCGAGACGCTGACCTGGACCCATCCCGGCGCAAAGCCGGTCCAGGAGCTCTACTTTCATCTGTATCCCAATGCATTCGCATCGGCCAACACCACCTTCATGAAAGAGTCTGGCGGTACGCTTCGCGGTGACACCATGCCTGCAGGAGGTTACGGGAGCATTACGCTGACAGATTTGCGGACCTCCGAGGGCGTTTCGCTGATGCAGCGCACTCAATATGTGCAACCGGACGACGGCAATATCAATGACAGAACACTGCTCAAGGTCCATCTGCCGCAGCCGGTGAACGGCGGTGAGAGCATTACGGTAAGGCTTAAATTCGAGGTCAAGCTGCCCAAAATTTTCGCCCGGATGGGAACCGCTGACGACTTCGTGATGGCCGGACAGTGGTTTCCGAAGCTTAGCGTCTATGAGCCTGCCGGCAGAAGAGGACTCAAGGAAGAAGGCTGGAACCTGCATCAATACCACGGCAACTCCGAGTTCTACAGTGATTTTGGGATCTACAATGTATCGATTTCTGTCCCCCCCGAGTATAAGGTCGCCGCAACCGGGTTTCCAGTGAGGGACGCCAAGGTTGTAAAAGGACGTAAGATCTATCAGTTCTATGCAGATGACGTCCACGACTTCGCCTGGGCGGCATCGCCTGAGTTCGTGGTTGCCGAGAAGGCCTTCTCCGCGCCGCAGGTGCCCGGGGTGAAGATTAAGCTCTATCTGGACCCGCTGCACAAACATCTCCAGGAGCGCTATTTCCAGGCCGCTGAGGCTGCCCTGACGGCATTCAGCAAATGGTACGGCCCTTACCCGTACTCCACCTTATCCATTGTTGTCCCGCCGGAGTCAGGCAATGGAGCCGGGGGAATGGAGTATCCGACGCTAATTACCGCCTTCGGCGCCACGGACACTTCACCGGACACTTCCCTTGAGCGCACAATCATCCACGAGATCGGGCACCAATATTTCTACGGTCTGGTGGCCAGCAATGAATTCGAAGAAGCCTGGCTCGATGAGAGCTTCACCTCGTATGCTGAAGACCGGCTGATGGAACAGGAATACGGCGTTGCCTCAAGCCTCCCGCTGCAGTCCAGCCTGGTCTCCTCCTCACAGCCGCTTAAGCTGGAGACCTGGAAATACAGCGGCGATGATGCCTACACGCGCAATGTGTATATCCGGGGCAAGCTGGTGCTGAAGGATATCGAGCGAATAGCAGGAACCAAGAATATGGACGCCATCCTCGACGCCTATGCCCGCAAATACCGCTTCAAGCATCCGTCCACTGCCGACTTCCAGAAGGTTGTGGAGAAAGTGACCAAGCAATCCTGGCAGACTTATTTTGAGCGGTATGTCTACGGTGGGGGTGCACCCGATTTCGCAGTTGATGATATCAGGCTCACGGTCAATCGAGATGGCAGCGACGGCGGGGGGAGCCGCTATAACGCTGTAGTCGATGTAAGCAATAAGGGCAGCCTGTACCCTGATGTTCCCGTGAAATTCACCTTCGCAGACGGGTACACCGTGCAGCAATACTGGAACGGCGAGGGTCAGGCTACCTCCTTTGAGTTAGCGTATAAAGCGCCGCTGGTCTCCGCAGAGATCGATCCGGGACATTCCATTCTGCTGGAGAGCAGGCATCTTAATAATTTCAGAATGGCGGAGCTTGAGCCGCGCACACTCTCCCGCTGGACGCTTAGCGCATCTACTCTGCTTGAAACCCTGCTCGGAACTCTTGTCTGGTGAGGTGAAGGAATGGTGAAAAGTTCAATAACCCGCGGTTGGATCAGCATGAAAGAGCAGTTCTATATATTGATTCTGCTATTTATCTACCGGCTGTTCTGGGGATATTTCCTGTACAAATTTATTAAAAGCGCGGTTGTTCCCGTCCTGCTGCGCTATCCGGATGCGAATGCCGGCGGCAGCGGGATAGGCAGACTGCTGTATTATATCGAAGGGCAGACTGCCCTGCGCACCGACCCCGCCGTCCAGCACTGGCTGTGGCTGCTGCTGGCGCTGACGGTGCTCCGGCTGCTGCTGACCCCCTTTATCCGCGCAGGGCTGCTGCATGAGCTTCACCAGGAACGCGCCGGGGCGCGGGGACTGTTCTTTTTTCCCGGAATGAAAAAGTATGGGCTGCCTGTACTGCTGTTCAGTCTCGCAGAATGGGCGCTAACCCTCCTGCCGCTCTACTGGCTGCTTCCGCGTATGTACCGTCATCTGCTCAGCGGTGTTCTCGATGTCCCGCTCCTGCTGAAGCTGGTGCCTTATGTGCTGGGCTGGCTGCTCTATCTCTTCCTTGTCCGCAAGCTTCTGCTCTATATGCAATTCGGCTATACCGCCGGTACCGGCATGTTCTCTTCGATGCTGATCTGCCTGAAGGTGCTGCTGCCTTCCATTGGGATATCCATCATACTGGGGGCGGGAAGCCTAGCGGTGCTCCTCCTCTGCAGTGCTTCTGCGCTGCTGTACCCGGGGCTGCCGGCCCTTATGCTCCGCCAGGCAGCTCCGCTGCCCTCCACGCTGTTCAATATGTGGGGAATCGCTGCCCAGTACCACCTCTGGTCCAGTAAATCATTTCCACAATAATAAGCTGTCAAAACGGCATACTAAAAAGAGTCACAGCCCCTCAAAGCAGGGAGCAGGACTCTTTTTTTCTTGAAGCGAAGGACAAAAGCATTTGCAAAACGGTAAAACCTCTGATACAATGATGCCTGTACTACTAGTAACAAAGTTGTAATCTTTCAAACAGAATTTACCGTAACCAATGAAAATTAACTAATTGCCGATAAGTCACTGTTCTGGTGCACATAACGCCGAATTCCCTGCACCGGGAAGTGGGGGAACCATATTTTGGGTGAATTGATCTCGCTTTAGAGGGGTCATAGGGGAACCTTCTACCGAATCCTTAAGCTAACCTCGCAGGCCCTGGAAGGAGTACATCTTTTGATTATTCAGAACTTCAAGAAAAAATGCACCGCAGCAGCGCTGGGTCTTGTGATGGTATTCACACTCGGAGCAGGCAGTGCCTTCGCAGATTCCAAGATGGATACTGTGATTTCAAAAACCATTGGAACGTCATATAAAACCGGGGGCACTAACACCAACGGCTTCGATTGTTCCGGATTCACCAAGTACGTATTCAAGAATGTTGGGCTTACCTTGCCCCGTACCTCCAAAGCACAATACAAAGTAGGAACCACTGTATCCAAGAGCAATTTGCGTTCAGGTGATCTCGTGTTCTTCAATACCCTGGGCAATGGAGTATCCCATGTCGGTATTTATGTTGGAAACGGGAAGTTTGCACAGTCCTCGAGTTCACGTGGTGTAACCATCAGTTCGATGAGCCAGTCCTACTGGGCCAACCGCTACGTTGGTGCCAAACGAGTAATGAGCACAACAGCCTACCAAGCTGTCGCTTACGATTGAACCTTAGAACCCTTGAAGCATACCCCGAATATTTCTGCCTCTAACAACTAAATGTAACTTATACGAGCCCGGGATGATTATTGCCGTAATCATTTCCGGGTTTTTCCTTTTCCTTATTCTACCTTTTACACCGAATCCGCAGCCTTGAAACAGCATTTTCCTGCAAAAACAAAGAAAAAAATCATATAAAATAGCCCCGGCGCATAGATATGAGTCTTTCGGAAGGTCTATAACTCTAAAAAACAGCAAAAAAGATGCATTAATATGTTATAAGTGATTGCCAAGCGACTTAGTCTTTGCTACAATTATCGCAGTGAGCTTTTAGTAACATTTTTGTAATTATTGAATCGCTTTTAATATAGGTTTTGTCATGTATTGAATGAACAGCTAATCCTAATCAACAGTTATGCCGAGTTCCCTAATGAGTTTAGGGAAACGGGGGAACCACTTTGGGTGAATTGACCTCCTATTCTAAGAGGGGTCATAGGGGACCTTCAACCGAACCCTTAAGCTAACCTCGTAGGCATTGGAAGGGGTACTTACTTTTGAAGAAGAAGCTAGCAGCCGCAGTACTAAGCTTGTCCATTATCTTCACCATCGGAGCAGGAAGCGCTTTCGCGGATTCCAAAATGGATAAAGTGATCGACAAAACCATCGGAACCAAATACGTGTCCGGCGGTACATCGACTAACGGGTTTGATTGCTCCGGATTTACAATGTTTGTTTTTGATAAGATCGGCATTAACCTGCCCCATCAATCCGGCTCCCAGTATCAGATGGGTTCTGCCGTGTCCCGCGACGAGATGAGACCAGGCGATCTTGTATTCTTTAATACAAACGGTAAAGGCGTGTCCCATGTCGGTATTTATGTCGGTGACGGCGATTTCGCTCATGCCTCTTCCTCACGTGGTGTAACCATCAGTTCGCTGAATGACAGCTATTACGTCAACCGCTACGTTGGCGCCAAACGGATCATGAGTACAGATGCCTACAAGACTGTAGCTTCGGATTCCCAAGACAACGACGATGTACAATAAACCTTTGTAACCTACGCTCTTTTCCGAGATTTTTGCCGAAATCTTGGAGAAGGGCTTTTTTTGTCTATAAAATTACTTACCCTGCTCTATATTTGTAAAACACCCATTCCGCCTTTTCATAAAATATATATAATATAGTAAAAAGCATTGTCCCGGAAAGGAGGCCGCCCGCTTATGATTAGCTCCCCGCTAACCTTTTATGTTGTACCTATGGAACCGCAGCATGCCGCTGAGATCTGTGAGTGGAGCTACAAACCTCCGTATAATATTTACGGGTGGATGTCCTGGGAGCAGATGCAGGCGCTGGGCGTAGAGTTCGGAGACCCGCAGCTGCGAAGTAGGCAATATGTATCTGTAGTGAACGGACAGGGGGATCTGTGCGGCTTCGCCCAGCTCTTTCCGATGGAGGGGGTAGTCCGGCTTGGTGTCGGAATGCGGCCCGATCTGTGCGGTCATGGAATGGGGCATCTGTTCATGAAGGCTATTGTGCAGGCAGCACGGGCCCGTTACCCGGAGCGCGAGATCGATCTGGAGGTGCTGACCTGGAATCAGCGCGCCATCCGCGCCTACCAGAAATGCGGTTTCACCATAACGGATACCTATGAACGCCGCACTCCGACCGGCAATAAGCCTTTTTACTGCATGGTCTATGAGGAATAACACCGGGGACGGAGGTATTTTCAAAAAAATGGATCATATGTGTTCATTTTTTTGACACAAATACTATGATAACACTTCACCATCCGCTATAATGGAGACAGCAGCTTACATGGAGGGACGGATGCAGATGCAGAAATGGATCATGAGCGGTTTGTTTTTTGCCGCCTGTGCCTTTGCAGTAATCTTAATGTTTACCTTGCCCGGCAAATCCCAGGTGGCAGAACAGAACAAACCGACCATGCCGGAGGTTGTGCTTGATGCTGCGAGCGCAGAGGCGACAGTGAAGGCCAACTGTATCTCCTGCCACGGTGACCAGCTTCAGGGCGGTGCAGGACCTAGCCTGCAACAGGAGGGTGCATCGCATGACGCGCCGCAGATCTACAGCATAGTCACCAAGGGACGCGGCCAGATGCCTTCCTTCAAAGACAGGCTGGCCCCTGAAGAGATTGCGAATGTAGCCTTATGGCTGGCCGAGAAGAAATAATCCGCAACCTGTACTCACCACGCTCTTCATTCCTATGCATAATGCCCGTGACAAGGATATCGAATAATCCTTGCACGGGCATTTCTATTGATCAGGTATTCCTGTCGTCTTCATAAGGGCCTTGTCCTCTAGCGGTTCTTCTCAAACGCCTCATTAAATTCACGAGCCTGGCGGAGATCGAGCTTCTCTACATCTGCAGCCATCCGCAGCACAACGGTCTTGTAATCAATGGTGATATGCGGGTGATGGTCAAAGGCCTCCGAAATGGCAGCCACCTCATCCACAAAAGCAATTCCCTTCATATATTCATTGAACATATATTTGCGTACCAGCCTATCCCTCTCCAGCTTCCAGCCCTCAAGCTTGCTGATCTGCTCCTGCAGTTCTTCCTCAGTTAATTGCAATTCGTTTCCTCCCTTGCTAAGTTAAATAAAACATCCCTCAGCTTCTAAAAGTCCAAGGGATGTGCCAGGCCAAAGATTTTTTGATTAAGTGTATTCTGACATCCCGGCAATTAGTACTCCACTTCCAATTTTAACATGGCCGGAAGCCCGGAACAAACCCGCTGCCACAATTCCGCCTGCTTATACAAGAACCACCGAAGCCAGATCCTCATCGCCCAGTAAAATATTAATGCGGTGTGTTTCTTTATCGTACATTACAACTCCGCTGCCCACCTGAATGACCGGTTCATTGCCCAGTGCGTAGAACAGGTCCTCCGCAAGCGCCTCCCAGACCTCCTGCTTCGATTCCTCCGGCAGATTCGCCCACTCTTCAGACTCCATCTCAAAAAAAATGTACCCGTCTGCAATCCGTCCAACGGCTCCTGTCAGTTCAACAAGAATTTCACTATAATCCCTGCCATGCTTAACTCCCACATCAATCACTCCGTTTTCTTCGCTGATGAATAATAACCTACCTTATCTATTATAGCCGAAAAAATCACTTCACAAAAAAGGGAATGATGTCGATAAAGAAGAATATACGTGATTTGGTTACGAACAGAGTGTTCTCCCGCGGTTCAAGGACGAATTACGCGGTTAGTCGATCACTTCTTAATTCTCATGGACGAGGTGCATAAATGGAAATTTCAACAATTCTAGGCCTGGTTTTTGGTCTGATCGCAGTAATCTGGGGGATGATACTCAAGCATGCTCCACTTGCAAGCTTGAACAACCCTGCTGCCTATGTCATTATTTTTCTTGGCACGGCTGCCTCTATCTTCATGGCCTTTCCGATGTCGGAAGTCAAGAATTTCCCTAAGCTGTTAAAGATCCTATTTGTGAAGAAAAAGATGGTCGGCAAGCCTGAACTGATTACAATGTTCATGGAATGGGCATCCATCACCCGCCGCGAAGGGCTGCTGGCGTTGGAGTCCAATGTCGATGAAATTGAAGATAACTTCCTGAGAAACGGCATGCGGATGATTATTGACGGCAACGATCAGGAGTTCGTCCGTGATGTATTAATGGAAGATATACATGCTACTGAAGACAGACATAAAGCCGGGGCCTTGATTTTCTCCCAGGCCGGAATGTACGCACCTACACTAGGGGTACTCGGGGCTGTTATCGGGCTGATCGCCGCCTTGGGTGATATGAGCAACATGGACATCCTGGCCCACGCAATTGCCGGAGCGTTCATTGCGACCCTGCTCGGGATATTCACCGGTTATGTTATGTGGCATCCTATGGCCAACAAGCTGAAGCGGATATCCAAACGCGAGATTGAAGTCCGCCTGATGATGGTGGAGGGTCTGCTCTCCATTCAGTCCGGGGTGTCTACCATTGCCATTAACCAAAAGCTGTCTGTCTTCCTGACTCCGACCGAGCGTGCCAAGCTGAGCGAGAAGGAGGGGGCTTCCAGTGAGCAAAAAGACTAGGCATGAGGAACACGAAGAGCATGCCGATGAATCCTGGCTGCTTCCCTATTCCGATCTGATGACCCTGTTGGTTGCTCTGTTCCTTGTTATGTACGCCATGAGCGCTACGGACGCCGTAAAATTTCAACAAATGGCTGAAGCCTTCAATTCAGCCCTCAGCGGCGGCGGCGGTGTCCTGGAGTACAGGTCGGATTCCCCGACCAGCACCCAGCTTGACCAAGGCAAACAGGATAAAATGAACAATGTGATCGCCAAGAACACCGGAACATCCGATCTGTCCAAGCTCCGGGCCAAGGAGCAGGAGGATCTGGAGAAGCTGAAGAAGCAGTTCGACCAGTACATCAAGAACAACGGCATGACCGATCTGCTTAGCACGAAGCTGAATCAGTCCCAGCTGATGATCACGATTAGTGACAATGCCCTGTTCGCTTCGGGCCAGGCTATGGTGAAGGATGAATCCCGCCAGCTGGCCAAGTCGATCTCAAGCATGCTGCAGCAATTTCCGGATTATGAAGTACTGGTGCAGGGGCATACCGATAATGTTCCGATCTCCAACAGCATGTACTCCTCGAACTGGGATCTTAGCGTAGATCGCGCCCTTGAGTTCATGAAGATTCTGCTGTTGAATCCCAACCTGGACCCGACGAAGTTCAGCCCGACCGGCTCTGGCGAATACCACCCCATCGCTACGAATGCTACTGCTGCCGGGCGGGCCAAGAACCGCCGGGTAGAAGTATCTATCCTTCGTAAATATAAGGATGCTGCTACAGAGACCACGGATGTAACTAATGTAACAGCTCCCTGAATAGAAACCAATAAGAGCTGCTCCGATAGACCCCGGTGGGGGCCGTTCGAAGCAGCTCTTTTTTATGGGTATGGTCATGCATAGTCTTAGTGCAGCTGATAATTCAGCATAGCCCCCAGCTCTTGCTTCTCCTCCCGGGACAGCTCCCGCCATTCTCCGGTCTTCATCGCGCCAAGGCGGATATTCATTACGCGGATGCGCTGCAGCCGCCGCACTTCATAACCGAAGGCACTGCACATGCGGCGGATTTGCCGGTTCTTGCCCTCGGTCAGTACCATACGGAATACCCGCTCACTGATCCGCGTAATCTCACAGGGAAGTGTCTTGCTGCCCAGAATTCTTACCCCGGTAGACATGCCTGTCAGAAAAGAAGGCGTAACGGGTCTATCTACAGTAACCACATATTCCTTCTCATGCTTGCCTTCCGCTCGTAATATTTTATTAACAATATCCCCGTCGTTCGTCAGCAGAATCAATCCCTCTGAATCCTTATCAAGCCGGCCAATAGGGAAAATCCGCTCCTCGTGTCCTATGAAATCGACAATATTGCCTTGAATATGCGCTTCTGTGGTAGAAGTAATGCCCACCGGCTTATGAAGTGCGATATAAACGATCCTGCTGCCCGTCTCAAGCGGCTGGCCGTCAATCAGCACTATATCCCCGGCTTCGGCTTGGCTGCCCAGAGCAGCAGGCTCACCGTTGATGGTGACCCTCCCCGCCTCGACCAGCTTGTCTGCTTCACGGCGTGAACAATATCCTGTCTCGCTGATGAATTTATTGATTCTCATGTTCGTCTTCACTCCGTTCTATATTCATCCCGGCCGGTGGGGCAGGCTCCTTCGCTTCAGGCAGCTTAATGATTACCTGTGCCCCCCGGCCATACTCGCTTCTTATCTCCAGGCTGCCCTTGTGTGCCTGAATGATCCGCTGGCTGACCATCAGGCCCAGCCCGGTTCCGGACTCTTTGTTCGTAAAGAATGGCTCACCCAGCTTGGGCAGCATCTCCTCAGGAACGCCGCCGCCCTCATCCGTGATCACAATAACCACAGAATCATCCTGTTGATGGTGCTCCAGGGTAATTGTTCCCCCGTCCGGCATCGCTTCAATCGCATTTTTGATCACATTGATAAATACCTGCTTCAGCTGATTCTCTTCACAGTGCACCATAGCGGGTACCCCCAGGAAATGTGTTGTGAACTCTATGCCGAACAGGTGGGCCTGGCTATCCAGCAGGGAGATGACATCGCCGACAATATGCCGCAGATCCCTCTGCTGGAAATGAACAGCCTGCGGCTTGGCCAGAATCAGGAACTCACTGACAATCATATTGATCCGGTCCAGCTCCGAGAGCATCAGATCGATATGCAGCGGAACGAGAACCTTCTTCTCCTGCTGCAGCTGCAGGAATCCCCGCAGGGTGGTCAAGGGATTGCGGATCTCATGGGCAACCCCTGCGGCAAGCTGGCCGACGGTAGTCAGCTTCTCTGAGCGTCTTAGCAGCTCCTCGATCCGGTTGCGCTCCGTCATGTCACGGGACACATGTACAACCGACTGCGGCTGCCCTTCCTCATCCCGGATAACCGAGCTGCTGACGCTGACCTCCACCAGGGAGCCGTCACGCTTCAGCCTGACGGTCTCAACAGGCGGCAGTGACGCCCCGTCCTTAAGCTGCTGCAATCGTATACTCTCCTGCTGCTGCACGGTGGCCGGAACCAGATAAGGCGGCTTGACCAGGGCATCCTCAGCTCCCCATCCATAGAGGTCCTCGAAGGCCCTGTTCGTACTGATAATCCGCCCCTCCATATCCACCGTATGAATGGCATCCGAAGTGCCGTTAATTACCGACTCCAGATGCTCCTTCACCGCACGGTTCTCCTCTAGGGTCTGCCCCAGCCGGTTCGTGTGCTGCAGCAGGTGTGAGGTCATCGCATTGATGCGCTGGGCCAGCTGTCCAAGCTCATCACGGCTGGATACAGTAAGCGGGGGCTCGAACTTGCCCTTGGCCACATCATTGACCTTAGCCAGTATATCCTGAATCGGGCGTGTAACTACACCGGCCAAGACATAGCTGGCCAAGAGAAAGATAATAAGCAGCAGCACCGAGGTGGTGATATTATTGAACAGCTGCTCCCGGATGACCGAAGAGATGGCCTGATAGTCCATGACCACACTGATCACATAATCCGCCGCTTCCGGCCGCTCAATCGGAATGAAGCTTTTGAGCACTCTTTTACCCATTACCTTCGTATCCAGCGTGACCGGCTCACCCTTGTTCAACGCTTCGCGGATGGCCGCCTTATCCTCTGCAACATTTCCGTATGTATAAGTGCCGTATTGGATAGGACGGTTCCGCAGCTTGGTATTCTTGGGATCTACGCCGTCTGGCAGCATACTTGTGGCTCCGAATGTCTTCGGATTGATTCCTGTGATCTCCAGAATTCCGGGATTAACAGCTTTGGATTCCCTGATGATCTCATCGGGGCTCATAATTTTGACATAATCGCTTACTGCTGTACTCCGGACAAAAGGATCTATGATATAATTGCGGGTCCCGTCATAATAATAACCCCACTTATCAATATACTCCGGATTGGAGGTTGAGTATTCAAACGGCCCGGACCAGAAATGCTGCAGGGACTGCCCCTGATCGACAGATACCTGCTGGCCTGCAAACAGCTCCAGGAAAGCCACATACCAAAAACCCATCCCCCTGGTCGAAAGCCCAATCTCCGAAGGATCTGATGATCTGGCTACGATGATATCATCCGCAGTCTTGACCAGCAGCGAGATATTTGACACACCCAGCTTGGTGGATAGCGCCTTCAATTGTTCATTATTAATATTCCTGATGTCCGGGTCCAGCTCATAGGACGCCAGAATGGCGGTCAACCGCAGGTTCTGGGCAATTTTATCCTGCACGTAATTCGAGCTGTAGCCGCTCTGCTCTACCGATACGGCAACCTGCTTCGCAGTGATCTTCATGTTGCTTACACTTTCATTACGCAGATTATTCCGGGCAGCATAAAGATTGAGCGTAAGATTAAGCATCAAGATTAAGAGCACCGAGCCAAAAATGATCGCTGATAATTTCGTTTTAATGGACAAGCGTATTGTTCACCTCTTATCCGCTGGTAAATCCTAGCGGGCATTCATAATTATCATACCTTTTGCCCTTCCATTTGAAAAGACCTTTCCCAGCAGCCGGGCGCTGGCAGATATTGAATTATCCAGACAGTTTCTCTACAATAAGTATGAAACCATCCACAGGTTATGCACATATAAACAATTTGCCAAACGGCGATGTGTACAAATTTGTGCATAAGTCGGTCGTTATCCACAGAGTTGTCCACAATTTGTTAAGAACGAATATTTGTTCGTTGTACAAAGGGCATAGAAGAAGGGAAGATGCATTTGAATATCAGGGTTGAAGATCTGCCGGCGGCGGAGCGGGCCATTCATGAACATTGGATGACAGAAGCGATAGGAGAAGCCCGCAAGGCTGAGGCCTTGGGCGAAGTACCGATTGGGGCCGTGGTCGTCCAGGGGGGCCATATTATAGGCCGCGGGTATAATCTGCGCGAGACGACGCTCGATTCCACAGCCCACGCGGAGATGGTGGCGATCCGGGAAGCCAGTACAGCCCTCGGCTCCTGGCGTCTGCTCGACTGCCAGCTCTATGTTACCCTGGAGCCCTGTCCCATGTGTGCAGGGGCTATGGTGCAGTCCAGAGTGCCGCTGACCGTATATGGGACTCCAGACCCCAAGGCCGGCTGTGCAGGAACCTTAATGAACCTGCTGGAGGAATCACGCTTTAATCACCGCACAGAGGTTATTCAGGGCGTACTGCAAGAGGAATGTGCCGAGCTGCTGACCTCCTTCTTCCGAAGACTGCGGCAGAGGCCGGCGAAGCTCTGAACATCCAAGTCACACTATTTTACTCATAAAGGAGGATACATGATGTCTTACAAGCTGTACAACACCGCACAGGGGATCTATCTCTCGCTGCTGGAGCTTACGGACGCCGAAGAGCTGCTTAACCTCCGTCTGCGCAACCGCACCGCACATCAGCAATTTGAGCCCCTGCGCAGTGAAGATTACTTCACGCTGGAGAGCCAGCGGCAGCTGATTAATCAGCGTATCCTGGATTCACAGCAGGACAGCGCGTATATGTTCGGGATCTATCTGCTCAGCGGCGAGCTGATCGGCCAGATTACGATTTCCAATGTGGTACGGGGCGTCGGACAATTTGCCGATATCGGCTACTTCATTGATCATGAGATGCAGGGCAAGGGATACACCAGCGCAGCCGTACACCTGATTCTCGGGTACGCCTTCCGCTCTCTTGGGCTTCACCGGGTACAGGCTGCCATCCTGCCCCATAATAATGGCTCCCGCAGAGTGCTGGAGAAGAACGGCTTCCAAGCCGAAGGACTGGCGCGCCGCTTTATCCGAATCAACGGAGAATGGCAGGATCATCGCACCTACGCCATTCTGGCTGAGGATTTTCTCCCAGAGGGACAAGAGTCCCTTTAATCCTTATATTCGCAACAAAACCCCGTATAAGCGGAAATCGCTCATACGGGGTTTTGGCGTGCTGCATTATTGTATTAATAAGTACTTGTACCCATGCCTCCGAATTGCTGCTGCAGCTCTTCCAGAGTAATGACATCATCGCCTTGCGGAATGCCAATCTTGAAGGTCTGCTTCTCATTGATCTTGCTGTACTGGTTGCTTGCATTCATGGATAAGGTGACGTTCTCACCCTTCTCAGGATCATTAACCTTGATGTCCATGAGCATATCCTGGTATACCGGATAGTCATCTTTATTAACCGCAGTGTTCAGGTGGAACTGGTTAATGGTAAGATACTTATTCAGATCAGCCAGGCTCTTATCAAACTCGGCACGTGCCTCGCTGGATTGCAGCTCTTCCTTGGCTTTGGCCAGATCAGCAGGGTCAACCTGCAGCAGATCTTTATATTCATCCTTACTCAGAATATCCATGATCTTAGGCAATGCGTTGTTCACGAGGATCGTAAGCGCCTCTTTTACATTATCATTGGTTACCTGGAACTGAACTACCTGCTTGGCATCTACGCCTTCAGGCAGGCCGGCATCCTTAGGTTTGATATTGTTGAAGTATTTCGCTTCATCATACTCGCCCAGCAGTGTATTCATCACTTCATTCGACAGCTTCTGCACTTTCTGTGCATCCATCTGTGCAGGATTGAATTCCGTTCCCTGCTCTTCGGCCAGCTTCTTCAGATCCACCTCTACGAATTTATTGACAATCGTCTCAGGAATCGGCAAGAACGGAATCGAAGGGACTTTGACGTACAGCTTCTGTCCGGACATAACCATTGGAACCGTGAAGGACATAGCCATATCCCCCTTCAGATTCAGAACCGTTGTAAGCTCTGTCTGCATTGGCTCAGCCTGATAGACTCCATCAATCGTAAGCTCTGCATTCTTAAGCATGCTTAGAATCTGACCCGTCGAAGCGTCAGCCTCATTAGTACCGGTGTCTATCGTCAGATCGTTAATGACCACCTTACTCTTCATTTCGTAAGATTTCATGGCTGTAGCTTTGGCTGCGGCTGAAGTCAAAGCCTCCTTCGGCTCCTCCTTCTTTGCACAACCCGGCAGAATTACTGCAGCCGTAAGCAGCAGTGCAGCAGCGGATAACCCCCATTTTTTGTTCATTATTTTTCTCCTCTCCCATGTAAAAAGTTTCTTTCCCCTCCCTAATGATAAACCATTTGGCAATTATGAGAAACATTTCTCTTCATTTTCATTGTAAAGTGTGTTTAACCCTGCGGATTATTATGGTCCACATGGTTGGCCTGCTTCACCTTTTTAGACCCGGATAACGGCGCAGGACCTGAAGAATGATGCTCCTTACGGGGTCCCTGGTTGTCCTGCTGTACGCCGGGTACAGGCATGCTCTTGGGTTTGCTCACTTTGGTTAGCCTCCTATGGATTAGTTAAGCCCTGAAGGGCTTGGGCGCATTCATGAATCTGTCTCGAATACTGCTGTGCCAACAGCTGAACAGCATCCAGCTGCTCATCCGCATGCACTCCCGCCTGTTCAGCGTCAAGCAAATCTACGGCTACCTCGCGGCTATCCACATAGGTGCAGCGGAAATCCAGAGAATACCCCTGTCGTCCCGCTGCATTGAAATGGATGAGCAGACTGTTCTGGTTAGCCGCGTCCCCCTGTACACTGAAGCTGTCGCCCTTCTCCATCAGTTCCGGCAGACGCTCCTGCCAGGCAGACACCAGACTCTGCTGATCTACTTGCAATTGTCGGTCCATCTTTATTATCAGCCTCCTTCTCTAATACATTGCGGAGAAAGCCGGCTTTTTATTCCCGCTGGAACAGCTTCTGTGAAAAAGAGGCTTTAACAAACAAAAAAACCGCCCTCCTAAGAGAACGGCTTCTATCTACACTTATTTAAATGTAAAGGAATGGCGGAGAGGATGGGATTCGAACCCATGTGGGCTTGCACCCTAACGGTTTTCAAGACCGCCCCGTTATGACCGCTTCGGTACCTCTCCAATGCATCAAAATTTCACATGCAATAGGAATTATACCACGCCCCACAAATAATATGCAACTATTATTATTGAGTTGTTTTTGCAGAAATGGACTTCACATTACGCATATACGGCTGCAGGCATTCCGGAATCAGCACACTTCCGTCCTCCTGCTGATAATTTTCCAGAATAGCTGCTACGGTACGTCCTACAGCCAGCGCAGAGCCATTCAGCGTATGCACGAATTCCGGCTTCGCCTTGGGTTCCTTGCGGTAACGGATATTGGCCCGGCGCGCCTGGAAGTCCTCGGTGTTGGAGCATGAGGAAATCTCGCGGTACATGCCGCTCTCAGGCAGCCATACCTCAAGGTCATACGTCTTGGCAGAGGTGAAGCCCATATCCGCCGTACAGAGCAGCAGGACGCGGTACGGCAGCCCTAGAAGCTGCAGGACGCGTTCAGCGTCGGCAGTCATCTTCTCCAGCTCCTCATAAGAGGTGTCCGGGCTGGCAAGCTTCACAAGCTCCACCTTGTTGAACTGATGCTGACGGATCAGCCCCCGGGTGTCGCGTCCCGCAGATCCGGCTTCTGAACGGAAGCAAGAGCTGTAGGCTACATGATACTTCGGCAGATCACCGGCCGTCAGAATCTCTTCGCGGTAATAGTTCGTAACAGGCACTTCCGCCGTAGGAATAAGATAATATTCTGTATCCCGCAGCTTGAACAGATCCTCTTCGAACTTCGGCAGCTGTCCGGTTCCATACAGGCTGTCCTTATTGACAATGTAAGGCGGTAGCATCTCTTCATAGTTATGCTCACCACTGTGCAGGTCCATCATGAAATTGATCAAGGCACGCTCCAGTCTAGCACCCAGTCCCTTATAGAAGGCAAACCGGGAACCTGTAACCTTCGCCGCTGCCTCAAAATCAATGATATCCAGCTGCTGCGCCAGCTCCCAGTGGGATTTCGGAGTGAATCCTAGCTCTCTTGGCTCCGACCAGCGGCGTACCTCGACATTGTCTTCCTCGGAGGTGCCCACAGGCACGGATTCATGCGGGATATTCGGGATGCTCATCGTCAGCTCGTCAATTTTGACCTCAAGCTCACGCACCTCATCATCCAATTCTTTGATCCGGTCAGATACCGTGCGCATTTCTGCGATCAGATCATCAGCCGGTTCGCCGTTCTTCTTCTTCTTGGCTACATCTCCGGATACGATGTTCCGGCGGTTCTTGAGCCCTTCCGTTTCCTGAAGCAGCTCACGGCGACGCTGATCCAGCGCCGGGAAGCCGGCAATCAAATCCAGCGACTTTCCTCTTTTATTCAGTGCCTCTTCTACTCTTGCATAATCGCTGCGCAATACTTTAACATCTAACACAAAGTTTCCCTCCTGAAAACAGCCCAAACTCTTTCAAAATGCTGTTTTGTTTGCAGCTTTGAAAGAGTCAAGATGTCCTTATATGCAGTTCTATAGATTGGCTGCAATACTGTCCTTTACCATGTCGGCAAAATATTGATGCAGCCTGTAATCATCAGTCAATTCCGGGTGAAAAGAGCAGGCCAGCAAATTGCCCTGGCGAGCGGTTACAATCTCATCCTTATAGAGGGTAAGCACCTCGACATCAGGCCCCACCTCGTCAATAAGCGGAGCGCGGATAAATACCGCCCGCACCGGTTCAGCGATCCCCTTAACCTCCAGGTCACATTCAAAGCTTTCCCGCTGGCGGCCAAAGGCATTCCTGGCCACGGTAATATCCATCAGCTCCAGATGACCGGCTTCGTCTCCTGCAATTCGCTTCGCCAGCACAATCATACCGGCGCATGTGCCGAAAATAGGCTTGCCTTGACCCGCAAACTCACGAATCGCTTCAATAAAGCCATATTTGCGCATCAATTTGCCAATCGTCGTACTCTCGCCGCCGGGAATGATCAGACCCTCTACTCCGTCAAGCTCCTCAATACGCTTAATAGGCAGGCCCAGTGCGCCGGTCTTCTCAATACTGACAATATGCTCTGTAACGGCGCCTTGAAGCGCCAACACTCCAATTCTCATCCGGAAGCCTTCTCTCTATTAACGGCCGCGTTCCGACATGCGTTCAGCCGGGGTCAACGTGGCGATATCAATCCCCTTCATCGGAGCGCCCAGATTCTTGGACACTTCAGCGATCAGCTTGTAGTCGGTGAAGTGGGTTGTCGCTTCGACGATCGCGCGGGCGAATTTCTCAGGATTGTCGGATTTGAAAATCCCGGAGCCGACAAACACCCCGTCCGCACCCAGATGCATCATGAGCGCAGCATCAGCAGGCGTAGCTACACCACCGGCAGCGAAGTTAACGACAGGCAGCTTGCCCAGCTCGTGAACCTCCAGCAGCAGCTCATAAGGAACACCCAGCGTCTTGGCTTCATTATATAGCTCATCAAGCGAGAGGCCGGTCACCTTGCGAATCTGGCTGTTGATGTGGCGCATATGACGGACAGCTTCTACGATGTTGCCGGTTCCCGGCTCACCCTTGGTACGGATCATGGAGGCCCCTTCGCTAATCCGGCGCAGCGCTTCGCCAAGGTCTTTGGCTCCGCATACAAAAGGAACCGTGAATTCGCGTTTGTTGATATGGAACACTTCATCGGCGGGAGTTAGCACTTCACTCTCATCGAGATAGTCTACACCCAGAGATTCGAGAACCTTGGCTTCCACATAGTGACCGATCCGCGCTTTGGCCATTACAGGGATACTTACTACCTTGATAACCTCTTCTACAATAGTAGGATCAGCCATACGTGCTACACCACCCGCTGCGCGGATATCAGAAGGTACACGCTCCAGGGCCATTACGGCTACTGCGCCCGCTGCCTCGGCAATTTTCGCCTGCTCTGCATTCATGACGTCCATAATGACGCCGCCTTTTTGCATTTCTGCCATGCCTCTTTTGACTCGCGAAGTTCCTGTTTCCATGTCTACGCCTCCCGTTAGATCTAACCTAATCTAGCATGTAATTCTACCGTAAGGCCGTAATATATACAACCTATTTACTGGGATTTTGTCATGAAGCGGTGATCAGCATCTCTGTTCGGCTAGAACAGATTTTTAATTCCTTTGAACAGATCACCGAAAAAACTTCCGATCGCTCTCAGCAGCAGCTTGAACCAGCCCGCCTTCTCCGCTTCCTCGGCAGTAATCAGATTAACCGTCTTCTCTTGCGTCAGAGACATTCCTTCGATCTTATAGGAATACGTGACCTTACCTACCTTGCTGGCTCCAGCAATCGGTGCGACCAGTGTAGCCGGATCATTCGTGACCACGGTAGTTTTGATCTGCGGCGATACAGTACCCTTTGGAACCATGAACGTAACGCCAGAATCCGTAACTACGGATACCTCTTTATTCTTGCCCTTTAGCACAGGCACAGTTTCAGTTCCCTCAATCACTGCCTTAGGTGCGACTACCTGCTTAATCTCGAAGTTGTTGAACCCGAAATCAAGTACCTTCTTCGTTTCGGTGAAGCGGTGTGCTTCCGAGTTGGCCCCCATTACGACGCTGATCAAACGCATACCGTCCCGTACCGCCGTCCCTGTGAAGCAGTTGCCGGCGCTGGAGGTATGACCGGTCTTCAACCCGTCAAGACCCGGGTAAGCGTAGGCCTTGAAGTTAGGGATATTCTTGTTCGCTTCCAGCATCCAGTTATAATTAACCATCGGCTTCGAGTCACGTTCACGGAATTTATAAGACTGAATCGTTGTGAACTCTGTGAAATCCGGGTGGTCGGTTACAATGAACTTGGCGAGCAGAGCCGCATCCATGGCGGACATTACGGTTTCGCCTTCGGCTTCTGGGCGGAACTTCTTCGGCATATCTGCACGGTCAAGACCTGTGGAGTTGATGAAATGAGCAGTCTTCATTCCCATCTTCTTCGCGGTTTCGTTCATCATTGTGACGAATTCCTGCTCAGAACCTGCGACTAGCTCCGCCAAGGCTACCGTAGCATCATTGGCTGAACCAACGGCCATGGCTATGTAGAGTTCTTTTACCGTATGTTCATCATGCTCAGCCAGGAAGATCCGCGACCCGATCTGCTTCGACGCATTCTCCTGAATAACAACCTTCTGATCCCAGGAGATCTTTCCGTTCTTCACTGCATCGGACACAAGATATTCCGTCATCATCTTCGTCATACTTGCCGGAGGCAGTGGCTCGTCCGCATTCAAAGATAATAGGATTTCCCCCGTAGTCGGCTCTATCAATACTGCGGATTTCAACTTTAGTCCTAGTGAATCTACGGTTGGAATCTTGGCTACTTCCGTTTTGGCAGGAGTCTTCACTGGCGCTTTAGTCCCGGCCTCTGTGGTTACTGGTTTATTTACCGCCTCTGCCATCGCAGAAGCCGCAGGAAATGCTAACATATTTAAAAGCAGACCTACTGTCGCTGTCTTAATCACAATTTGCTTACTGCTTAGTTTTCGCTTGGACTTCAATGATTAACTCTCCTTTAATCCTCAAATCAGTGCTTGTTCTATTCTAACACAGGGGTATCTGCAAAAAAAGACAGGCAGGACTAATTTAGTCCTGCCTGTCAACAAAATATGGCGATTCTTCCCGGCTTATAGGGAATAGTTCGGAGCTTCCTTGGTGATCTGTACATCATGAGGATGACTCTCACGCAGGCCTGCTCCAGTGATCCGGATGAAGGAGGTATCATTGCGCAGCTCTTCTAATGTCTTCGTTCCGCAATAGCCCATACCGGAGCGCAGTCCGCCAATCAATTGGTGAACCGTGTCAGACAATGGCCCTTTAAAGGCTACACGGCCCTCAATGCCTTCCGGAACCAGCTTCTTATCATCATCCTGGAAATAACGGTCTTTACTCCCCTGCTTCATGGCGCTCATGCTGCCCATGCCGCGATATACCTTGTATTTTCGTCCCTGATAGATTTCCGACTCCCCTGGGCTTTCTTCCGTCCCGGCGAACAGGCTTCCCATCATGACTGCAGCAGCGCCAGCTGCAATGGCCTTGGTAATCTCTCCGGAGTACTTAATTCCCCCGTCTGCAATTACCGGAATGCCGTATTCACGGGCTACTGTTGCACAATCGTAGATAGCGGTAACCTGCGGAACGCCAATCCCGGCAATCACGCGGGTAGTACAGATAGATCCAGGGCCGATACCCACCTTGATTACGGAGGCTCCTGCTTCAATCAATTCGCGGGTAGCTTCGCCTGTAGCCACATTACCAGCAACAATCGTTAGATCAGGATAAGTCTCGCGCAGCTTACGCACTGCATCGATAATATTGATATGATGACCATGTGCAGAATCCACAGTAATCAGGTCTACACCGGATTTTACCAATGCTTCTGTCCGTTCAAATGTGTCCTTGGAGATCCCGATTGCCGCTCCAACCAGCAGACGTCCATGGGAATCCTTGGCACCGTTAGGGAACTGGATAGCTTTCTCAATATCTTTAATAGTAATGAGACCTTTGAGTATATTATGCTCGTCTACCAGTGGCAGCTTCTCAATCTTGTGGCGCTGCAGAATGCCCTTCGCCTCCTGAAGAGTGGTTCCTACAGCAGCTGTAACGAGATTCTCATGAGTCATCACTTCTTTGATCTGAATATTAAAATCATGGATGAAACGCAGGTCGCGGTTCGTCAGAATACCGACAAGCTTGCCCGCTTCATCTACGATCGGCACACCGGAAATACGGTATTTGCCCATCAGAACTTCAGCATCGGATACCCAGTGGTCTGGCGTAAGTGAGAATGGATTGGTAATAACCCCGCTCTCGGAGCGCTTCACACGGTCCACCTCTTCTGCCTGCTGCTCCACGGACATATTCTTATGAATAATGCCGATCCCGCCCTCACGGGCAATAGCAATCGCCATAGCAGCTTCTGTGACTGTGTCCATACCTGCACTCATCAAAGGGATATTCAGCTTCACATTCTTGCTGAGTACAGTGGTTAGATCCACTTCCTTAGGTAATACCTCGGATTTACGCGGAACCAGCAGCACATCATCGAAAGTGAATCCCTCTTTACCAAACTTATCTTCCCACACCTGGGTCATTCCTCCTCTAAATTCTTTTTTCTCTACCCGCCCGCCAACTTATGAATAAAGAAACTCCTGCGTCAAGTCCATACCCGATAGACAGCGGTAGAGACCTGGGAGTTATACATAATCGTGTCTTCTGTTAAGGTTTGAGAGGCTTGTCCAAAAATATATTAGAGCTATCTTAGCAAAGGGCATTTGGCCTGTCAAGAATATTACACCGCCCTGTGAAGGGATTAGGCAATCCGCCCTCCGGTAAGCGAATTCTTGGACTAAAGTCCGTCTACAGTGGACATAGAGAGAATTTCGGCGACATCCCAGAATATACAAAAAGACCACTGTCGAGGAATCAACAGTGGTCTTAAGTGCTTGGCAACGTCCTACTCTCCCAGGACCCTTCGGTCCAAGTACCATCGGCGCTGGAGGGCTTAACGGTCGTGTTCGGGATGGGTACGTGTGGAACCCCTCCGCTATCGCCACCAAACATGATTTTTGCGCTGCGTTGACATCTATGAGATCACTCCCGTAAAATATCAATCCTCAGAAAGGACATGCAGCTTAAAATCTTTCAGGAATTTAATTCCTGAAAACTGAATCCGAAATGAATCTGCGTTGTAGCATTTTTGGATAAGCCCTCGACCGATTAGTATTGGTCAGCTCCATGCATTGCTGCACTTCCACCTCCAACCTATCTACCTCGTCGTCTTCAAGGGGTCTTACATGTT
>NZ_JBHUKY010000001.1:0-53345 GCF_042684125.1 Paenibacillus rhizoplanae | reverse complement strand
TTGGTTTCGTCACCTATAACTTCGAGAATTTGGGGAGGTACTCCTTTTTCTATGCTCAAAAAAACCAGGTATAGCAAGGGTTTTTAATTATGAAATTGTCTCCGAAGTGCAATAGTTTGTCTTTTTGGATGAATTTTAGCGGTATCTATTGTAGGAAATACAATTAGAACAAGAAATACAGAGTAAATCTAGCAAAAATAAGGGAGGATCAGCCGCCAAGCCAATGGCCATGAAATAGCGGCTCGGCCCCCGCACACAGCAAAGAGCGCACTGCCGCAGGCAGGCGCTCTCTTTGCTGTTATTTAAGGGATAACTGCTATGGTGCGGTTACAGCGGCATCCCCGCCACTTCATTAATCTTCGCCGCTTCTTCAGAATCGGCGGCGATCAGCTTCTGATAGACCGCCTGATCCTGGGCGCTCTGCATCCGCTGCTGAACCGCCAGAACCCAGCGGGCAAGCTCGCGATTGATAGGATTGCTGTAGTCCTCACTGAGACCTTGCTTCAGTGTGGCTTCTGCGGCCTGCATATCCTGGGACATATATTGAATCTTCCCGGTGTTCAGCAGCAGTTCCGGTGTTACTGTGACTCCCTGCTGCTGCGCATCCCGGTCTGCAGCCGCGTGGGCATAAGCGTCCAGCCCGGTTTTGAAATACCGGTTCTTACCCAGTGTCTCCTGATCCCCCAGATCATTATTCCCCAGGGAATAGGCCTCCTGTGCCCGCTTCAATGCTGCGGCTCCCAGCTCCTGGGACCGGCCTATGACTGCGCTGTACCATTCTGTAGTCCACAGGCGTCCAGCGTCCGTCAGGTCCTCATATCCATTGATGAAGCCCTGCTTGATCGTTGTCAGTGCAGCTTCCTCATCACCTGTCATATGCTGGATTCGGCCTGCATTCAGGGCAGTAGTGGAGATAACGAAGAATTCCCGGCCCTGAAGCTGCTCGGGAGGGAGGCTCTTCAGGTACTCTATACCATCGGTTATATGCTTATACACAGCTAATGCCGAATCGAAATACTTCTGTTGCCCTGATTCATCCTGCTTGGCGTAGGCCTGCAATCCAAGGAGGGAAGCGCGGCTGATTAATTGGTCGTACCAGTTAATGTCCCACATGAACTTGTCCGCATTGTCCAGATAGACATGATAGGCCTCATCACTCTGGCCCTTCAGGTCATAATAGCCTGCGAGCTGGGTCAGCAGCTCTTTGTTATACGGCTCATCCTTCAGCGCGAGGGTCAAAACCGCATAGGCCTCGTCCAGGAACTGCTCATTCTTGGTCTGCTCATACACCTTCTGATCCAGCAGAGACAGATAAGTGGCGGATTCCGGGTGATTCGGACGGGTTTTGAGTGCTTTTACCAAAGGAGCTTTGATCTCCTCATAGGACTGGCTCACTTGGATCAGCTTCTTGGCTGCATAAGCTTCAGAGCTTGAACTGATGTACCCGAGAGACAGGAACAGCAGATATCCGGTGCCGATCCCCAGCAGTCCGTAATAGCCTGCCCTAACCCAGAGCTTTTTCCACTGAAGCCGGAGCGGCTTGCTCTCCATGGCAACAGCCATGCCCCCCAGAGACAGGAACACCAGGATACCCATAAACGCATAACTTAAGTTGAAATCCAGCAGGCTGTGGACCAGAATAGACAAGGCAATAATGAGGTAGAAGAAACCGTTATTGTAGTCGTCGTTCTCCCGTTTCACGTACCCTCGGATGTATTTGCTGAAAATAAACAGAATAAAGCCCATGAACACAAGGAAACCGACGATTCCCACTTCGATCAGATATTGCAGAAAAAAGTTATGAACCTGGCGGCTCAGGTAAGGGTTGTTCTGATAATGCTCATAGAGCGATGCCCAGCCCCCGCCTCCCGTTCCTAATACCGGATAATCCTTGACTACTTTCATTGCATCTTTGTAAAAGGTAAAACGTTCAAGGACACTGTGCTGCCTGAAGTTGATATTCTCCAGCCGTGTCCCGATATTCGCCGGCAGCACATTGCGAGCACTGGTGCCGATGAATAAGAAGGCGATCGCCGCGACGCCAGCCACAGACACCAGGGGAAGCCACACTCCGCTCCAGCGGCGTGATTCCGTGCTGCCCAGCTTACGGCTTAGCCAAGGGGCCAAGTAACGCTGGACAACGAGGGAGAGAGCGCCTGTACAGGCCGATGCCCCCAGCAGGTAGCCCCAGCCCTTCAGGGCTGCCGAAGAGGTGAATGCCGAGTTCAGCTCCAGACCCAGGCTGGTGACGGGATTCGTAATCAGCAGGGATAACACGCCGGCAATAGCAAGATGCAGGGTCCAGAGAATCTGCTGCACCGGCTTCAGGAAGAGCAGCAGGAGAATGAATACCACCGGCAGCAGGACCAGTCCGCCGCGGGATAAGGTGAGAAGCAGGGAGACTATTATTGGAACCAGCATGAAGCCGTGCATCAGCTGCCCAGTCCATTTGCGGGAGCGGATCAGCGCGAATACGGCCACGAACAGAAACGCCATCAGGAAGGCTGCATATGTATTGGCGTACTGAAAAATGGAAGTCAGGCGAAGCCCGTTCGAGTCGGTCATCACTGCGTCGCCGTACCTGCCCCCAACCACAGTGGGTGAGAACCAGCCTACAAGACTGCCGGCAAGCTTCCAGCTCCCGAGCCAGTTCAATAGACCGAAGCCGACGATCAGATATGCTATGGTGAGTACACCTAGCTGGATGGTGTAATTCAGCCGCTTCTGCCGGAGCAGATACATACTGGTAATGAAAATTGCGGCATAGGTAAATTGGGTGAACAGCATATTCATTGCCATATAATGTGAAGCGGCACCCAGCAGTGACAGAGCGTAGGTCAGGGGAAGCAGAAGGGCGGCTGCGGTGAGCAGATCACGCTGTCCCTCCAGCCTGAACGCTTTGAAATACAGGATCGCACAGGCCAGCAGGAGCAGGCCGCTCAGCAATGCAGCTACATAAATGGGCTTCTCAAATTCTGATCTCATCCCGTTGAATAGTCCAACCTGAAAGGGTGCCCAGCCCAGGAACAGGATGAATGCAATGCAGAGCGCCCAAGCTGCTCCCGGGCTTTTCTCGATAACCTTGGATGAAGAAGCTTGCTTGCCGTATACAGGTTTAGACACGATAGAATCTCCTTTTTCAAAATATTGGGTCTTCCAATTTATTGCACATACATATTACGGATATAAAGTGAAAAAGTTGTTGTCTGAACGGAAATTTCAAAGATTGGAGTGTCTTGCAGGAGGGAGAGAGAGCAAAAAGGTGGGGAATAGGCCGGAACCTGCTCAGCGAATGAAGCAGTCTGTCTGCACAGGCCAGCCTGCCGCAGTTTTCATAGAATAATGTAACGGGGCGAATCTATGAATCATTTGAATGGACGCTTAAGAGTTCCGCCCGAAGGCAGCAGTGGAGACAGGAGTTAGGCGATACGCTTCCTGGGCCACTGCTGCCGGGAACAAGCTTCAGACGGCGAGAATGAATTTCAGGTTAATCATGAATACGATCAGGGCGGAGGCCCCCAGGGAAAAGGCGATGCAGCCGGCACCGAGCACCCTACGCCGGTCTTTGATGAATTTGAAGCCAAGCGCACAGACGAGTATCGTCGTTCCTGCCAGTACAACAGACATGCCGATCATCGCAAACCAATACAGGATTTCAAAAAACTCTGCCATTAGGAAACCCTCCCTTTCAGGCAATAATACAACGTATTTTAATGATTTTCCAGTCAAATGAATCAGGGACATAAGGCCCCGCAGCCATATGCCCTTTTTTTGCTGTGGACTGCTATACCACGGACAATCATACAGGAGGGCACGGCCTTTCGTGAGTAATCTATAGGGTAGGCTGGGAATGCGAAAGGAGAGGGCAAATAATGGCGGGGAGAGAACTGGCAAGCAAGCTGCTGAAGACGGCGGCGCTGCTTAGCGATTCACGGGTTGCCGGTTACATTCCGAGAACGCGGGAATATAGTGCTGCCGGATTGTCCGCGATGCTTGGAAGCTACGGTAATGTTGTCATCAAGCCGGTTGTAGGCGGAGGAGGATATGGTGTCATCAAGGTGTTCCGGGATCATAGGGGGTACGGCTTCACGTATATGCAGAACACACGTATCTATGGAGACTTCACTTCCATGCGCCAGGCACTGGACAGATTCAAGGTGAAACGGAAATATTTGATTCAGCAGGGGATCTCCCTTGCACGGATCTCCGGGCGCCCGATTGATTACCGGGTCAAGGTGGTGAAGGTCGGCGATCACTGGGAGTTCCGCTCTATGGTAGGGAGAGTAGCCCGGCCGGGATTGTTCGTTACGAATCTCTGCAAAGGGGGTACAATGCTTAGCTGCCGTCAGGGACTGCGAAGATCACTGCCGAGAGTGGGGACGTCTTCCAAGAAGGCGGAGATGCGCAGGCTGACTATAGTCTGTATCGAGCTGCTGGAGCGTCATTTTCCGGGGATCGGTGAACTGGGCTTCGATTATGCCGTGGATCATCGGGGGAAGATTTGGATTTTGGAAGTAAATACAAGACCAAAATGATTAATAAAATTTTTATATTTGACGATAAATACAGTAATAGGCTAATATTGCGTTTAGTTGTTTGAAATCCGAGGTAATACAACAAGAAATATCCCAGCCAATTATGAACATTCTAAAAAAGTTTTTTTGTGGAGATGTAAGGTTTCAGCCCTGTGTATAACTGTTATCCCCATAGTCCACTGCGGAATTCCTGACAATATAACCCTTACTAACATATTATACACAGGATCTCCACAGCAGCTTGTGGATAATGAGAACGCTTGTTCGAAAAATGATAGTTTGCTATGATAGATTCAGATCCAAATAAAGGAAAGGTAGGTGAACGTTATGGTTGAATTGTCGGATGAGATGCTGCTGGACTCCTATCACAGAGCTATAGAGCTGCATTTAGAGCATGATTTCATCGCCCTGCTTCTCGCTGAAATTCGCAAACGGAACTTACACTCTCCAGTCCATGCGGTTCTTCATTAAAGATCAGAGCACATTTCTGCAGCATTGGAATTAATTAAACCGCAAGCACCAAGAAATAGGGTATCTTTTCAAGTTGAGGTGGAATCAACCTGAAAGGATACCCTTTTATTATCAATAAGCGATAAATTCTAGAGCTTAAGATTGCTGCTGTGTCCGGGAGACAGCTTCGCTTCCGGATCAATATACACCTTGGCGTTATTGATGGCAGTAGGCGCTTCTCCGAATCCGACAGCAATCAGCTTCAGCTTGCCCGGATAGGTGGTAATATCGCCAGCGGAGAAGATTCCCGGGATGCTGGTCTCCATGCGGGAGTCAACCACAATGGAGTTGCCCTCAATCTCGATTCCCCACTCGGCAATCGGTCCCAGGGAGGAGACAAAGCCGAAATTGACAATAACGCTGTCCACTTCGATTTCCTGAGTTTCCTTGGTCTTGATATGGGACAAGGTGACCTTGGTAATGAATTCTTCACCGTGCAGCCCGGTAATCTCGGATGGCGTAATAACGTTCACCTTGGAATTCATCAGATTCTCTACACTATGCTCATGCGCACGGAATTTATCCCGTCTGTGAATCAGTGTGACCTGCTCGGCAATGGGCTCCAGCATAAGCGCCCAGTCCACGGCAGAATCGCCGCCGCCGCTGATCAGCACCTTCTTATCCTTATAAGCATTCAGATCGCTGACGAAATAATGCAGGTTGGCTTTCTCGAAGCGCTGTGCATCGGGGACCTCCAGACGACGCGGTTCAAATGCGCCTACCCCTGCGGTGATGATGATGGCTCTGGTGTGATATTCAGCTTTGTCAGTGGTGACGATGAAGTGTCGCTCCTCCTGTTTCACAACCGATACGACTTTCTCCTCCAGACGGATATCGGACTGGAACAGCTCCATCTGCCGGGAAAGGTTATCCACCAGTTCCTGTGCGGTGACCTTAGGGAAGCCTGCGACATCGTAAATATATTTCTCAGGATACAGAGCAGCAAGCTGCCCTCCAAGTTGGGGCATACTCTCAATAAGGGTTACTGAAGCTTGACGCATACCGCCGTAAAATGCGGCAAACATACCGGCTGGTCCCCCGCCTATAATTAGCATATCGCTCATAGGAACGGTTTGCTCTATTGTCATGAAATACTACACCTCCGAGTTGATAGTTTCAAAATGCCATACAAGCGTACCTACTCATTATAAACATAGTGACACCTGCCTTGCAAAGGCTTTGATTTCAATGAAAATTGTGACATTTTGTTGTATGATTATATTTGATTAAAACGATACTAAGGTTTACAATGGATATGGTTATTTTAGAAATCCTTTAAGTTTTATTGGAAATTCTTCTGAATTTAAGTGTATAAATTCACAAAAGAAACCTGATTTTTTAACAAAAAATAACACATAGACAGATTCACCTGTTGGAAGGAGCCGGAACATGAGCAGTATTCCCAAAATCGTTATTTTAGGCGCGGGATATGGAGGGATTTTGACCGCCCAGCGGCTACAGAAAGCTTTGAATTATAATGAAGCCGATGTAACCCTGGTTAACCGCCATGAATATCACTATTTCACGACCCATCTGCATATGCCTGCAGCGGGCACGGACAGCATCGAGCATACACGCGTGTCTATCTCCAAATTAATCGATGAGTTCAAGATCGATCTTGTCAAATCCTCGGTGCAGGAGATTCGCACCCAGCAGAAGAAGGTTATTCTGGAGGATGGAACGCTCTCGTATGATTACCTCGTGATTGCCCTTGGCGGTGAGCCTGAAACGTTCGGGATTCCGGGACTCGACAAATATGCCCTGACCATCCGCAGCATCAACTCTGTGCGGCTGATCCGGGAGCATATCCAGTACCAGTTCGCCAAATACAAGAATGAGAATAATGCACAGGAGCATATCAACTTCGTCATTGGCGGTGCGGGCTTCAGCGGGATTGAATTTGTAGCGGAGCTGGCTGACCGTATTCCTGCACTATGCAAAGAATTTGATGTCGATCCAAGCATGGTCAACATCTATAATATAGAAGCTGCGCCTACGGCGCTGCCGGGGTTCGCGCCGGAACTGGTTGAGCATGCCATGACCGTACTCACCAAGAAGGGTGTAACCTTCAAAATGGGCGTAGCGATCAAGGAATGCCTGCCTGGCGGCGTGATTCTGGCCACAGGTGAAGAGATCAAAGCCTCCACAATCGTATGGACCGGCGGGATCCGCGGGAACCGTCTAATCGAAGCTGCCGGATTCGAAGCTATGCGCGGACGGGTGAAGGTAGACGAATATCTGCGGGCTCCGGGACATGAGAACATCTTCATCATTGGTGACGGCTCCCTTATGATTAATCCGGAAGGACGTCCGTACCCTCCGACGGCACAGATTGCTATGCAGCAGGGAGAGTGCTGTGCACATAATCTCGTAGCGGCCATCCGCAGCCAGCAGCCGAAGAAGTTCGCCTTCAGCAACAAGGGAACCGTAGCTTCGCTGGGTAAGGGCCAGGGAATTGCCGTAGTCGGCGATAAGACGTACAAAGGCTGGACGGCAGCGCAATTGAAGAAGGTAGTCGATATGCGCTACCTGCTCATCATCGGCGGCATCCCGCTGGTACTCAAAAAAGGAAGATTCCTCTAAGATGCGCCACTGCAGCGTACAAGTTCGCGGACTATTGACGCGTGAGGAGCTGGACCGCTATAATGCTCTGATTGAGGTAGGCTCTTATCTGGAGGATCAGACGCGGTATGATCTGGCCTACAATATCCAGAAGGAAATCGACATTCTCATTCTCCCGGCCATTGAGCGCCTGAAGGATAAGGGCCGCGCCCGTGACCGGGCGACGGCTGAATATCTGGAGAGCCTGCGTGACGGGGATGAAGACGAAGACGAAGAGGATACGGCAGGCAAAGACGAAGACGGCAAAGTGAACGGCGGAGACCCTTCGCTATAAGCAGTTTTTAGCTGTATATATTTATTTTTTAAATCCACCTGTGGTATAGTGGAAGTAGAAAAGACGTACAATGCAAAGAGAGCCGTGCTTGCAACACGGCTCTCGGGTGGCAATAGCCGCTTTTAAGGGCGGCGGCTTTCGGAAAAGTAGTCAAGAAATAGACCGTCTCCTTTGACCAGGGCGGTCTATTTCTTTTTGAGGTAGTTTAGCAGAGCAATAATGAACATGCCAAACATGAACATCAGAGACAACGCTTGATAAACCTCCATGAGCCTCACCTCCCTTCCGGGAGATTAGCCGACCGCCCTTGTAAGCCTTCCATTGCTTATGCGATTATTCCATTCCAATGGCCTGTCTGGGTAGGTATTAAAGATAGATAAATTTAAAAGAGGGAAGGGTTTCCATAGTGGATGCCTTCCCTCTTAGTATAAGTTACAGTCCGCTGTTACAGCTTCAGCAACTCTTCGAACGATTCCTCGGTCAGCAGGTTGCCGACATAGAAGGGGCCGAACTCGCCGTAGCGGGCGCTCACTTCATCGAAGCGCATCTCGTAGACCAGCTTCTTGAATTGCAGCGCATCTTCAGCGAACAGCGTCACGCCCCACTCCCAGTCATCGAAGCCGACGGAGCCGGTGATGATTTGCTTCACTTTGCCGGCGTAGCTGCGTCCGATCAGGCCATGCGAATGCATTAACTCGCGGCGTTTGTCCATATCCAGCATATACCAGTTGTCGGCAAGCTCGCGCTTCTTGTTCATCGGGTAGAAGCAGATATGCTTCATTTGCGGCAGAACAGGCTTCAGCCGGGCGGCCACATGCGGGTTCAGCATCGGATCGCTGCCGTCACCGGCACTTCCTCCTGCGGCATAGTTGCTGAGCTCAACGATACTGACATAGGAATAGGCTTTGGTCGTATATTGGGCAAAGGCAATCTTGTTAAAAGCGGTCTCCAGCGCATTCAGCGCCTCCAGACTCTCCCGCAGAAACATCATCACGAAATCAGCCTTCTGGCCAACGATGGAATAGGCGGCAGAGCTGCCCTCTTTCGCTTCCTCGACAGGTCCCCACTCCTGCATGAAGGCATGCAGCTCCTCCAGGGCAACTGCCCGTTCTTCGTCATCGGCTGCTGTCCAGGCTGTCCAGTTCAGCGAGCGGAAGTCATGCAGCGCATACCAGCCTTCCAGTGTCAAAGCGGCTTCGTTCAAGTTGTTCACTCCTTATAATTTATCGGGTGTATTTTCCTTCGCGTAAAATCTTCTCTGTTCGCATACGTTAAATATGTATGAACATAGGTCGGGTGCTATTTGCATTGTAGCGCAGCGGGCGGTAGAGAGCAAACGCTGAGGCCCCCATTAAGGCTTATCCCGGTATTCCGCGCGATAATGTTCATTGCTTCGCTACATTTTTTCTAGTAAACTTACTATTATATAAGCTTGGGTGTGCGGTTCTTTATAGAGAGAGGGGATGGCGGTACGATGGGATTTATTCCGGTGTTTGTTCTGGCCGTTTTATTCTTTGTGATGATGTTCGGCATTGGCTTCATTCTTAATATGCTAATGAAGACCACCTGGTTTCCCGCCTATCTCTTCGTTATTGTCATTCTGCCGGTGGTGGTCTACTCCATCTGGGACCGGAGCGCGATGTCCTTATGGGAGCACCTCTCTACCTTCCACATCGTGGATTATCTTACCGGCATAGCCGGTCTTGCCGGAGCGGTGCTGAGCGGCTGGACCATTCAGAAGCTGCGGCTGGGCGGATACAAAATGTTCTAAGCGCCACCTGAAGGGCAGTACAGCAAGAAACGGCTAATCTCCTACCGGGGAGAAGCCGTTTTTTCTTGCTTTTTCCGCCAGAATCAGCAAGGATTCCTCTTTATTTTACATTTCCGGCCGGGTGTTTTGTGATAGAATAGAAATCTATATGATTTCGTATATCGTATAGAAGAGGGGGAGGTATCCGCAGATGCGTATGAGCAACCTGCATCATTTCACTGAACATCATCGGTACTGCGTTTCCCGCGAATTCGGTCTAAGCCATCTGGACGGACGGATGCTGGGCTCTGTCTATCAGCCGATGGTAGGCGCGTTCGCCATCAGCCTGTACAGATTGCTGTTCGAGCATATTCCGGCTGAATCTATCGGTTATTCCGGGGTGGAGCAGCAGCGCAGGCTCTTTATGACCCTGGGCGTTGAACCCAACGAGAAGGGCCGTAAATATATGGTAGACCAGGCTTCCCGGCTGGAAGCGGTGGGACTGCTGCAGACCTGCCGGCTGTATGCCGCGGAGAACGATGATTATATGTACGAGTACGAGTTAATGCCGCCGCTGTCGCCGGCTGATTTTTTTGCAACCCAGCATTTGACGCTGCTGCTCCGGGATAAGATCGGTAAGTTCGCAGTGTTGTCGCTGCGCGAGCAGTTCTGGCATCGGGAACCGGAGGAATGGAGCGGGCGGTCGATGGGAAAAGAGAATATTTCACTGCCCTTTTATGATATTTTTGAGCTGAACACCCATGTGATCGACTATGAGCTGGAGCAGGCTCTGGCCGAGGTAGCTACTGTGCGTCAGCCCGGCACCAACCAAGAGGCGGATTCGAATATCGCCTACAGCGATATTATCCTGCGCTTTCCGCGTGAATCGGTTAACCGTGCGCATGTCGAGAAGCTGCGTTTTGACCATAATCAGATGGGCGTCATTAATTATGTGGCCCGCAAATATGAGCTTGGACCGCAGGATGTGTGCCGTCTGCTGGATGAGGATGATGTCTTCACGCCGGACGGAGAGGTGATTCTGGATACACTGCAGTACAAGGCGAGCCAGCATTTCCGCCAGGATCTGAAGCGCCAGGAGAAAAGAGAGATCGCCGCGGCCAAGGTGGTATCACTGCGTTCTGCCGCTGACGGGAGTGATCCTTCCGGCGCGCCGGTGGAACAATCGGTCGAAATGGAATTTTATGTAGAAGTGCCTCCGCAATTTCTGTCCAAATGTGACATTCACCAATATAATATGATGCTGCGCAACGAGCCTTATACACGCCTGCTGCAGACGTTCTTCCCCGGGGCGGTTCCGGGACAGCTCATGGATATCTTTGAGAAGATTGATTTGAACTATAAGCTGAACGGCGAAGTGATCAATGTACTGATCCATTATCTGATGACGATGGTGGCTTCCGGCGGCGATCAGCGGATGAACCGCAACTTCGTGGAGGCGATTGCCTCCAATATGCTGGTCAAGCAGGTGAATACTTACGAGAAGGCCGTGCGCTATATCCGCGACCAGTCGAAGGTGAAGGGCAAGGGGGCGGCTTCCGCCTCCTCCGGTACAGGCACCCCCGGAACCCGCCAGCGTTCGTATACGAAGAGCGGCGGCCGTTCCGGCAAGCAGGAGATTCCGATTGTGCTTGATGACGGCAGTGCCGGAACCGTATCGGAAGAAGAATTCGCGGCGATGATGAAGAAAGCGGCCGAGATTAAGGCCAGCAAGAAAAAAGGCGTTCTGAGAACGCCCTGAAGAAAGTGAGGTGCAGCGATGGAGTCCATGGGCGAAGTGCTGCGTTCGATGAATAACCCTGCTCTGCGCCAGCGTTCCCGTGACCTGGAGCAGACCCTGCTGAACCATCCCCTGGTCAAGGAGCTTCAGGCTGAGCATCCCGAGCTGGAGGAGTCCCGGCTGCGGCTGCACTTGAGCCGGTTATACCAGTATGTTGAGGAGGACCGGCATTGTAAGAACTGCCCCGGCCTGGCGAACTGCCCGAATGATTTCCAGGGGCATTACAGCAAGCTTACGGTGGAGACGGTGAATGGTGTAACAGACCTCTATGAACGCAAGACGCCGTGCAAGCTCAAGATTGCGCAGGACAATCAGGATAATGTCCGCAAGCGGATTCGCAGCTTCTATGTGGATGAGCGGGTACTGAACGGCGGATATGATGAGATGGATATTATGGGCAAGGACCCCCGGCGGGCCTCAGCCGTGAACAAGATATTTGACTATATAGCAACAGTACGTGCAGAGGGCCTGACTTCGCGGGGCATTTATCTGCAGGGCAGCTTCGGTACCGGCAAAACCTTCCTGATGTGCTATCTGCTCCATGAGCTTGCCATCTCAGGCTACAGTGGCGTGATTGTCTATATGCCGGATTTCATCGAGGAACTGAAGCTGATTATGATGGACAACCAGAAGCTGAAGGAAATGGTAGATACAATGAAGAACTGTGATCTGCTCATCTTCGACGACATCGGAGCCGAGAATCTCAATCCCTGGGCACGTGACCATGTGCTCGGAGCGATCCTGAACTACCGGATGAACCGCAAGCCGACTTTCTACACCTCAAATTATCCGCTGGATGGGCTGGAGAAGCATCTCAGCATCACCAGCAAGGACGGCGAAGAGGTCTACAAGGGCCAGCGGCTGATGGACCGGATCGCCCCGTTCGTGGACGTCATTCCCCTGCATGGGGAGAACCAGCGTGGCAGTGCCAGAGGCTAAGGGGTACAGTAGTAGCATTAAGCATATTGCAAGGTAAGTTACTTTCAACGCAAAAAGGGACCCCGCCATCATCTGGCCGGGGTCCCTTTTCGCTATGCTTAGATTTAGTTGGCGCTGAATTTCCACCAATTCATATTGAACAAATACCCGCTGCCGCCTGTGAATTTCAGATAGAGGTCATGAGTCCCGCTTGCTCCGCTGACCGTGCAGGTCTTGGTCACCCAGCTCTGCCAGCCCCCGGTATTCTGGACCGCACAGGTGCCGACCAGTGTTCCAGTCGGACTGTCCAGCCGCAGCTCAATATTGCCGCCGCTGCCTGCCGATGCTACCCGTGCTTCGAAGGCTGCGGCTCCGGCGCCGAAGTTCACATTTTTGATTTTGAGATAGTCGCCATGATCGATGAAGCCGACATTCATTCCCCCGTCCGTATCCGAGGTGGTCTCGGTCTCTACCCCGGCTGCCCATGCGCTGGTTTCGGCCTGTGTTCTGACATAGGGATTGAGCGTGGCGATGGGCTGCGGCCCGGCGGTTGTCATGTTGATGATCGGGAAGCTCCCGTCCGCGTTGTAGGTGAATTGCTCTACCGCCACCGACCGGGTGAAGCCGCCTCCTCCAGGCAGCGCGCCATTGTGATAAAAGAAATAGGAGCGCCCTTTGAAATCGATGATGCCCGGGTGATTCGTGAAGCTGCCGCCCTGCGTGGGCATGATAATTCCCCGGTACTTCCACGGGCCGGTAGGCGAAGAGCTGGTGGAGTAGGCGATATTCTCGGGAATGCCGCTTGCGCCGTAGACCATGTAGTATAAGCTGCCGCGTTTGTAGAACCAGGGTCCTTCTTCGTAGAGGGTAGGTCTGTCAGCATTGCCGTTTCGCACACCGAAGCTCTCTGTGGTCATAGGCACCTGAACAATACCTGTACTCTGGTTGTAGGAGATCATATCCGGGTTCAGCTTCACATATTTCAGCGTCGGGTTCCCCCAGTAGAGGTAGGCCTGGCCGTCACTGTCTACATATACTGTCGGATCAATATCGCCCCAGCTGCTGGAGACAAGCGGTTTGCCGATGGCGTCCACGAACGGGCCGGTCGGGCTGTTCGAGACGGCGACGCCAATGGCGGGCCGACCGAGCGAAGTGCTTTTTGCCGTGACATAAAAGTAGAATTTGCCGTTGCGCTCAATGACCTGGCTGGCCCAAGCTTCTCCGCTCGACCAGCTGAACGCCTTGTAGGATAACGGTGACCCGTGATCTGTCCAGTTCGCCATGTCCTTGGAAGAGTAGACCCTCCAATCGTTCATCGTATAGTAGGTCGAGTTGTCTTCATCATGTCCGGTGTACAGGTATACCGTGTCATTGTATACAAGCGGGGCCGGGTCCGCCGTATAGAGGGTCTGCACAACAGGGTTGTCGGCGAACGATACCGGGGAATATAGCGACGATGCCAACAAGCCTGCGACAGCAAGGCTGACAAGCTTTTTCATTCTTCCTTCCTCCTTCATTTATTATATAAAAGCGCTTTCGCATACAGAGTAACACGGCTCCTGCGAAACAAAAATGTGTTTTCTTTTTATGAAATTGTAAATTTATGTTATTCTCAGCAATTCCCGCTGGAGCGCAAAATGAACGCAAAAAAACCCGGCATCCTGCCCATGCCTGGGCGAAGAATACCGGACACTGCAACTACGCAGCTATTCAGACAAAAACTTGATGATCACCATTCCGAAAAAGACCACGGTCATGAAGCCGGTCATTCCGAAGAAACCGACCAGCAGATCACCGAGATCATTGCGGGGCTCCTCATTGATATGCTCCCGCGGGTCACGGACCTGTGCGTTGACATTGACGTCCATTCGCTTCTTCCTCCTTGCTGTTGCATGACTGCATGAAGTGGGTTACAGTTATACATGTGAGAGAAGTCATTGACAATTAATGCGCTTTCTTCAAGTATACGAAGATGCAGGGGAGATGTAAAGATAAGAAGGGTGATTTTATGATACATATAAGACCAATGGAACCGCAGGAGTATGATTTTCTTATGGATATGCATTATGAGTCCATTCATATTGAACAAGGGAAGCCTCCCAGAAGTGAGCTGCTGAATTCTTCGGGGATTGCGAAGTACAACGAACATTGGGGGAGACAAGGTGACAGGGCGGTAATCGCACTGGTGGACAATCAGCCCGCAGGTGCTGCCTGGTACAGGCTGTTTGACGAGACGAACCAGGGCTACGGATTTGTGGATGCGCAGACGCCGGAATTAGGTGTGGCTATACGGTCTGACTACAGGCAGCAGGGATTGGGAATCAGGCTTATGGAGGGCATCATACAGCAAGCTGTATCCGATGGCTACCCGTCACTTTCGCTCAGTGTTGATCCGGAGAATCAGGCGGCCGTCCGGTTATATAACAAGCTCGGCTTCGAGTATGTCGGGACAGCCGGTACCTCATGGACTATGAAGCTGGATCTCAGGGACAAAGTCTGAATTGTTAAAAGACAAATTAATTTTATGCAATATAATTTCTCGAAATATATAACAAATGCATTGTATTTATGTTATACTGGGGATGTGTCGGTAAATGATAATTTGGTTATCATATTACATGAAGCATTTTATCCCGCTATATTCTCGGAGTAATTTCGGCAGACTTGGCTCAGGCTAGAGAAGCGGAAGTTATTTCGTACAGCTTAAGCTCAACAAAACTTTTTGAGGAGGAACAATATCATGGCTATCGTGAACGTGTCTGACCAATCCTTCGTGAACGAAGTGGAAGGTCAAGGTACTGTAGTAGTAGATTTCTGGGCACCTTGGTGCGGCCCTTGCAAAATGCTTGCCCCTATTCTCGAGGAATTGTCCACCGAGCTGGGTGACGATGTGAAGATCGCTAAATTGAATGTCGATGAGAATCCTGAGACAGCTTCCCGTTTTGGAGTAATGAGTATTCCTACTCTGATCTTCTTCAAAGACGGCCAGCCTGTGGACAAAGTCGTAGGACTGAACTCCAAGGACTCCCTTAAGAATATCGTAGCCAAACATCAATAATTGATTATAACCTGCTGTAACCGGGGCCTGCGGCCCCTTCACACAAAGCGCCTTCGGTCTACCGAAGGCGCTTTGTGTGTCCAATACAAACGGATGTTCTATATTAAGGCTTGAATCTGTAGTACATTCTATTCTACACTTACCGTATAACGCTGTAGTAACAGGTGGGGGAGAACTTATGGATTATATGGATAATATCCGCAACAAGCTTGCGCTGCTGCCTGATCTGCCCGGCTGCTATCTGATGAAGAATCAAGAGGGTACGATTATATATGTAGGCAAGGCCAAGGTGCTGAAGAACCGCGTGCGTTCTTATTTTACCGGCAGCCATAACGGGAAGACGCAGCGGCTGGTCGCCAATATTGTGGATTTCGAATATATCGTGACATCGAGCAATATGGAAGCACTCATTCTGGAGTGTAATCTGATCAAGAAGCATATGCCGCGTTACAACGTGCTGCTGAAGGATGACAAGACCTTTCCTTATCTGAAAATCACCAACGAAGCTCATCCGCGCCTGGAGGTTACCCGCCGGGTGCTGAAAGATAAAGCTAAATATTTCGGCCCGTATCCGAACAGCTACGCGGCTCAGCAGACCAAGAAGCTGCTGGACCGGATGTATCCGCTGCGCAAATGCGGGGTAATGCCGAAGGAGGTCTGCTTGTACTATCATATGGGCCAGTGCCTGGCGCCGTGCGAGAAGGAAGTGCCGAAGTCTGCTTATGAGGAGATTATCCAGAACATTTCGTCGTTCCTCGGCGGAGGGCATGATGCGGTGAGGAAGGATCTGCAGAAGAAGATGCAGGAGGCGGCCGAGGAGCTGTATTTCGAGCGGGCCAAGGAGCTGCGCGACCAGATTCAGCACATCGATGCCGTGATGGAGAAGCAGAAGATCAATACGGCTGACACCAAGGACCGTGACGTCTTCGGTTACGCGGTGGACAAGGGCTGGATGTGTGTGCAGATTCTGTATATGCGGCAGGGGAAAATGATTCAGCGCCACTCGTCGGCTTTTCCGTTCTACGGGGAAGCGTACAGTGACTTCATGTCTTATGTGACGCAGTATTACAGCGACAATCCCGCGCTGCCGCAGGAGATCCTGCTGCCGGATATGGCAAGTGCCGGAATGCTTCCGCCGGAAGCAGATAGCGCCGCTGGTCAGGGAAGCGGCGGACCGGAGGCTGGGGGAATGCCGAGCGGACAGGCGCTGATGGCAGCCTTAGGCGCAGAGGATGAGTCGGAGGCCGGTGTGCAGACCGGTGAGACGGTCAGCGCAGGTGAGGCACTTGCGGCTGCTCTGGCAGCGGCTGATGACGCTGTGCAGGGGCAGGAGGAGCAGGAGGCGGTAGCCGAAGGGACCGTGGATGCGGCTGGAGGCGCAGCCGCCCTGCAGGAATGGCTGGGCATCAAGGTGCTGGTGCCGCAGCGCGGGCTGAAGAAGCAGATGATCGGCATGGCCTGCCAGAATAGCCGGGTCGCGTTGAATGAGAAGTTCCGCCTGATTGAGCGGGATGAAGAGCGTACCTCCGGGGCGGCCAGCAGTCTGGGGCAGAGCCTGGGGCTGGACTCGCTGAACCGGATCGAAGCGTTCGATAACTCGAATATCCAGGGGGCCAATCCGGTCTCGGCCATGGTGGTCTTCATCGACGGCAAGCCTGCCCGCAAAGAGTACCGCAAGTATAAGGTCCGCACCGTACAAGGGCCGGATGATTATGAGACGATGCGTGAGGTGATCCGGCGGCGTTATGAACGGGTGCTGAAGGAGAATCTGCCGCAGCCGGATCTGATCGTAGTCGATGGAGGGAAGGGCCAGATCTCTTCGGCGATCGATATTTTGCAGAATGAGCTGGGATTATTCATTCCGGTCTGCGGTCTGGTCAAGGATGACAAGCACAGAACCGCCCAGCTGCTGATCGGCGATTCCGCTGAGCCGGTCTCGCTTGCCAGAGACAGCCAGGAGTTCTACCTGCTGCAGCGTATCCAGGATGAGGTTCACCGGTTCGCCATTACGTTCCACCGGGAGCAGCGCGGCAAGTCGATGGTCACCTCGAAGCTGGATTCGATTCCGGGCATCGGGGATAAGCGCCGGAAGCTGCTGCTGAAGCATTTCGGCTCGCTCAAGAAGATCAAGGAAGCCTCCATTGAGGATTTCAAGGTGCTGTCCATCGGCGAGAAGCTGGCCGGCCAGATTCTGGAGGCGCTGAAGGACGAGGAGCCGTCAATCTAAAGTAGATTTGAACGGTAACGGACCAGAAGCCGGCCCCATGTGGGCCGGCTTCTTTGGGTTTGGTCAGGAATGGAGGGTATCGTCAGAAATCCCGCTACATCCCCTTGTGGTGAAGTTCCGTAATCTTTCGCTGCACAATTAGCTAAATCTTTATATTCTGCATAAATCGTCGCTTTTAACAATTGCAACCGGTTTCGGTAAGGGGTACGCTTATTATGAATCTATGAAAGCGCTTGTGTGAAAGGTGTGAACTTCCAGAACCAGGGTAAAGGGGCTGATGCAGACTCCGGGAAATGGACTCCGGAAAAAGTCAGGTTTACAGGCTGAAGAGCTGCAATCCAATCGTAAAGAGGAGGATAAAGGGAATGGTATATTCAAAATCTTTAAGACGCAAGAGGGGAATCAGCGGGACCGCTCTTATTCTAAGCATCGTCATGCTGCTGAGTCTCGTGCAGGTTCTTCCGCCCGGACGGGCATATGCCGCGGACTCTTATCTGCTCTCCACAGACCGGCCGGCGTATGCATCGGGCACGGAGGGCAATAATACCCCGGATTTGGCGGTGGACGGCAATACAGGTTCCCGGTGGAGCAGTTCATGGGGGACGGACCCGAACTGGATTTATGTGGATCTCGGGGCAACTGCAACGGTAGACCACGTTGTGCTCCGCTGGGAAGGGGCATACGCCAAAGCTTACAAAATCCAGGTATCCGCTGACGAATTGAACTGGAGTGATGTCTACTCCACAACTACGGGTGATGGCGGTGTGGATGAGCTCACGCTCAGTGGCACCGGCCGGTATGTCCGGGTATTTGCTACGGAGCGAAACCTGACGCAATACGGTATCTCCCTCTATGAGTTCGAGGTATATGGCACCGGCGGCGTTAATCCTCCTCCGGTGGTTCTGGGGCCGAATGTGGCCTTGAACAAGTCTGCGGCAGCTTCATCCTATCAGGTGGCCGACTATCTCCCTCCCGGCTCAACCCTGCCGGAACTAGCGGTGGACGGTAACCTGAGCACACGCTGGTCTTCCAACGCTACCGATAATGAATGGCTGAGCGTTGACCTTGGCAGTGTGCGCACGCTGGGCCGGATTATTATTAACTGGGAGGCCGCTGCCGGCCGGATCTATGATATTCAGGTCTCGAATAACGGCAGCTCATGGACTACGGTATACCGCGAGCTTCACGGCGACGGGGGCACACTTAATCTTCCCGTCTATGCCAGCGGCCGCTATCTGCGGATGAAGGGCATCAGCAGAGCCACCTCCTTCGGGTACTCGATCTTTGAATTCCAGGCCTATGATTATGTGGCAGGCGATCCCAAGCCGGTCTATAACATTCCGGCCCTGCCGGCGCTGACCACAGTGGCCGTAGGCCAGGGCAGCCATGCCGCGAATGACCTCTCGGTACCCCAGCCTAAATATCCGCTGTACAAATCGGATGCGCTGACTGCGCCGCTGCCTTCCAATGACTGGTGGCAGTCCATTATGATCAATCAGCTCGGTAACGGCATTATCACGCTTCCGCTCAAATCGAAATATACCAAGCAGGGCCTAAGTATTCTGAACCCGGGTGCAGGCTACTTAAGCGCCGACGGCAAGGCGCAGGAAGCGGGGGGAAGCTCGGACCTGTTCCTGATGGCCGGCAACATTAATACTTCGGGGATGTCGAATCGGATTACCGGTTACGGCGACTGGTCGGCGACTGCGGTGTTAAGCGATGGCGCTGCGGAGAAGCTGAAGACAACGTTCGTCAAAGGCTCGCCTTACCTCTATTCGCAGTTCAGCGATCCGTCCAGTCCTGAAGTGTATCTGCCGGCCGGGGCCCGCTTCTTTAATGACAGCAATACTACGATTCTGGCTGCAGACGGCGACACCGTGACTGCAGACCATATCGGCATTGCGGTCACCAATTCCAACGGGGCGCCAACGCCTGAAATGGTAACCAGACACTATGGTCTGTATGCTCCGGCCGGTACAACCTTCAAGCGGGTGGGCGCCAAGCTCAAAATTCAGCTGGGAGGAGGCCAGAATTACCTGTCCCTGTCGGCTCTTCCGGCACCGTCCAATCTGAATTATTTCTACCAGCACGGCTATGCCTTCGTGACGGATACGAAGGTGGCCTATACCTTCAACGAGACGACCTCTGATGTCACGACCACCTTCAATGCGGTGACAGAACTCAAGCGTTCGGGCTTCCCGAATACCACGCTGATGGCACAGCTTCCCCACCAGTGGAAGGTGACCACAACACCGCTGACCGCTGTCTCCTTCCCGTCCATCCGCGGAACGATGAAGGTGACAGAGGGCAATTCGTTCGCCACTACGGATAAATTCCACGGCATTGTGCCGCAGTTCACCGAGCCGGGCGATTCTACCTATTCCCGTCAGGATCTTCTGAATTACCTGGTGCTGCTGGATACGGACACCGCCACCAATCTGATGCAGGCCGATGCGTACTGGCAGGGCAAGAAGCTGCATCCGCTGGCCATGGGTGTGCTGATCGCCGATCAGATCGGCAATGAGAGCTACAAGAATCTGTTCCTTTCCCGGATGAAGACGGTGCTTACAGACTGGTATACGTACACCTCGGGGGAAACCGATTATTATTTCGACTACAACTCCGACTGGGGAACATTGATCTATAAAAACAGTGAGTTCGGTGCGAACTCTGGCATCACGGACCATCATTTCACGTATGGCTATTATGTTTTTGCATCCGCCGTGCTCGCCACCTATGATACCGACTTCAGGAACAAATTCAGCGGGATGGTCGATGAGCTGATCCGGGATTATGCTAATCCGTCGAAGACGGATCCGAAGTATCCTTACTTCCGCAACTTCGACCCGTATGAAGGCCATTCCTGGGCCGGCGGTTATGCCGACAATGACAGCGGAAATAACCAAGAAGCGGCCGGAGAGTCACTGTTCGGCTGGGTCGGCCAGTATATGTGGAGCACACTGACCGGCAACACGGCCTTCCGCGATGCGTCCATTATGGGCTTCACGACGGAGCTTAGAGCAGTACAGCAGTACTGGTTCAACTACGACCAGGATAACTGGCTGCCGGGCTATACGCATAAAACGGTGGGTCAGATTTACGGAAGCTCGAATTTCTTCGGCACCTTTTTCAACGGGAATCCGGTGTATATCTATGGCATTCACTGGCTGCCTACAGCAGAATATTTAACCAGCTACGGGTTCGATACGGCTAAGGCGGCTGGATTATACAGCGGCTTCGTGGCCGATAACGGCGGGCCGGAACCGGACTGGTACCATATTGTCTGGCCGATTCAGGCTCTGAGCGATCCGCAGGCTGTGCTGAATAAATGGAATCCGGCACTGCCGCAACAGAACGAATTGTTCAACACGTACTGGTTCGTGCACAATATGGCCACGCTTGGATCACGCACCAAGGACATTTGGGCGGAGAACGGCTACAGTGCAACGGTGTATAAAAAAGGTTCCGCCTACCGTGCGCTGGTCTGGAATCCGACGAATGCGGCAATTACCGTTACGTTCCGCAACAGCGGAGGAGCGACAGGCTCGGCTGTAGTCGAAGCCAAGAAGCTGGTGAAGGTGGACCCTACCAAGGTAACCACCGATACACTGCTTATTCCTCCTGCCCTAGCAGCCGATACCACCCAGAACGCAGCCGGCCAACCGATTGAGCTGATGTTCACGGACAATGCGGCCTGGAGAAATGCAATCAATGCGGTGAAGGTGGATGGAACGACGGCGGCCGCAACGGATTATACCGTAGCAGCCGGTGCAATCACACTGAACCCTGTGCTGTTCCCTACGGCGAAGACTTACACGGTTACAGTCACTGCGGACAAATATAGTGATACTTCGGTGCAGCAGGTGATTACCGGCAGCACAACGCCAACAGGGAACCTTGCGCTGAACAAGGCGGTGACTGCCTCGGAGAATCCGAAGCAGCCCGCTGCCGCAGCTGTGGACGGGAACCCGGGCACGCGCTGGGAATCAGACTTCAGTGATCCCCAGTGGATTCAGGTGGATCTTGGCTCTGCACAGACGGTTGGCCGCGTGCTGCTGGACTGGGAGGGGGCGTATGCCAAAGCCTACACGATCGAAACCTCGGCAGACGGTACAAACTGGACCACGGTGTATATGACGACAACCGGGGACGGGGCTGCCGATGATATCAGCTTCACTCCGGTCAATGCGCGGTATGTGAAAGTGAACGGGACGCAGCGCGGCACGCAGTACGGCTATTCCTTATGGGAACTGGAAGTGTACGGCAGCGGCGGGGCCGTGACGCCAACCGCTCCGCCTGCACTGACAGCCGATACCACCCAGAACACCGCCGGTCAGCCGATTGAGCTGACGTTCACGGACAATGCGGCCTGGAGAAATGCAATTACTGCGGTGAAGGTGGATGGAGTGACCGCAGCGGCAGCGAATTATACTGTGGCAGCGGGTACGATCACACTGAACACTGAGCTGTTCCCCTCGGCGAAGACTTACACGATTACAGTCACTGCTGAGGGATACAATGATGCTTTTGTGCAGCAGGTGATTACCGGCGGCACAACGCCAACTGTGAACCTTGCGCTGAACAAGGCGGTGACCGCTTCGGAGAATCTGAAGCAGCCCGCTGCCGGTGCTGTGGACGGAGATCTTGGCACCCGCTGGGAGTCGGCCTTCAGTGATCCGCAGTGGATTCAGGTGGATCTCGGCTCTGCCCAGACGGTCAGCCGCGTCCTGCTGAACTGGGAGGGGGCATACGCCAAAGCCTACACAATTGAGACTTCAGCAGACGGCACGAACTGGACAACGGCGTATACGTCGACAGCCGGGGACGGAGACATCGACGATATCAGCTTCACCCCGGTCAGCTCGCGGTACGTGAAAGTGAACGGGACGCAGCGCGGCACACAATATGGCTACTCTTTATGGGAATTGTCCGTCTATTAGTGCACAGAATGCACAAGTTAGTCTGGACAGCATAACTATACAGCAGCGGCTGCGCTATCCCGGATCAGGAGGCGCAGCCGCTGCATGTGCTTATTGAAGACGAACCGGCTTTTCCAGCTCCGGCCCCCGTGGTGGGTTGAAGCGGTAGACCAGGTAACCTACGATGAAAGGTAGAACAATCGTGACGATACCGGCTCCGATATTCACCGTATCCTTCATGAAGATCAGCGTAGCCCCCATCAGGATGCTGTCGAATACCACATGGCTGAACATCACCGCGATGAACCCGTACCGGATGAAAATATAGCTGAACAGGAGGCCGATCACCGTCAGCTCAATCGGCCGCGAGATGACCGGATAGATCGGGTAGAGCGTATGTCCGAGCGCCCAGATTAGGGTCGTAATCAGTGAAGCGATGAGCGTATTCTTGACGAGCTTTTTCAGCATACGGATACCGAACAGACGGTAGACCGCCTCTTCCGAGAGACCGGCAAGCCAGGCTACAATCGGCAACAGCCAGGCATATTTCATATTGTAAGGCGACTGGCTGGCGTCAGTGGTGGACCAGTTATCCAGCGTATAGGACAGAATGATGAACATGACGGTCTGCACGCCAAGCAGGATGAAGGCCCAGATATAACCAGCCTGAATACTCTTCAGTACATAGTGGCCGTAGCCGGGCTCGGAGGCCCGGGGCCAAGGATTCAGCTTCTCCTCGGAGCGCCACAAGCCGTCCCCTCCGACCAGGGAGAAGTAGAGCAGGAGCGACATCAGCAGACTGTACAGAACGTAGATGATGAACATGACTACTGCTGTAACTCTTGCCTCAGCGCTGCCGCTGCCAGATTCGGACACTATATTGTAGCTGCTGACCATCATGATCAGGAAATGGACGGAGCTCAGGAAAATTCCGCGCTTCCATGAAGTATGCTTCCTGCGCAGAATGCCGTAGATCATCGCCAGGATACCCAGCAGCAGGGTAGGCAGACCGTATCCGAACAAGGTGAGCTTCTTGGCAAGTGAGGTCTGTCCGTCCACATAAGTATCATGCCAGGCGGGAGCCGAGAATCCGGCTCGGAAATAAGAGACCTCGCCGTTCAGATAATTGAATTGATACTTAAGCGGTAATTCGCCTATGGTGACGGAGCTGTCGGAATAGACAAGCCCGTAGCCACCGGCGTTAGCCTCAATCTTCAGCTTGGCGGGATTGGCCCCCCATAGCTTCAGCCAGGGGCGGGCGAGGCTTTCTTTTGCCTCCAGGCTCAGGTCCGGTATGCTGCTTACAGGGTTGGCTGTACTGGTACGTTTGGTTGTTGCCGCAGGCCGCTCACCGTAATTCTGTCCGGCCGCAGCATCGGCATCGGCGCCAATAGCAAAAGCCACAGGCTCGCCGGTATACATATTGAGATCGACTGCCAGCCGGGCTGCCGCCTCTCCGGACGTATAGAGCACCGCATGGTAGACATCGAACGGATAGCGCTGATCCAGCTTATTCTTGGAATAGTCCGGGAGCAGCTTCTCGCGGGACATATAGCCGTAGAAGGAAGAGTCCGTTTTGTACAGAATGACCCATTCATCCTGGCCTCCGGCTTCGTGTCCGAGCTGCCCAGCGGCGAATGCGGCGGCCTTCTCCCGGATTTGGCTTTTGCTGAGAAGGGCTGTATCCCCGCCTGAGCCGGAGAGGAGCTGGGGAGCGATCTGGAACATGACAAATAGAACCAGTCCGAGAATTCCAGCAAGGATAAGTTTGGTAGTAAGGGGCCGCTGATGCAGGGGCTGGCCGACGGGATTCATGGAACGCCTCCTTGAAATAAAATGCTCTCATCCATCTATTATAGTATTACTTGCCGGGCAGGTACAAAGAAATGCCTTATTATCCTTTTACGTGGAGAAGTCCGGGCTTATGCTTAAAGGCTTGTTATTTTTGTCCAAATATAAGAATGTATATGTTGCACACGATACTTATCCTTCTATTTCTCGCTGATACGGTGCCGTTCTTTAAAATGACGGCAAAGCCGTTTCCACTTGGCTTATCAAAATGAGTCTTTGTGAAGTTTGGCAATAACGTATATAATTTTGTATGCTTATCTGATACTGATCGATTCGTAACTTCTAATAAGGAACCCTGAAAGGATGAGAAGTTTGGCGTCACCGTCTTCCAAGATCACCGGCTTCCGATTCCTGAAGCTAGCTCCTCCGCAAATCCTGGTGCTGAGCTTCGCTGCGGTCATCCTCATCGGCACGTTGCTGCTTATGCTTCCGGTATCCAGCGTACCCGGCCAGCCGCTCCGCTTCATGGACGCGCTGTTCACGGCCACCTCCGCCGCCTGTGTGACCGGACTGGCTGTGGTGGATACCGGGACCCATCTTACGGGCTTCGGACAAGCGGTCATTTTGGTGCTGATCCAGATCGGCGGGCTCGGGTTCATGACGATGGCTACGCTGTTTGCGCTGGTGTTCAGGCGCAGAATCTTACTGCGTGACCGGCTGATTCTTCAGGAAGCCATGAATCAGAGCTCGATGGAAGGGATTGTGCGGCTGATCCGCAAGGTGCTGCTCTATTCCCTGGTTATTGAAGCTGCGGGAGCGCTTCTCCTGTCCATCCGCTGGGCGGTGGAAATGCCGCTTGGCCGCGCGGTCTACTATGGGGTGTTCCATGCGGTGTCGATGTTCAATAACGCCGGATTCGATCTGTTCGGCGGGCATGATCATAGCTTAATCAGCTATGTCGGAGACCCTGTCATTAACCTGGTCGTTATGTTCCTGATCATCTCCGGGGGAATCGGCTTCATCGTCATCTCCGATCTGGCCGACTTCCGCCGTACCCGGCGGCTGTCGCTGCACAGCAAGGTGGTGCTGTCGATGACAGCCGGACTGATTGTGACCGGAATGGTGGTCATCTTCATCTTCGAGTTCACTAATTCGCGGACCCTGGGACCGCTGAACCTCGGGAGCAAGCTATGGGCCTCCCTGTTCCAATCGGTTGCACCGCGTACGGCGGGAGCTAACACACTGGATATCACGGGGCTGCGTCAAGCCACTCAGTTCTTCATCGTGATTCTGATGTTCATCGGGGCTTCCCCGGGCTCTACCGGCGGCGGCATCAAAACCACGACCTTCACGCTGATGATCGGAGCTGTAATCTCCATGCTGCGCGGCCGCGAAGACATCGTGCTCTTCCGTTACCGGCTGGCTCAGGAGCGCGTGTTCAAGGCACTGACCATTACGCTGCTGGCGCTGCTGCTGATCGTTACGGTCTCGATGATGCTCTCAACCACAGAGGGGCTGCCATATCTGATGATTCTGTTCGAGACAATCTCAGCGTTTGCCAATGTCGGACTGAGTCTGGGATTGACCCCGGAGCTGACGCAGGTCGGCAAGATTCTGATCTGCCTGACGATGTTCGCCGGACGGCTGGGACTGCTGACGCTGGCGTATGCGCTCGGTCCGAGACAGGGGAAATTATTATATAAATATCCGGAAGGCAAAATGATAATTGGATAGGGGAATCAAATCATGAAACCACAGCAGTTTGTTGTAATCGGCCTGGGCCGCTTCGGCTCAAGTCTGGCGCTGGAGCTGATGTCTATGGGCTACGAGGTGCTTGGCATTGACCACCAGGAGGAGCGGGTGGAGGAGATGACCGGACGGCTGACGCATGCCGTCATGGCGGATGCTACGGATGAAGGGATTATGCGTTCGCTCGGGGTGCGTAACTTCGACTGCGGCATTGTGGCGATCGGCGATAATATGGAGCGGAGTATTCTGGCCGCGATTCTGCTCAAGGAGCTGGGCGTCAAGCAGGTGGTCGGCAAAGCCATTTCCATTCTGCATGGCCGTGCGCTGTCGAAGCTGGGGGTGGACCGGGTGATTTTCCCGGAGCGGGATATGGGTATCCGCGTGGCTCACCAGCTGGTGACGCCGAATCTGCTTGATTATATCGAGATCTCCAAGGATTACAAGGTCGTTGAGCTGACGGTGCCTGCCTGCATGAACGGTAAAAGCCTCTCCGAGCTGAATACCCGCGCCAAATACGGCTGCAGCATCATTGCCCTGAACCGCGAGGACGGCATCATCGTTGCCCCGACCGCGCATGATCATGTGCATCAGGGGGATATCATGGTGGTAATCGGCTCCAATCACAGCATCGAGGAATTCGAGGATGAAGCGGTGAATGCGGAGTAAGGACTGCCAGCCAGCCTATCCCGATAAAAGAAAGCTAAAAACGCCCGGATGGCTATACATCCAGGCGTTTTTGTTGTTTCGGCGTAAGCCTGCATCCGCACATCAGAGCGCCTGTACACTAGCCTGTAACATGCCAAGCGGGGGTTGAAAAATTTTCCTATACACATATGTAAAATGTATCCTGAAATGATAAAATAAAAATATTGTAAGCGGTAACATAGAAATCCTTAGGGGGATATGTGATGAAAAAAACACCGATGATCCTGCAGCTGGCATTGATTCTTTTCTGCATTATGGCTATTCCTACAGCCGTCCTGACCTGGTATAGCGGGTCACAGATTATACAGAACTCTGAAGCAGCTATCGGGGAATCCACGCTGGCCGGGCTTAATGCCAACCGCAGGCTGAACGAGAACGCGCTTGCTAATCTGGCCCAGGATACGTCGCGTCTGGCGGCGACGAATATTTTTGACCGCATCCGCAGCTTCGAGACCTACGATGAGATTAACGCCAACTATAACAATGTAAGTCTGGCGCTGTCCGTGACTAAGGAGCTGCTGAACCTGAACCGCCGGGTGGACGGTGTGTATTCTTCATTCTTTGTCCTGGAGGATTCGGATTATGTCTTCTCTACCGACAGCAGCATCACGACGCTTGCCCGCTATGAGCCTATCGGATGGATTACTGAAGCGCTTAAGGGGCGCCGGGGGATTAGCGGGGTGTGGGTGCCACGTAAGCTTGCGTCGGGCGAGAACGTTGTATCTTATGTGTATCCCCTCAACCGCCTGTCCACCACCACCCGGGGAGTGATTGTCGTCAACATGAAGGAGAGCCAGATCGGCAAATATCTGCATGCTACCGAGGTGGGCGACAGCAACTACCTGCTGCTGGACGCTGCGGGTACGGTGATCTCCTTCAATGACCGGTCCATGCTGCTCTCCGACAGCCGTAAGCTGCCGTTCTTACAGGAGATTCTGAATCAGGAAGCCAGTGAAGGCTACACCTTCCGCAAGCTGGAGGGCAAACGGACGGTGTATGCCTGGAGCCGCTCCTCCTTGTCGGGGTGGTGGAATGTAAGCTGGAGCTCCATGGATGAGCTGATGACCAAATCCAGAGAGATGCAGGGGAATATTATTCTGCTGACCGGGGCGATCATTGTACTGGGGACGCTGCTGGCCATCTTCCTTGCCACCTGGCTATCCAGGCCCCTGAGGCAGCTGGTGCAGACGATCCGCTCGAAGATTGATGTGGGCGTAGTGAACAAGAATGAGCTGGCCTTCCTGGATCTGGCTTTTAAACGGATGCAGGAGGAGGAAGAGAGTCTGTTTCAGCTATTGCAGGAGCGTGAACAGGATACCCGCAGTTTGGCCGTACACCGTCTGCTGCGCGGTGAGATTCCGGCGCGGATCACGGAGGTTTTTCCGCATGCCTGCTACATAGTGGTGGTGGTCTCCATCGACCAGTATAGAAGATACGTGGGCCATACCAATGTCGAGACGCGCAGCTATCACCGGTATTTGCTGAGTGCGAAGTATGAGAGCTTGTTCCCGGATGCAATTGTCGCCCGCAGCGTCTACCATAATGAAGGCTGTATGGTGATTGTACTGAATTATGCCCCGGAAGAGGGGGAGGAGAACGGCAGTCTTGTTCATCAGGCGCTCGAAGAAGTCCGGGACCAGTCACTCGAACTTCTGGAGCATTCGGTAACGGTTGGAGTAAGTGAACTGGCGGATGCTCCCGAGCGGGTGGCGCTGCGGCTCTTTGAAGCGATGGAAGTGATCAAGCGCCGGATGATCAAGGGAGCCGGAAGCATTATGTACTGGCATGACGAGGAGGATAACAGCCGCAAGTATGTTGACTCTGAGAGCAGCGAGCGGCGAATCCTGAATTTCCTGGATGCCGGCGACCTGGCGGGAATTTTCAAGGAGCTGCAGAGTATCCGCAGCCAGATCTCGGCAGAGGACAATATCTCCTACGATAACATTATGTTCATCTATTATCAGCTGATGGGCGCGACGATCAAGCATCTACGCGAGAATCACCTTGGGACTGGACGGATGATTATGGGCCGGGGCAACGTGTATTCGATTCTCGCCGCGATGGATACGCTGGATGAGCTGGAGGAGTACCTGTATGATTTTTACTGTGAGATTGTACAGTGCCTGGACCGCAGTGCTCATGAGACCAATTATGCGCAGCGGATCATGGAGTACCTGAAGCAGCACTACCGGGAAGAGATCGTCTTCGGGGACATGGCCAAGCAGATAGGCATCAGCTACTCCTATATGCGCAAGCTTGTATATGAGCAGACCGGCAGCAGCATGATTGATTTCGTCAACCAGCTAAGGATCGAGCAGGCCAAGGAGCTGCTGCTGGATTCGGGGCTGACGATCAAGCAGATTGCCGCAGAGGTCGGTTACGCCAATGTGCAGAGCTTCAACCGCTTTTTCCGCAAGTATGAAGGCATGCCGCCGAGCGGCTACAAGTCAGCGAAGAGTAAGAGTTCTTAGAAGCCCATAGATAGATGAGCATAAAGCCCATGGAAACTCATAGAAACCCATAGGAACCCATGGAAATCCATCCCTGGCGGAATGGTAACTCCTTTCAAGGACTGCGTTGTTTCGGCTTGTCCTTGGAAAGTAGGCAGGCGGCAGGAATGAGAGGGATAAATCCCTTTAATGGAGCCGAAAGTGGGCAGGCGGCGGAAATGAGAGGGATAAATCCCTTTAATGGAGCCGAAAGTGGGCTGGATGCGGAAATGAAAGGGATAAATCCCTCTGATGGAGCCGAAAGTGGGCGGGAGGTGGAAATGAGAGGGATAAATCCCTCTGATGGAGCCGAAGTGAGCGGATGAAGAGCACAAGTGCCCCTGAATCCGTGGAAAGTAGGAGTGTATAAATCCTATTAAATTTAGTTAAAAGCAGGCGGTGTGAGCCACAGTAGCTCTCTAATCATTCCCTAATAATTTTCATTGCTCCCTAATTGCTCCCTGATCGTTTCCAAATATCTCCTCACCGCTCCCCAATCCCCCTGTCCTCTCCCTCACCATGCATTTTTATCCGGTTTGTACCTGAACCCATAAATGAAAACGCTTTATTAATTTTGGGAATGCCTATCAGTTTTGATTATTCTCCTGCGGCTGAGGCCTTCGGCGCCGGGCAACAATCATTTGTGAATCAATTGTGATAGGTGATCATCAATACTCATGATATTCATGCCCCGGCAAAGGCAGTAGCATAGGAACCAGGCCGGAGAACATAAGCCGGCAACCGGCAAGAAGAATTCAACGCAGGAGGTGAATATGTTGAAAGCTGCAAGCGCTTCACAAACAAATCACAGTCCTTTATTAAGAAGAAAACAGGGGTTCGGCTATTATTTACAGCGGGATTGGCAGCTCTATCTGCTGGTGATGCTTCCGCTGGCTTTTGTCATCGTATTCAAATATTTGCCGATGACCGGACTTGTAATCGCCTTCAAGGACTATAAGATTGCCAGAGGCTTCTGGGGCAGTGAATGGGCGGGATTGCAGGTCTTCCAGGACCTGTTCGCCAAGCCTGATTTCATCCGGGCCGTCCGCAACACCCTGCTGCTGAACGTGCTTGACCTGTGCTTCAGCTTCACGATGCCGATTGTGCTGGCTCTGCTGCTGAACGAGATCAAGAGCGTACGGTTCAAGAGAATCAATCAGACGGTGCTCTATTTGCCCCACTTCCTGTCCTGGGTCATTATCGGAGCCATCGCCTATCAGCTCCTCAGTGAGGGGGGCGGAGTGGTCAACAACCTCATAGAACTGATGGGAGGAACCCGGATTCCTTTTCTGCAGCAGGATACGAATTGGCTGATCAGCTATCTCGTGATCGGGGTCTGGCAGAGCATGGGCTGGGGCACGATTATCTACCTGGCGGCGATGAGCGGGATCAACCCGGAGATGTATGAAGCTGCTACGGTAGACGGGGCAGGCCGCTGGAAAAAGGTGTGGAATATCACTCTTCCATCGATCCGGGCAACGATTGTGACGCTCTTGATTATGGCGCTGGGCAAAGTAATGGACGGCTCCTTCGAGCGTATCTATGCGCTGCAAAATAAAGCGACCACGGAGTACACCACTACCATACCCGTCCTGGTGTACCGCTGGGGGATCGAGAGCGGCAATTTCAGCCGGGCGACCGCCATCGGATTATTCCAGTCCGTCATCGGAATTATTCTGGTCATTTCCGCGGACCGCGTAGCCAAGAAGCTTGGCGAGGATGGGATTTTGTAGAAAGGAGAGGAACCATGAAAGCAATAGCCGGAGGCACTGCCGCACCCCATAAAGCACGTATCGATATTTGGGAAACGCTGATCCGTCTCGTCATTATTATCATCTCGCTATTTTGCCTGCTGCCGTTCATTCATGTTGTGTCGAAATCGCTGAGCTCTGACTCCTACGTCATTGCCAATAAAGTCTTTATGTGGCCGCAGGGCTTCACCATTGAAGCGTATAAAAAAATCTTCGCGGATGCCAGCATCCTCCGTTCCCTGTACATCTCGGTCATCGTGACTGTGCTGTTCACCATTCTGGGCATGATCCTGACCATCTGCGCCGCCTATCCGCTGTCCAGGACCCAGTTCAAGGGCCGCAGGGTGATCACCTTCATCTTCCTGTTCACCATGTATTTCAGCGGGGGCATTATCCCCGACTATATGAACATCAATAATCTGGGGCTGATGGATACCATCTGGTCACTGGTGCTGCCGCTCTCCTTCAGCGCCTTCAATCTGCTGATTATGAAAACCTCACTGACCAGCGGGGTTCCCGTCAGTCTGGAGGAATCTGCGCGGATCGACGGTGCCGGACATTTCCGGATTCTGTTCAGCATTGTGCTGCCTTTATCCAAGCCGATTATGGCGACACTCGCCCTCTTCTATGCGGTGGGCCGCTGGAATGCTTATCAGGACGCATTGTTCTATATCAAGCATGAGACCTCGCTCCGGCCGCTTCAGCTCAAGCTGTATTATCTGGTCATTCAGGCAAGTGAAAGCTTCCAGCTGGAGGCCAGCCAGGTGCAGCTCAGCAATCCCGAAGTCCTGAAGGCGTCAGTCGTTGTATTCGCTACCTTGCCTATTCTCTGTGTGTATCCGTTCGTCCAGAAATACTTCGTTCAAGGTGTTATGCTCGGAGCCGTCAAGGAGTAATCCTGCGTCTCTGGTATATAGTCATTCTTTGGAATTACGAAAATTCAAAAAAATGGGGGAATTGCGATGAGTAAAAGAAGCGTGTATTCGTTAATGATGGCATCCGTCATGACGGCCGGCCTGCTGGCCGGGTGCTCCGGGGGGAATAATACTAAGGATACGGCCGAATCCAGCAATAAGCCGGCTGAGACAGCCGCTGCTACGAACCAGGCCGAAGGGGCCTATCCGGATTATTCCAAGGGCTTCGAGAAAAAAGTCTCGCTCGACATTCCGGTCTATGAGCGTGCCTATGAAGGCTGGAACGTGTCCGATAACTATTATACCCGCTGGGTGCAGGCGGAGTTCGGCGACAAATATAATATAGAGGTTAACTATGTGCCGATTACCCGCTCCAAAGAAGTAACGGATTTCGAACAGCTCCTGGCTTCGCATAAGGCTCCGGATATTATTTTCCACTATGATATGCCGCAAGCGCTTACTTATTATGGTGAGGATGTGATGCAGCCGCTCGACTATGCAGAGATTCAAAATTATGCGCCGACCTACTGGAAAAGTATGGGTGAGACGATTGAACAGTATGGTACCGTGGATGATCAGAAGACCTTCTTCTTCGCTGCGCGTCCTGAAGCCGACAACTTCGTCAACATTATCCGCAAGGACTGGGTGGAAAAGGTAGGCATGAAGGTTGAGGATCTGACCTCGCTCGAGAAGTACAACGAGATGCTGGCCAAATGGAAGGAAGCCGGACTCGGCGTAAGCGGCGGCAATCTGTTGCAGAACTTCTTCAACTTCAATTATCCGTTCCGCAAATGGCCGGTGGATGCGAAGTATCGTGCGCTGTATTCCGATCTCAGTGTGGCCGATCTGACTACGGAGGAGACTGAGGCTTACCTGCGTAACCTCAATTATCAGTATAATAATGGACTGATTGATAAGGAATTCTATCTGCGCAATGATGAGCCGAAGATTAAGGCTGAATTCGTGGCAGGCAAAACCGGCAACTTCGGCTTCTATCTGGCGAATAACACCGATGTCTTTGCGGCTACGCTACAGAATAACCCGGATGCCAAATTTGCGGTAGTTCCTCCGTATGCCGGGGTTCCAGAAGGCAATAAGCCTCAGGGACGCGCTTACTGGCCGTTTGGCTTCATCATGGGGATTAACTATGAATCTAAGCCGGAAGAACGCGCAGCCGTGTGGATGTATCTGGAATGGCTTAGCCAGCCGGAGAACCTGTTCAAGTTCCAGAACGGGATCGAAGGGGAGAACTATACGCTTGACGCAGACGGCATTGCGCTGAAGAACCCGGATTATAAGGGCGAAGCGGTGCTGGCACAGAACAATAACAAGGACTACTGGGGTCTGGTGACGGAAATTGCCCAGTACCCGGATGAAGCCAAGACCCGCAAGGCCAACCTGCGCAACTGGGCACCGGCCGGTTATGAGCCGCTGGCGGATGATCTGGTGAAGTATTATGACGAGGTTGCCGAATTCCGTACACCGGACGCCCTGTTCAATGTGGTGCTGGAGAAGGTGAACGAATACAAGGCGGATCTGAACACGCTGTTCCAGGAGCTGTATGTGAAGGTGGTGCTCGCTCCGGAAGCTGAATTCGATGCTACGTATGAAGCCGCCAAGAAGACGTATCTGGAGGCAGGCTACCAGGAGATTCTCGATGAGAAGCAGGCAGCAATTGATGCAGGGAAATTCCGTTAATTCGGTGTAAGCCAAGCTCAGTATAGCAAAAGAATTACCCGGCAGTATCCTCACCCGGCAGGCCCATCCGTAGTATTACGGAGGCTTGCCGGGTGATTGCTGTGTTCCCCGCCGCTACTCGCGGCTGTTCAGGAAGACATCCTCCGTGACCTGCACCAGGCAGCGCGCTGCCGTGCTGAGTCCACCGCTGCCTTGGTAGACCAGACATGTGGTCCGCTGCGTCTGCTCCAGCTCCTTGATGTGCAGGGAGACCAGCCCCCCGCCATTCAGCAGCTCCGGGCGCAGATACGAATTCGGCAGCAGGGCCGCAGCCTTGATGGTCGGCAGCAGACGGACGATGGCCTCGAAGGAGTCGATCTCCATCCGTACATCGGGATCAACCCCGCAGCGCTGGAACAGATCATCTGTCGTCCGGCGGTACCAGGTTCCCTTGGAGAAAAGAATCATCGGCAGCCGGGAGAGATGCTCCATCGTGAGCCGCGGCGTCAGGGTCAGCGGATGCTGCTCGGAGACGACCAGCCGGAGCTGGTCCTCAAACAGCGGGATGCAGCGCAGCCCCGGCTCCTGGACCTGGGAGGCGATGATGGCGACATCGCATTTGCCTTCGCTGACGGCGGTGACCATCTCATGGGTCTTCCCGGTGATGAGCTTCAGCTCGGCTGCCGGATATTTCTCTGTGTACGCTTTTACCAGGGGAGGCAGGGTTGTCTGCAGTGTGGTCAGGCTGGCGCCCAGAGTTACGAGCTGCGGCTCGCCCTCCTTGAACTTCGATAACGCTTCCAGGAATTTGGAACGCTGCTGACGCTGCTCCAGCGCATAGGTGTAGGTAAGGCGGCCTACCTCTGTAAGCTCCAGGCGTTTGCCGAAACGGTTGAACAGGGCGACGCCGAGCCGCTCCTCCAGCTTGGAGATTTTGCGGGAGAGGGCCGGCTGGGACAGGTTGAGCTGGCGCGAGGCCCGGTTCAGGCTGGAGTGCTCCACCACCGCAGCAAAAGCATCTAAATCATCGTACATTTCATCGTGCTCCTCTCATCCAAATTCCCATTCATCTGTGATAAAAAGCATTGCCGATGAACCGGGCTTCTCCAAATGTGCCGGAAGACAACCCTGGATTGTCAGTTATTAATGAAGCTAAATGAGAATTATTATCAGATAAAAAATATTCTTATGCGTTTATTGTATAACGATTAATAATTAGATTGCAATTCCCTTATAAGCAAAAAAAGAGTAACATGAAATGTGACACAAGATATTCACATATTGTGAATTATTCAGCAAAGTCCGGGAAAACAATGGATAGTGGTGAAAACAGACTATTAGCCGGTAAATTAAGCCTGCCGCTGCCCTGTTTCAACTGTACTCCCGGCGGTGTATGCTCTTTAAAAAGACTTGTGAAAACGCTGTTTTATATGGAAAGGGGACACTTTGCATGAGAGGTTTTTATTCCAGAAAGATTCATTCCTTGCTCGGCGTTATCCCGCTCGGGGCATTCTTCCTTGAGCACATGCTGACGAACTTCGCAGCAGTAGAGGGTGGCGCTTCCGGTTTCACAGACAGTGTGCTCTGGCTGAACAGCCTGCCGCTGGTTTTCTTCCTGGAATTGTTTGGCATCTGGCTGCCGCTCCTGTACCATGGAGTATACGGCCTGTACATCGCGTACCAGTCGAAGCCGAACCTGAACCGCTACAATCTTGAGCGCAACTGGCGTTATACGCTGCAGCGGATCAGCGGAGTCGTTACCTTCATCTTCATTGTCTGGCATCTGTGGGACACCCGCGTCCAGGTAGCGCTCGGCAAGGTGGAGCATGATCAACTTGGCGGAGTGATGCATAACATTGTGACCCAGCCGCTGCTGATGACTCTCTATATTGTCGGAATCGTGGCCGCCTGCTTCCACTTCTCCAATGGTCTCTGGTCGTTCCTGATCAGCTGGGGAATCACGGTGGGTCCGCGTTCGCAGAGAGTATCGTCCGTACTTTGCCTAGGTATTTTCGTTCTCGTTACTTTCATGTTCGTCCTGTCGCTGGTTACCTTCCGTAACGATGAATTCCAAACTGCCGCTACGGCGATGCAGTCAGTGCGCAGTTTTATTTAGAATATACAGGTGTGTGGATGCGATTAACTTATGCTGACACCACTTAAGCCTATGCTTCCGAAGCGAGTTTTGCTGCATAGCTATCTCTAAGAAGCGGATCTTCCGCAAAACTTTTAGGAGGGGAACAATCATGGCATCAGCCGATATCATCATCGTGGGCGGCGGTTTGGCCGGCCTGATGGCTACCATTAAGGCCGCTGAATCCGGCGCGCATGTACATCTATTCTCACTGGTCCCTGTCAAAAGATCACATTCCGTCTGCGCGCAAGGCGGCATCAATGGCGCCGTGAATACCAAGGGCGAGGGTGACTCGCCTTGGGAGCATTTCGACGATACCGTCTACGGCGGCGACTTCCTGGCCAACCAGCCTCCGGTGAAGGCCATGTGCGAAGCGGCACCAGGCATTATTCACCTGATGGACCGGATGGGCGTAATGTTCAACCGTACCCCTGAGGGGCTGCTCGACTTCCGCCGGTTCGGCGGAACGAAGCGCCACCGCACAGCCTTTGCAGGTGCGACTACCGGCCAGCAGCTCCTGTATGCGCTGGATGAACAGGTGCGCCGCTGGGAAGCGGAAGGCCTGGTTACCAAGAGCGAGAACTGGGAATTCCTCTCGGTGGTTCTGGATGACGAGCGGGTCTGCCGCGGCATCAGCGCCCAGAATCTCAAGACGATGGAGATTCAGACCTTCCCGGCGGACGCGGTCATTCTGGCCAGCGGCGGTCCGGGGATTATTTTCGGCAAAACAACGAACTCGGTCATCAACACAGGAACCGCGGCAAGCGCCGTGTATCAACAAGGTGTGCATTATGCGAACGGGGAATTCATTCAGATTCACCCGACGGCGATTCCCGGCGATGACAAGCTGCGGCTCATGTCGGAATCGGCACGCGGTGAAGGCGGACGGATCTGGACCTATAAGGACGGTAAGCCGTGGTACTTCCTCGAAGAGAAATATCCTTCATACGGTAACCTGGTGCCGCGCGATATTGCTACCCGTGAGATTTTCAATGTGTGTGTGGATCAGGGGCTGGGCATTAACGGCGAGAACATGGTCTACCTGGATCTGTCGCATAAGGACCCGAAGGAGCTTGACGTCAAGCTGGGCGGCATTATTGAAATCTACGAGAAGTTCATGGGGGATGATCCCCGCAAAATTCCGATGAAAATCTTCCCGGCTGTGCATTATTCGATGGGCGGCATGTGGGTCGACTATAATCAAATGACGAATATTCCCGGCTTGTTCGCGGCAGGGGAATGTGAATATCAATACCACGGGGCCAACCGTCTGGGAGCGAATTCCCTGGTCTCTGCCATTTATGGCGGGATGGTCTCCGGTCCGAAGGCTGTGGAATACATCAAGGGCCTTAAGAAATCGGTGCAGGATATCTCCTCCACGGTGTTCGACAGCTTCCACAAGACACAGACCGATAAATATGAGTCGCTGCTGGGAATGACTGGCACAGAGAATGCTTACGTGATCCATAAGGAGCTTGGCGAATGGATGACGGCGAACATGACCGTGGTGCGTGAGAACAAGAAGCTGGAAGCGACGATCGGCAAAATCAAAGAACTGAAGGAACGCTACAAGAATATCAATATGAGCGACACCTCGCGCTGGAGCAACCAGGGCGTAGCGTTCACCCGCCAACTGTGGAACATGCTGGAGCTGTCGGAGGCCATGACGCTTGGAGCGCTGCTGCGCAATGAGAGCCGGGGCGCACACTACAAGCCGGAGTTCCCGACGCGTAACGATGAGGAATTCCTCAAAACCACCAAAGCCGCCTGGACAGCGGACGGCCCGCAGATCTCCTACGAGGAAGTCGATGTATCGCTGATTCCTCCGCGCGTGCGGGATTACTCGAAGGATTGACCGGCTAGACTAACCAAACTTTCTAGGAGGTAACTGACATGGCGGAAACAGCAGCAGCTCCCAAAAATGTGAAATTTATTATTACCCGCCAGGATGAACCGGAGACCAGCCCCTATACGGAGGAGTTCGAGCTTGCCTACCGTCCGGGGATGAACGTAATCAGTGCGCTGATGGAGATACAGCGGAATCCGGTGAATGCAAAAGGCGATAATACGGTTCCTGTGTGCTGGGAATCCAACTGTCTCGAAGAGGTCTGCGGCGCCTGCTCGATGGTGATCAACGGCAAGCCCCGTCAAGCCTGTGCAGCGCTGATCGACAATCTGGAGCAGCCGGTGCGCATTGAGCCGATGAAGACGTTCCCGGTCGTCCGCGATCTGGTGATTGACCGCAGCCGGATGTTCAATGCTCTGAAGCGGGTCAAGGCCTGGATTCCGATTGACGGCACGTATGATCTTGGTCCGGGACCGCGTATGCCGGAGAAGAAGCGCCAGTGGGCCTATGAGCTGTCCAAATGCATGACCTGCGGCGTCTGCCTGGAGGCTTGCCCGAATGTTAACGAGAAGACCGACTTCATCGGGCCGGCAGCCATCTCGCAGGTGCGCCTGTTCAACGCTCACCCGACAGGTGAGATGAACGCTGAGGATCGCCTCGATGCGCTCATGGAAGACGGCGGCATCGACGGCTGCGGTAACTCGCAGAACTGTGTGCGGGCCTGCCCGAAGGGCATTCCGCTCACAACCTCTATTGCCGAGATCAACAAGCAGACGACGAAGCATATGTTCAAGCGCTGGCTGGGTGTCTGACGGCATTCTAGACCCTTTTGCTATAAGCAGAATCGTAGCAGGCCATTCAGGTATAATTCCTGGGTGGCCTGTTTGGCTGCGCTTAGCAGTAGCAGGTACGGATGTTTCTGGTCGGCTGGAAAAAGGGTACATGTGTAGACAGCCTGTAATGAAGAGCCTGAAGCTGCATAGAATAGCCATACGTCCGCAGGTTCCGATAAATATAGGTGAATATGTTATAATCTACATAGCTGAAGAAAACCGCCTGACAGCGGATAACGGGGAGGAATGACTGTGATTTGTCGGGAACAGGATGGAATGCTTGTAATGACGAAGCAGCATGAGCACGGGCTGCTGGCCGGAGAATTTGCTGAGTGGTTCAAGGAAGAGCATACGCCCGCGGAAGGCCGCCGGGCTGAGGTACTGTGGGCAGTAAGCAACCATGACCGGGGCTGGATTGATCTGGATGAGACACCGTTCTGGAATGATGCGGAGGGAATGCCATACAGCTTCCTCGATTTTCCGGTTGTGCCGAAGCTGACCTTCTATAGACGGGGAATCGATGAGGTGGAAGCGAAGACGCCATACGGGGCGCTGCTGTGCAGCTCGCACTTTGAACGTCTGATTGAGGTGTCGGGTGAGGAGTGCCCGGAGCTGACACAATATCTGGAGGGTGAGGCAGACCGTAGAGCCCGCATCCACCGGGCGCTGGAGCAGAGCAAGCCGCTTGAAGAAGGCGAGCTGTATTATGACGCGAGACTGCTGCAATTCTGCGATGATCTGTCGCTGTTCCTGGCGCTCAGCAAGCCGGGCAGCGCCGAATCAGAGAAGCATCCCTGGTTCGCAGACGGCTTCTCCGGCAGCGAGGAGTTCAGCTTCACCTCCGGCCGTGCCATTGAGGCGGAGTGGCAGGATAGCGCTACGCTGACCCTGACTCCGTTCCCGTTCACGCAGGAGGTTGAAGTTAGCTTCAAGCAGCGTTGGGTCAGCCGGGCGGACATTAAGGATAAGGGAATTGCCCGCGCCTACCGCGAGGCTCCTGAGGAAGAATGCCGGATCAGAGTCATAAGCGGACCGGAAGAAGATTCGCATGCTAAGACCGGAGCCGGTCAGCACACTAAGGGCTAGTATAAGTCCGGGCAAGCCGCTGCTCTGCGAGTATCGGCAGGACCGGATAAGGACCTTCACGGCGGGAAGCCGGGAGCATAGAACAGGAGCGAAAAGGCCATGGCATGGTGGATCTGGGCTTTCAATATCATTGTTATCGTATTGCTGGTACTGAGGTTTGCCCGGTTGAAGCTGAACTGGATGGGCAGAGGCGTGCTGCTCGCTCCTATTCTGATCTATGCGCTGATCTCGGCGGAGGACCTGCTGAACCTGATCGATCTGGGTACGATTGTGCCTGGCAACCGGGGACTGCGCGGACTGATTCTGTTTTTTGTCCTGGCTTCAGTCCTGTTCTATATTCTGTTTATATTCCATGAAATCAGGGATTCCAACAGCAAGGAAGTCAGGCTGCAGCAGACGCTGGTCCGGATCAGCATCGCTGCGTTCACCTGCATTCTTTTTTTTACAATCGTATATACATCGATATATAAGCTGTTTGGACAGTCCTCGTTCCAGGGAGAAGGCTTGGGCCAGGATCTGCTTAGCCAGTTGATTACGTTCCTTTATTTCAGTGTGGCTACTTTTACGACAGTCGGTTACGGGGATATAGCTCCCATAGACAATACCTCAAGGCTGGTTGTAGTTATGCAGATCTGCTTCAGCTTCATTACGGTCGCCTATGCGCTGTCCATGCTGGGCTTGTTCCGCAAAATCCTTGGACCCGGTACGGAAGAAGAGGTTGAAGCAGCGATAGAAGTGGATATTGATGACAAGGTGGATGAAGCGGTATCGGAGAAGCAGGATGAGATGGACCCGCACGGTCCGTAAGGAAATCATTAGTGATATTAACCGCATAGATTGCAAGGATAGAAAGGAGAATCTCCCTATGAAAAAATCGTTCGGAGGCTCTCCCGAGCGTACGGTTCCTGCTGCTGCGGATGGCGCGGGAACAGGGCCACCGAAGCCGGAAGGCCGGGGAGGCCGCAAGATGACCCGGCGGCAGTTCCTGGCCCGCGGGGCGGGAGCGGTAGTTGGCGCAGGCCTCCTCGCCGGCGGCTATGCCTGGCAGGGGGAGCCGAACTGGTTAGAGGTGACCCGCCGGGAGCTGCCGCTTGCGGAGCTGCCGTCTGCGTTCGCCGGGACCCGGCTGGTCCATTTCAGCGATGTGCATCTGGGCTTCAACAAGGATGCGAAGGATCTGGCCCGGCTGACGAAGCATATCAAGGAAGCACAGCCGGATCTGATCTGCTTCACCGGGGATATCGTAGACAGCTATGCTGAAGATCTGACCGACTCGGTCCCCATTCTCGCAGAGCTGGAAGCCCCGCTTGGGAAGTATGCCATCCTCGGGAATCACGATTACAAGAATACGGAGCTGCTGACCCGTCTGCTGAAGGAGGCCGGATTCCGCGTCCTGCGGAACGAGTCCTATCTGATCAAGCAAGGCGGAGCGATGATTGCTGTAGCAGGACTGGATGACATGCTGCACGGCAAGCCGGACCCGGAGGCAGCAGTGCGGGATATTCCGGACGGCATCTTCACGGTGCTGCTGATGCATGAGCCGGATTACGCCGATGTGGCGGAAGCGTACCCGTTTCACCTTCAGCTCTCGGGGCATAGCCACGGCGGTCAGATTCGCCTGCCGCTGGTCGGCGCGCCGTTCACGCCCTACGGATCTCAGAAATACATAGACGGCTTGTATTATACAGAGAATAAGGCCATGCCAGTGTATGTGAACAGGGGCTTCGGCGAGACATTGATGCCGCTGCGCTTCCTGTGCCGCCCGGAGCTTACCGTGCTAACTTTGCGCCGGGGGTAGCGGATTGCAAAAGAGGGGCACCATAGGCGGGAGAAGAAGAGGGAGAAGTTCATGAGCACTTATGAGATGATCATGGGAATGTCACTACAAGGCTCTAGGGTGGAACTGAAGAATATGGCGTCCGGCGACGGAGCGCTGCTGAAGTCGCTCCTCTCCCACCCGGAGGTGCAGCCGCATATTCAGCTGCGCCACGGATCTACTTCCCGGCAGGGTGTGCTGGATAAGCTGGTGAACCGGATGCTGCACGGCTATGATCCCGGCGCGCTACATGCAGGAATCTATATCTTAGGCCAGCCGGAGCTGATCGGCTCAGTCTCCCTGCAGAACTGGAACCGGCAGGAGGGCCAGGCGGTTCTGGGCTATATGCTGAATCCGTTATGGTGGGGTCGCGGATATGCGACTGAGGCACTGGGATTGCTGCTGGCCTATGGCTTCGGTGAACTGGGACTGAAGAGGGTCGAGGGGCGCTGCCGGGGTGATAATCACCGGTCCGCCCAAGTCATGCTGAGGAACGGCCTGACCCTGGAGCGGACCCTGCCGATGGCAGACGGCTCGGGCGACGTAATGAAAGTCTTCACATTGTTACACAATTGAAATAATGCCGTTATCAAACTCTAACAGAGAGCGGTTAAACTAAGTACATGACCCCCTTTTGAAAATATAACTGCTGTTGGGACCCGATGATTCGGGTCCATTTTTTTTGGCGTGTGCGGGCATGGGCTCCCGATGAAAGGGATAAATCCCATTGGATTGGCCTGAAGTGGGCTGGACGAGCGAATGAGGAGCATAAGTGCCCCTGAATTCGTAGCCACCCCACTTGCGGTATAAACATTGTGTGCTGGCAGTCTCCAAGGGGAATGGGCTATGATAGTTTAAATGGTATACGGTACATGGGTAAGTTAAGTATAGATGGGGAGGAAATGAACCTTTGAATGATGTGATTAGATTACTTATGAACCACCGTTCGTTCCGGCAATATAGCGGGCAGGCGGTGGAGCCTTGGAAGCTGAAGACGATTATTGAGGCAGCCCAGGCAGCGCCGTCTTGGGTGAACGGCCAGCAGGTATCGATGATTGCGGTACGCAGCGAGGAACGCAGGCAGCAGCTGTCGGTGCTGAGCGGTAACCAGAAGCATGTGGCGGAAGCACCGGTATTTCTGGTGTTCTGCATGGACTTTCACCGGGCCAAGCTTGCGGCGGAGCTGGAAAGCCAGCCGTTTGAAACGGCTGCGGACATAGACGCGCTGCTCGTTGGGGCTACGGATGTCGGCATTGCACTATCGAACGCAGTAGCTGCCGCCGAGTCGCTGGGGCTGGGGATTATTCCGATTGGGGGCGTGCGCCGCAACACGGCAGGGGTGATTGAACTTTTGCAGCTGCCAGAGTATGTATTCCCGATGGTCGGCCTCTGCATTGGCTATCCGGCGGGAGAGCAGCCGAAGAAACCACGCCTGCCTATCGCGGCTGTATATCACGAGGAAGTCTATAATCCCGATCAGAAGGGCCTGATCGAAGAATATAATGCGGCCCACCGTGAGTCGCTGAAGGCGCAGGGACTGACGGAAAGGGACTGGAGCAGTACGATTGCCCGCTTCTATGCCTTGAATCCGCAGTACGGGGATGCGCAGCATACGTTGAAGCAGCAGGGCTTCACCTGTGAGAATCTGAATAAGGAATAAGTGTAGTATTAGGTGTACAGCGCAAAAAAGCACCACAGTAGCAGGCAGCGTGGCGGGGAGTGTCCCGTTACGCTGCCTGTTTGCGCGGTGCTGGTTGTATGCGGAGAATTCCCGCCCACTTACTTGCCTACAGCGCAACCTTGATCTTCCCGCGCTGCTTGTAATAGACCCAGTACTGAAATCCGATCTCCTTCAGCCTGGCTGCGACCTGATTGCGCTGATCGGCCACACGGGAAGGCTTATGCGCGTCTGAGCCGAAGGTGACCTCAACGCCGAAATGCAGGGCCCGCTCCAGAATCTCATCGGAGGGATACCAGCCGCCGCATAGCTTGGTGCCACCGGAGGTGTTGATCTCAATGGCTGGCCCGCATTCGCCGATGATGCGCAAGGCTTCGTCAATCTCCTTCGGAGCGGCAATCTCGGAGAAGGGGGGATAATTCCCTTTCATGGCATCAATATGACCGAGAACCTGGAACATGCCGCTGCGCGCAGATTCCGCTATGAGCCGGTAGTACTCCGCTTTGGCTGCAAGCTGCTGCTCCGTACCAAGCCCCTTCCAGCGGCTTTTGTTGAAGATGCTGACTTCTTCTACGTGATGGACTGAGCCGATTACATAATCGAACGGATATGCGGCGAAGGTCTTGCGGTACAGCTCCGCATGCTGCGGGAAATAATCCGACTCCATGCCAAGCAGGACATCTATGCGTCCTTCGTACTCTTGTTGCAGAGACAGAACTTCCTGGACATAATAGGCCAGCTCGGACTTGGCCATGGCGATACGCGGAAAAGCCTGCTCGTCCGGGCTTCCGAAGTAAGGCGAATGGTCGGAAATACCGATGACATCCAGCCCCGCCGCTATTCCGGCTTCAATGTAGTCTCTGATATTGCCGTCAGCATGACCGCAGCGGAAATGGTGAGTGTGCAGGTCAAAATTCATACAGGGAACATCTCCTTAGGCCAATATGGCAGAATGGGTAAAGGTTACTCTGAGCCGATAAACTGGGTCTCGGGCATTCCCTTAAGGTCGCTCAGGAACTGTCTCATCGCAGAGTTGACATACTTGCCGGATTTGGTAATGACACCTACGGGATGGGTCACCTCCAGCTCAATGATCGGGACGATGCGGAGTGTGCCAAGTCTAACCTCGGCCATGACAGACTGCTTGGAGATGACCGCCGCGCCCAGGTCAAGCTCAACCATCCGCTTCACTTCCTCGCTGCTGGTCAGCTCCATAATCACCAGCGGCTGAATACCGTGTCTCGCCAGCACCTCATCGACAAATTTCCGGCCGACCGTATCTGGTGAGAGCAGGATGAGCGGGATTCTGCCTAGGGCCTCAATCCCGGCCGATTTGACCTGGGCCAGCGGATGGCGGGGCGAGACAACCAGTTCAAAAGTATCATAATACAGGACCGAGGTCGTCATCCCCGGGTTGCGCCCAATCAGATAGCCGATACCGACATCCACAATCCCGTTCTCGACTTGCTGGTAGATCTGGGAGGAGGACATGGATGAGATCGAGGTTTTGATATCAGGGAACTGATCCTGGAAATAGGAGAGCACCCGGGGGAGAATCTGGATGGCGATGGAGGTGGTCGTACCGAGAATAATATGCCCTTGGGGATTCTCTTCGAGATCGGCAAGGCGCTGCTTAAGCTCATCTACGATTCCGACAATCTGTTCCGCGTGGGCGAGGAAAACTTTGCCCCTGTCCGTCAGCGTCACCGGCTGGTTCCGGTCAACAAGCTGGGTTTTGAATTCTTCCTCCAGGCTTTTAATCTGGGCCGAGACCGCCGGCTGTGTCAGGTTGAGCAGCTCGCCCGCCTTGCGGAAGCTCATGGTTTTGGAGATGGTGATCAGTGTTTCGAGCTGGCTGATATTCATGGACTTGCCCCCTTATGGCTACCGGATGGTGCCGCCGTTTATTTGTACAAATAGGGAAAGCCGCAGCTTTCCGAAAGACGTATACGCACATGTCTGCTTCCTGAATGAGAGTCTGCAGGCTGCGGATTCTGACAAGGTAGACGGGTAAAAGGGTCGCTGTGAGTGCTGCACTCGGAGGGTGTGACGCCGCAGATCTTACGTTTATTGATTAAATTATAGGAGATTCCTCCCGGGAGGGCAATGTTGCCGTCCAAACTATCTTCAGAAATCATTCGACAAGACCATTAATTTTTGGTGAATAATGCCGATATATGAAGTATAATAAATTTTATTGCTTAGGACTTTTGGTATATGACTAAAGACTGGTCGAGGGGGACAGCACTTTCATGAAAGCAGAAGTAATCAATCCGTTTCTAGAGTCTGCGCGCATTGTAATTGAACAGGTGATCCAAGTCTCGCCGTCCACCGGTATGCTGGGGATTAAGGATATTGAACTGATCGATAATCATATATGGATTCAAGTGGGAATGACAGGTCAGCTCACCGGGAATATTATCTTCGGGATTGCCGAACCGGTGGCACTTAAGATGGTGTCGGCCATGATGGGCGGTTATGTGATTACGGAGATGGATGAGATGGGGCAGAGTGCCATATCGGAGCTTGGCAATATGATTAGCGGCAATGCCAGTACTATTCTCTCCAATCAAGGGGTGTCCGTAGACATTACCCCGCCGAAGCTGATGAAGTGGGAGAGCATGTCCATACTGCCGCGCAAAGCGCTAAGTATTCCTCTTCTGATGGAGGGCATCGGGGAGCTGGATATTCAGGTTATGATCTCTTAGGCGGATAATCGGGAGTTGAATCTATTCCATGGCATTACAAGGCAAGATTGTGGTGATTACAGGCGCTTCCAGCGGAATTGGCGCACTTACGGCCCAAATGCTCAGTGAGCGCGGGGCGGTTCCCGTACTCCTGGCCCGTTCGGAGGATAAGCTGCAGACTACTGCAGCGGGCATCCAGGGCGCTTATGGACTGTTCGTTTGCGATGTGACCGATGAGGCGGCGGTGGAGCGTACCTTCGGGGAGATCCTGGAGCAATACGGAAGAATTGACATTTTGCTCAATAATGCCGGTTACGGCAAGTTTGCGGCTTTTACAGAGATGGAGTCTGAAGAGTTCGCCGATATGATGGATGTTAACTATATGGGAATTGTGCGCTGCACCAAGGCTGTCGTTCCTCATATGCTTACGCGCGGCAGCGGTCAGATCGTGAATGTGGCTTCTATGGCCGGCAAAATCGGAACCGCACGCTCGGTGTCCTACACGGCCACCAAACATGCTGTTCTCGGCTTCACCAATGCGCTCCGCCAGGAGCTGCGGAGGAGCGGTATTATTGTCTCGGCTGTGAACCCCGGACCTATCGCCACCGAATTTTTCAAGACCGCCGACCCTTCAGGCAATTATGAACGAAGCGTAAGCCGGATCATGATGACGCCGCAGCATGTGTCCGCGAAGATCGTCAAGCTGATGGACAAGGGCAAAGAGGAAGTGGACCTGCCCGGTCTGGCGGGCTTCGGCATCCGGCTCTATGGCCTGTTCCCGCGGCTGGCAGACAAGCTGACCTATAACCTGATGAACAAAAAATGAACAGATCATATTTACCGGCTGTGGCGTGAACGACTTGTCCCCCTAGAGCATACAGGATGGAGTGACCGTATTAAATACGGCTCGGAGTTAGATTTTATGGCCTTCCATTTGGTGGAGAGGCCTTTTTGGCATATAATGAACATATTATCTTAAGTGAAAAGGATGAAACCCTATTATGAATAAAGCTTCTTTTGCGGCTATCGGCATCCAGGAAGACCTTGCTGCCCGATTGTCTGAATTCGGCATTACCGAACCATCCCCTGTACAGGAGCAGACGATTCCGCTTCTGCTGGAAGGAAGAGATGTTCTGGCCGCATCCCAGACAGGAACAGGCAAGACACTGGCTTATCTGCTGCCGCTGCTGCAAGGGATTAACCCCGACTCGAAATCGGTGCAAAAGCTGGTGCTGGCCCCAACCCAGGAGCTGGCGATGCAAATCCTCCGTGAAGCGGAGCGCTACGGGGCACACCGGGGCATCCGGGCGATAGGACTGATCGGCGGGGCGGCGATCAAGCGCCAGATTGACAAGCTGCGGGAGCATCCGCAACTGGTGGTCGGCACCCCGGGACGCATACGTGAGCTGATTGGACTGCGCAAGCTCAAGATGCATGAGGTGAGCACGATTATTCTCGATGAGGCAGATCAGATGTTCCAGCTTAGCGGTGCGGGCGAAGTGACGAAGATCGTCAGCAGCGCGCTGCGTACGCGGCAGCTGGTTATGCTGTCGGCCACGATTGGACCGGAGACCCGTCTACTGGCGAACCGGGAGATGAAGAATCCGGCAGAGGTGGGCATCGATCCCGGCGTGATGACCGCCCAGAGCCTGGAGCATCACTATGTGGTGTGCGAGGAGCGGAACAAGATCGATATGCTGCGCCGGGTGATCCGCCATTACAAGCCGGACCGGGCGCTTGTCTTCGTGAACGCAACCGATGATATTGCCGAGGTGACAGCGAAGCTGAACCACCTGGGCCTTCCGGCCGCAGCGCTGTACGGCGATGCCGACAAGGTGACGCGCGCAAACGTGCTGACCCGCTTCCGGGACGGCAAGCTCAAGGTATTGGTCGCCAGCGACGTAGCGGCCCGGGGCCTTGACATTGAGAATCTGATGCTTGTCATCAGCTTCGATCCTGCTTTTGACTCCGAGCACTATGTCCACCGTGCCGGACGGACCGGGCGCATGGGCAAACGCGGCTTATCCGTAACGATCGTTACGGAGCAGCAGACGTTCATCATGCGCAAATTCGCCCGCGAGCTGGATATCCAGCTGGACGAGCGGGCGATGGCCTTCGGCAAGGCGCTGGCGGAAGGCGAGCGCGCCGAGCTGCGCAGCGGCGGCGCGAAGGAGCGCCGCGAAGGGGCTGAACCGCGCGGCGGCATGGCAGCGCCGCGCACCGGCAAGCCGCAAGTGCGGACCTCGGCGGCTGGAACGGCAGGCGGAGGGACGGGCGGCGAAGCGCCGGCCGGGCAGCCTGGCGCAGCGGCTGGCAGCGGTGGTGGGATCACGGCGCGGCGCGAGCAGCGGCCGGGGATTGCCGCGAGCACGCGCAGCGCGGCGGGGCCGGCAGGCAAGGCCCGCAGCCAGGCGGAGCGGGACAAGAACCGCAAGAATAAGGGAGCCCCGAAGTGGCTCAAGGACAAAACCCCGAGAGGTGACGGTCAATGAATACAGCTCCCGTATTGCAAATTACGGGTTTAAGCGGAGGATACAGCCTGAACAAGCCGGTGCTGCATGATATCGGCCTGCAGGTGCAGCCAGGTGAGATGGTCGGGTTAATCGGACTGAACGGTGCGGGCAAAAGCACCACGATGAAGCATATCCTGGGGCTGATGTCCCCGCATAAGGGCGAGATTACTGTACAAGGGAAGACGCGGGGCAGCGATCCCGAGAGCTATCACAGCGCGCTGTCCTTTGTGCCGGAATCCCCTTTGCTCTATGAGGAATTGACGGTCCGTGAGCATGTGGAATTCACTGCCAGAGCGTATGGCGTGGAACGCAGTGATTATGAATCACGCACCAGCCAGCTGGCTGCACTCTTCAATATGGAGGACAAGATGGATACCTTGTCCTCCCATCTGTCCAAGGGTATGAAGCAGAAGGTGATGATTATGTGCGCGTTTGTGGCGCGTCCGGCTCTGTATGTAATCGACGAGCCGTTCCTCGGACTCGACCCGCTGGGTATCCGCTCCCTGCTGGATTTCATGCTGGAGCTGAAGAAGTCCGGAGCGTCGATTCTGCTCAGCTCGCATATTCTCTCCACCATCGAGAACTATTGTGACCGGTTCATTGTGCTGCATCGCGGAATGGTGATCGCGGAGGGAACGCTGGCCGAGATGACCGCGAAGGCCGGGCTGCAGGGCTTGAATTTGGAGCAGCTGTTTTACGAGCTGGTTCAGGGAGGGAAATGATATGGATTTGAAGGAGCTGCGCCGGCAGCGGCGCAGCCGGTTCACAGGAAGCCTGGTCCCTTATATGGGATATATCATTCAGAGCGGTGTCGCCATGGTGTTCCTGCTGGTGCTGATTATCTTCTCCGCCTGGTACACGGCGCTGCTGCGCGATATTCCGCCTAACATACCGATCCGCTGGATTATGTTCGTCTTGCTGGTTCCTGCGGCGGTACACAGCAGCTTCCGGACGTATTTGCAGACCCCGGATACGATCTTCCTGCTGCCGCAGGGCCACCGGATGAGAGAGTATTTCGCCCCGTCCTGGGTCAGCGGCAATGTGTGGAAGATTCTGCGACTGGCCTTTATCCTCATTACATTATGGCCGCTGTACATACGCACCGAGGAGTCTCCCAGGGGGCTGCTAGCCACCCTGCTGGTGCTGATACTGGTCAAGCTGTTATCCAGCTACGGATTATGGCGGGAGACGGCGATGCTCTCCCGCCCCGCTGCGGCAGGCTATAACCTGCTGCGCTGGGCAGTGGGCGGTCTAATGATAGCCGCATGGCTATGGCAGCCGTCGATGCGCGCCCTGATCTTCATTCTGATTCTGGCCGCAGCCTATGTGGCCGCGCTGGCCGTCCCCGGCCGGCACGCTGTTCCTTGGGAACGCCTGATCACCATGGAGAAGAACCAGGGAACGCGGGCGCTGATGGTCCTCGGCTGGTTCGTCGATGTTCCGGGACGCGAGCAGCGGGTCTATGCCCGCCGTTATCTGTCGCGTTGGGGCAGTGGCCTAAGCTGGCAGCGGGATTCAGCGTACCGGTTCCTCCTGACCAAAAGCTTCGCCCGGGGCGACGTCTTCGGCATCGTCCTGCGGATGGCTGTGCTGGACCTGTTCCTGGTCTGGATGATGCAAGGCAGCTATCTCGGCAGCGGCATCTATGTATTCTTTCTCTTCCTGATGGGCATTCAGCTGACGGCGCTGCGCAAGCTGCACAGCGAATCGTTCTGGCTGACCGTCTACCCGCTGCCGGAGGGCAGCAAGGGCAAGGGAACGATCCAGTTTGTATTCCGGGCCCTTCTGGTCCTGGCGCTGCTGACCGGATTACCGCTCCTGCTTCAGGCAGGGCAGCGCCCGCTGGAGGTGCTTGCCACCTTCGCTTGCGGATTCCTGCTGGCCTATCTGTTCAAGGTCCGCTCCACCCGCAAGGAAGCGCGTCTGGATGAAGACGATCTGTAGAACAGATTGCAGCAGCAGACCATACGTACCCGCAAGCGGGTGCGCTTATAACAAATGGCCTCAGGCTCTCGCGGATGCGGAGTCTGAGGCCATTTTCCAAAGACAAGCATGTATAGAAGGGGTAGGTACCCTCTTCATATCAGGTGGAGCAGGGAATGCTATAACACGTGGATCGGAGAGAGCGCGCGGCTCCCTCCAGGGGACTCACTCCCTGTTAGACAAAGAGTGAACGGCTGATGATAACCAGCAGGATAAAAAGAACCAGAATGGCTCCAGTGCTTGTGAATGCACCGTGTCCGTATCCGTATCCGCCTCTAACTTCTTCGCTCATGTTCATTCCCCTTTCGCGTGTGAGTTTGTTGTACTTGAGTACACCGTATTGTATGTGCGGAGGGAAGAACGTGTATGGGCCAATGCCATAGCACCGGGCAAAAAAAATCAGCCCCGGGATTCCGGGGCTACTTACTTGCCTATGTCAAAGCTTGATGATCAGGCTTTCTCCAAATCGCGGATACCCGCATAGACCAGATCAAACAGATCTTCCAGCTGATCCTCCTCGATACAGGAGAAGGCAATGCGCAGGTCGCTCTCGCCAAGGGCGATGGTTCCCAGGCCGTAGGTGTGAATCAGGTGAAGCCGCAGCTCTTCCGCAGGTACGGTAAGGAGCTTCAGGCACATGAAGTACCCGGAGTTGAACGGATAATAAGTCCATACGTCATCGCCGTATTTGCCGCTGTCCAGCAGCGCCTTCACTTTGTTGGCCCGGCCTTTCATGATCTGGAACTTCTCTTCCTTTTGTGCGGCGAATTCCGGCGCCTTCAGTGCGTCCAGGACAAAGGTCTGCGATGGATGCGCTCCGCTGGAGATGGTGGCCCGGATGATGCCCAGTGTTTTTTGCTCCAGGGCTGCCAGCAGCTCCTTGTTCTCCGAAGCATAGGTGATGAAGCCGACGCGGAAGCCCCAGACGAATTCTTCCTTGGTGGCTCCGTCAATCTTGACCGCCAGCACGCGCGGGTGCAGATTCGCCAGCTTGCCGAACAGCGATTCCTTGATTGAATCCTCGAAAAAGAGTCCGAAATAGGCGTCATCGCTGACCACGACCACATTGATGCCTTCTTCGGCGGCACGCAGAATGGCGGCAACGATGGCTTCGCCTTCCTTAATGCCCGGTGTATATCCGGTCGGATTGTTCGGGAAGTTAAGCAGGACGATGGCTTTGCCGCGGTCCTTCTGGGACAGCAGCGCATCCAGCAGACCTTCACTATTGAAATTCATATCCTCGGTGAACAGCGGATAATTAACGGTCTCGGTCAGGCGGCGGATGCCGAAGGTCAGCTCGTAGTTCTCCCAGTTTTTGTCCGGATAGATGACGGCATCCCCTTGCTCTGCGAACAGATCGGCAACGATGCTAAGCCCGTGGGTCAGCGCATTCGTTACGACAGGATTGCTGAAGGACTTGCCTTCAAGCGACGGATTCTCACGCAGCATCTTCTCCCGCCATACGGAGCGAAGCTCCGGCTTGCCTGCTGGAGGCGCGTAGCCGTAGAGGTCTTTGGGACTGTAGGCGGAGAGTTTATCCTGGATCACACCAAGGTGCATCGGCAACCCGTTCTCGGTAGCGATTCCGATGGTGGCGTTATACTTCTTGGCATGAGCCGTGGCTTCTGCGGATTGGCTCAGGATCCCCTCTTTGGGGAAATAGATTGCTTTACCGAGACTAGAGAGCATATCGTACACATGTTCATTGCCTGCCTTGATGCTGTCATTCAATTGTCCAGCCAGTGGATTCATCAGTTTCATCCTTCCGGTATTCTTCTGGGATATATACGCTAACATTGCCTAACATTATAACACCGCGGATTGCCGCCGTCACTGAGGAATGCTGCGTTTTCATAAATAGTTTTGGAATCGAAGCGGCAGCCCGTCCCCATGAGGAGCGCAGAAGATGTACAAATGGGAACCGGACAAGGTATTATGAAAAGTAAGCTTACGCTATACGTTTAGGAGGGAACTATATGCTGCATGCATCGCCATCCTCTTTTGTAATCCTCCCGGCCCTGGCGAAGATTGTCTGTGAACCGGGTTGGAAGTGGCAAAAAAGAGAGAAGCCGCTGCAAAATTACGATTTATTCTACGTCTGGAGCGGGGAGGGGACGGTTGTGCGCGGCGGGGTGCCCTATCAGGTAGGGAAGGGAAGCTGCTTCCTGTTCCGCCCGGGGGATTACACCAGCGCCACACATAATCCGCAAAAACCGCTTGTGCTTACATATATTCACTTCGATGTTGCCGAGGAGGTGACCGAGGTGCCGGCGTTCTACCATGAGCTGAGCGAGACGGTGGAATTCGAGCATCTGCTGGCCCGTTATGTCCGGCTGTTCCTGGTGCAGACCTATGCGGCGGAGGAGGAGGGACGTCTGATTCTGAAGCAGCTCATGATTCATCTGCTGCGGCAGGATCAGGCGAGGCCGGTCGAGCGCCATGTCAGCAACCAGCTGGCGGAGGTGATCCACGAGGTCGCCAACTATGTCAGCCAGCATCCCGGGGCGGCGCACCGGGTAGAGGATCTGGCCGCCCGGGCAGGGCTGTCCCCGCGCTACTTCTCAATCAAGTTCAAGGAGATCACCGGCTCCTCGGTCCAGTCCTATGTGATCCGTGCACGGATCGAACGGGCTCAGCATCTGCTGCTGTATGCAGGCATGAACGTCACGGAGGTGGCGGATGCGCTCGGCTACCGGGATATCTTCTTTTTCAGCCGCCAATTCAAGCAGCATACCGGGAAAAGCCCGTCAGAGATCCGCTGAAGCGGCGGGGCGAGTATCGTGCTGAGTGTGGTAGATGTGTTACATGTGCTAGATGTGCTAGATGTGCTATGGGTGCTCGATGTGCCAATGTGTGCTATGCGGACCGTGAGGACCTTATTTTGCGGAAAAGGCACTTATTCCACCCGCTGCGGACTCAGGGGCCGTTATCAGGCTGATCGGGGCCGAAATGGAGGCGTATGGGCTAACTTAAGAGCATCTGTGGGTTTAGAATAGATAGTAGACGCCACTTAACGGACGGAGGGATAATAAGGATCACGGAGGTGTGTTGCCATGGGTGAACAACGAAAACGGTACAATGA